>NZ_CP076228.1:0-322646 GCF_021378375.1 Wolbachia endosymbiont of Drosophila innubila | reverse complement strand
ATAGAAATTGTGCAATTTTTGTGTGAGTAAAGACAGTATAAAAGTAATACTGCTCTATTTCGTAAACTGGACAAATATCTGACGAATGGGCTTGTATGTGGTAAGGTTTATTTCTATACTTTTTAAAGAATTTAGAAGTGAAACAAATATGAACTGCTACAAGACTCACACGTGTGAAGAATTAAGAAAGAATGATGTAGAAAAGGAAGTTACCCTTTCTGGATGGTTATATCGTAAGCGCGACCATGGTAACCTAATTTTTGTTGATTTAAGAGACTTCTACGGAATCACTCAGCTAGTATTTAATAATGACAAAGACTTTTTTGATGAGATATCAAATTTAAAATTGGAGAGTGTAATTACTGTTACAGGAATAGTTGAAGCTAGAACTGAAGATACGGTAAACAGCTCTATTTCTACCGGAGAAATCGAGGTGATAGTCAACAATTTGCGCGTTGAGTCGGAAGTTGAGTTCCACTTTGATGAAGAAATAGCAAAAGAAGAAAGAAGTATATTGGCAAGCATTACCGGCGAGCAAGAATACCCAGAAAACATGAGATTTAAATATCGATTTCTTGACTTAAGACGTGAAAAAGTCCGCAACAATATTATTTTGCGCTCACAAATTATTGCAGAGCTCCGCAAGCTCATGATAGAGCGAGGATTTTTAGAGATTCAAACTCCAATACTCACTGCTTCCTCTCCTGAAGGAGCACGCGACTACCTAGTGCCAAGCAGGCTAAATCCTGGCAAGTTCTATGCATTGCCACAAGCTCCGCAGATTTTCAAACAGTTGCTCATGGTTTCAGGGTTTGATAAATATTTCCAAATTGCACCGTGTTTTCGTGATGAAGACGCAAGGGCTGACCGTTCTCCGGGAGAGTTTTATCAGCTAGATCTTGAAATGTCTTTTGTAACTCAAGAAGACATCTTTCAGATTATTGAGTCTACCTTATATAGAGTGTTTGCTAAATTTTCTCGCAAGTCTGTCGATAAAGATTTTCCACGCATTACATACAAAGAGGCAATGCTTAAGTATGGTTCTGACAAGCCAGATTTGCGTAATCCACTATTAATCAGCGATGTTACAGAAATTTTTCGTGATTCAGGGTTCAATATTTTCAAAAGCAATATTGAGCGTGGTATGGTAGTGAGAGCCATCCCTGCACCTAAAACAGCAGAGGAACCACGCAGCTTCTTTGATAAAAAGATAGAACATGCGCAAAAAGAATTCGGTGCTAAGGGTCTCGGATATATAACGTTTGATAAAGGTGGAACTGCGAAAGGCCCAATTGCTAAATTTCTTGATGAAAATAGGCTAAACCACATAAGAGAAGCAACAAACATAGAGCCAGGAGATAGTGTATTTTTTGCTTCTGACAAAGAGAATGAGGCGGCAAACATTGCAGGAAAAGTACGCACTCTTTTAGGGTCAGAACTCAGTCTTATAGATGATAATATCTTCAAGTTTTGTTGGATCATTGATTTTCCATATTTTGTATATGACGATAAAAGTAAAAAAATCGATTTCTTTCATAACCCATTCTCCATGCCACACGGTGGTCTGAAAGATTTAGAGGACAAAAATCCACTGGATATCCTTGCTTACCAATATGATCTTGTTTGCAATGGAATAGAACTGTCAAGTGGGGCGATTCGTAATAACAAACTGGATATCATGTATAAAGCTTTTGCCATTGCAGGTTATAGCCGGGGAGAAGTTGATACAAGATTCGGTGCACTTGTACGTGCATTCAGATTTGGTGTTCCTCCTCATGGTGGAATAGCACCAGGAGTTGATAGAATAGTTATGCTGCTTGCTGATGAGCCAAATATTCGTGAAGTAATCTGTTTTCCTATGAACCAGCAAGGTGAAGATGTTCTAATGGGTGCTCCTTCCAAGGTGGAGGATAAGCATTTACGTGAATTATCCTTGAAGGTTATTGAATGAAAAATTTTATAGCAAGGAGCACCGGTTAATGATATATTAGGTTATGTTAAATTGAAAGACCATGAATAATATCCAAAAAGCAATACTATCGGGCATGATCTGTAACATGATTGTGTGGTATGAACTCACTCTTTTTGGAGTATTAACAGATACAATCATCAACGTTTTTTTCCCATCAGAAGATCATTATTTGAGTACACTCAAATTCCTTGGTGTTTTTGCAATTGGTTTTTCGTTTAGACCAATTGGTGCAGTAATTTTTGGTTATATGGGAGATAAGTATGGCAGAAGAAAGACTTTACTTACTTCAGTAATATTAATTTCAATATCATCCACAATTATGGGAATTATACCTGGGTATAAAGAAATAGGGTTGCTTTCACCTGTATTGCTTGTGTTTTGTAGAATAGTGCAAGGAATAACTGCAGGAGGTGAAACAAGCATTAATACAGCATTTACGATAGAGCATTCAAAAGATAAAAAAAATCTAGGTTTCTTAGGAAGTATGAAGCCCTTTAGCGGAGCCCTTGGAACGCTCTTATGCATAACAATGATATTTATCTGCAAAAGAGTTACAGGTGAGAACTATGAAATATGGGGATGGAAGTTGCTTTTTTATTTTTGCTTTTTTTGGGGGACAATAGGTTTTTTAACTAGGTACATATTAAAAGAAAGCTTAGCATATAAAACTAATAAGTACGCTAATAATTTAGCACATTCACCATTGTTAGAACTAGTAAGAAACTATAAAAGACCGCTTATTATTTCAATCAATCTGGGAATTGCTCAGAATGCAATTGTCTACGCAGCAATAATGTTTTATAATATATCAATAAAAGAGCTAGTTATTTTATCTATTAGTGTTAAAGATTTAATGAGGATAGTAATACAGGTTGTATTTGCAGCATCTGCGGTACTTTTTGCAATTTTATCTGATAAAGTTGGAAGAAAACGCGTAATGATTCCTGTACTGATTATGCTATCTCTGATTGGTACATGTGTATTACCATTATTATCTTCCGTTAACCACTATGTCGTAATAATAACTTACTTATTGATTACTATACCAGTAGGTGCATCTTTTGGAATATATGGTTCTGTTATTTGTGAACTGTTTCCAACAAAAGTAAGATGCACTGGCGTAAGCTTAGCAAATAATATATCTGCAGGAATTTTTGGTGGCCTTTCTCCATACATATGCATGTGGCTTATAGAAAAAACCGAAACAAAACTTGCAGCAGGCATTTATCTTACTGCCTGCGCATTAATTAGCCTAATATCTGTGCTTCAAATTAAAGCCAAAGACAGAAAAGTTGATTGGTGAAATCGTTTCAGTCGAAAAATAGCGCTTCAATGGATTTTTCGATGTGTTTAGTGATAGGAGCGGTGATAGTGATTTCTTTATTGTTTGGCAGTTTTAAAGATAAAGAATGCGAATGAAGGTGAATTTTATTTGCTATCCCATCAATAAAAGCTTTTTTACCACCATATTTACCGTCACCAAGAATAGGGCAATTTATATGAGCTAAATGTGCACGTAACTGATGGGTTCTGCCGGTAATTGGTTGTAATTTTAAATAAGCAACATTGTGTTTGGATTTTGCTATAATTGAAAAATGCGTAGTGGCATTCTGAGGTGAATTTTCATCAACGACCACTTTTTCTTGACCTGAAACATATTTTTTCACCAATGGATAGTCTATTGTTCCACTATCCTTGCTCGGTATGCCAGAAGTTAATGCTAAATAAGTTTTTTTTACTCTTCGTCCTTTAAATTCTTCCATAAGGTATCTGGCAACATTAGCGTTGCGTGCGAATATTATCACTCCACTCGTATCTCTATCTAGCCTATGGACAATTTTAAATGTTTCTCCCTCTCTTATTTGGTCAAGCAAATCACTCATGCTAATCTTTACTTTTACGCCACCTTGAACGATGACCCCTGCGGGTTTGTTTATAGCTAGTATATATTCGTCTTCATATAATATGTTCTCTCTTAGTAGATTCACTAACTTTTCATTATATTTGCGATCAGAATTAGCGTTTTCAATATAATTCAAGTGCTTCAGCGTTATAGTTTGCCCAGAATTTACTCTATCACTGGACTTTGCTTTGCAATCATCAACTTTGATTAATCCTTTCCTTAAAGATTTTTCAATTACAGATTGCTTTAGATCAGGAAAGATTCTTCTGATGTACCTATCCAGCCTAACGTTATCGTCTTCTATTAATATGGTTTTTATACTTTGTAGCATTCCATTATTTATAATGAATATCTAGTGAAATGTCAATTATTGGTGTCATTCCAGTGTCAAGCACTGGAATGACACCGAAGGGGCTACTGCCGTCATAAAGGAACCAGTGTCAGCTACTCGAATGACAGGAGAAGGAGACTACTGAGATGACAGCTAGCCTGACAACCGTCATCCCGCTGCTTGTTAGCGGGATCTAGAGATACCGCGAATGAATCGCGGTATGACGGTTCGCGGCGGCATGACGTAGAGCTTGCGTTAGCTATACTTTTATACTCACCAACTCAGCTGGATCCAAGTAGTCAGAGCACTGGGATGACAAAAAAAGGAGGGCACTTGGATGACGGGAGAAGGAGCTATTTGGATGACATCGTTTACTATACAATGTTTGTACAGTTCTGGATAAAAAAATTAGCTAACAAATTTATAAACATCAGTATACAGCTCATCAACGCTTGGTTCTTTACTATTTTTGGCAAAATCTTCCGACTTTTTTACTAAATCACGTATTTCCTTATCAATTACTTTGCACTCTTCTTCTGAAGCCATTTTATTATCTGTCATGTATTTCTTTAAAGTGCTTATAGGGTCATGATTTTGCTTCATATCTTCAACTTCTTCTTTTAAGCGATAAGTAGCAGGATCTGACATTGAGTGACCGCGATATCGATATGTCTTCATTTCAAGCAGGATAGGCCCTTTTCCGCTGCGTGTGTGTTCCGCTGCTTCGCTTGTAGCCTCATAAACAGAGAAAAAATCCATTCCATCAACTTGTTTTCCAGGAATACCAAAACTTTCTCCTCTTTTATATAACTCTGTTACTAAAGTTGACCTTTGCACGGAGGTTCCCATTGCGTATTCATTATTTTCTATGATGTAAACCACAGGCAACTCCCACAAAGATGCCATATTAAACGATTCATATACTTGTCCTTGATTTGCAGCACCGTCGCCAAAATATGTAAATACCACATTATCTTTTTTCTTATATTTATTAGCAAATGCTATTCCTGTGCCAATTGGAACTTGTGCTCCCACTATTCCATGCCCGCCGAAGAATTTTTTTTCAACGTCAAATACGTGCATCGAACCACCTTTACCTTTCGAGCATCCTGTTTCTTTGCCGGTAAGCTCTGCCATTACAACATTTGGATCAGAATCACATGCGAGCATTAAGCCATGGTCTCTATAACTTGTGATAAAAGCGTCACCTAATTTTGATGCAGCTTGAGTTCCAACTGCAACTGCTTCTTGTCCTATTGATAGGTGACAGAACCCGCCTATTAATCCCATCCCATATAATTGTCCTGCTTTTTCCTCAAATCTGCGTATGAGTAGCATTTTCCTGTAGAATCCAATTATCTGTTCTTTAGTGAAATTTTCTGCTTTCATATCGATTTCTTTTTCATTAAACTAACACAATACCAGGAATTTTAAATTTTTGCTAATGAACTATTACCACTGGCTTGAGGCTTTTCACGTTATCTCTGTTATCATGTGGATGGCAGGTATGCTTTATTTACCCAGGCTTTATGTCTACCATGCAACTGTAAAACCGGGATCGGAAAATGATAGCTTGCTTCAAACAATGGAAAAGAGGCTACTTAGATATATCATAAACCCTGCAATGCTTTTCTCACTTGGTCTTGGAATTACACTAATGGTTATTAGGGAAGCATATCGTGAAGGATGGTTTCATGTAAAAGCATTTGCAATACTTTTGATGTTAATTATTCATATGCTACTTGCAAAATATAGGAAAAATTTTGCAATGGGTTCGAATAAGAAGTCACATATTTATTTTCGCGTTTTAAATGAAGCAGTTACAGTATTGATAATAGTTATAGTTATTATGGTTGTTGTAAAACCTTTTTGACTGACCTTACCCAAAAAAAGCAGAAAGCTCGTATCTGTTCAGATGCATGGCTAATGTACAATACTGAAATAAAAATTCCAGTGCTCCCTTTCTTGTCATCCCAGTGCTTGACACTGGGATCCAGTTTTTCGTATAATTTTGTCAAAATCTATTGTGCTAGCAAGTTCACTAGCGTCACGCGCTGGTCTGTTAGACATTTACGTGTAGGGTGAAGAAATTTTGAAAAAGACATACCAAATATGAAAGGCCTATATATTAAAACTTACGGCTGTCAGATGAACGTTTATGACTCCGTTTTAATGGAAAATGTAATTAAACCTTTGGGGTTCAACGTTGTTAGTGATGCAGGGAAAGCCGATTTAGTGATACTGAATACTTGTCACATTAGAGAGAAGGCAGCAGAAAAACTTTACTCAGAGCTTGGGAAGATTCATTCGTTACGAAAAGAAATGACTATAGTGGTGGCTGGGTGTGTAGCGCAAGCAGAGGGAGAAGAAGTGTTCAGAAGGGCTCCTTTTGTTGATATTGTTGTTGGTCCGCAGAGTATCGCTACCTTACCGGAGCTGATAGTCAAAGCAAGCAGAAGTAAAGGTCATGTAATAAATACTGATTTTCCTGAAGTTGCAAAGTTTGATAAATTGCCAGATGAATGCTATGGCAATAGCCAGGGGTCTTCTGCGTTTCTTGCCATACAAGAGGGTTGTGATAAATTTTGTACGTTTTGTGTAGTGCCCTATACTCGTGGAGCTGAGTATTCACGGCCAGTGAATGAAATATTTCGTGAAGCATTGAAATTAGTTGCAAATGGGGCAAATGAGATCAATTTGCTTGGTCAGAACGTCAATGCTTACCATGGGGAGTGCGAAGGGGAAGTGTGGGATTTAGGAAAATTAATTAGTCATATTGCTAAAATTGAAAAGCTAGAGAGGATTCGTTATACAACTTCTCATCCAAGAGATATGCATGAATCTCTCTACTTGGCACATGCGGAAGAGCCAAAGCTCATGCCGTTTGTTCACCTGCCTGTGCAGTCTGGTTCGAATAAAATATTGCACGCGATGAACAGGAAACACACCGCAGAGGAGTATTTGGAAATAATAGACAGATTTCGCAAATTGAAACCTGAAATCGAATTTTCTTCTGATTTTATTGTTGGTTTTCCTGGAGAAACCGAAAAAGATTTTGAAGAAATTATGAAATTAGTAGAAAAAGTTAGATATGCTCAGGCTTATAGTTTTAAATACAGCCCAAGACCAGGCACACCGGGAGCGGAAAGAAAAGATCAAGTACCAGAAGAGGTTAAAACAGAGCGCCTTCTTCGTTTACAGAAATTAATTAGTAAGCAACAACTTAAGTTTAACCAGAGTATGGTAGGTAAAACTATACCTGTTCTATTTAGCGATAAAAAAGGTAAACACCAAAACCAAATTATTGGTAAAAGCCCATATATGCAATCAGTGTGCATTGATGATTCTGAAGATAAATACAGGGACAAAATAGTAAATGTGAAAGTGTTGGAAGCTCGGCAGAGTAGTTTGCTGGGGTGTGCATTTCACTGATTTTAAGCAGCGTTAAATATAAATCTTAAGCAAAGAGTATTGAAAAAATGCAATCATAATCTTTTTCAAAAGTTACAAAATTTAATTGCTACCTCTGCTGAACGGATACCTTAAACCTACAAATTTGAGCTTACCTATATCAATTTTTTGTACAAGATGAGTTAGTAACAACTTTATGTATAAAATTGAAGAAGAATAAAAATACAATAACGAGCATTAAATTAAATATTCCCACCTTTAAAAAACCCTCTTTATATATTTCTAAAGATTCTAAATAATTTATTTTACCATTTACTGAAGGAACTGACATAAATTTTGATATTGCAACTTCGGCTAGGTTAGAAAACGCTAATGACAGCATTACTATACCCATCACTACTCCTCTAAGGTTTTTGGGGGCTAGTGTAGTTGCTTGTTCTTGGACTAATGGAGCAATACATAATTCTCCCAGTCCCATAAAGGAGATAGCAATTATTAAATATAAGTATTCTACTTTACCTTCAATGTTAGAGTTTAAACATCCTATGTACAGTGTGAAAAAACACATAGCCATTGTCAGAAGGCCAAGGGTAAACATGGAAGTTGCATATTTTTGCTTAAACTTCATGTATGTTCCAAAAAGAAAGCCAAATATTATAATTGACAAAGGATTTATGGCTTGAGAAACTGAAGCTGGGATTGTTATACCTAATACATTGTTAATAACGTTTCTTTCGGTGAATAAGTTAACCAAAGAGCCAAGCTGCATTTCTAAAGCAAAAAAACACAAGAAAAATACCACAAGAATAGATAATGCCACTAATTTTCGTCTTTGTTCTGCTGATAATTTAGATATTATATAAATAAATATGCCCAGAGCTGTTATTCCAATAAATATGAGCATATTAGTAAAAAATTCACTATGTATAAGCATTTTAGCAATTATTGATGATGACAGAAAGCTTCCTATCAATACTATACCAAAAATTTTAATCCCTAATATGCGCTTATTCATAAGCTCTGGATAAGGAGAAAGGCCGCTATCTCCTAAAAGATTCTGAAATTTGAGAAAAAAGATTAGCCCTATAGACATCCCAATACCAGCTAAACCAAAGCCGTAGTGCCAGCCAAACAAGTGGGCTACATAACCACATGAAATAGAAGCCAATATTGCTCCAATATTCACACCTACGTAAAATAAAGTAAAGCCTCTGCTACGTTCAGGATCGTCTTTGCCATAGCATGAACTAAGTAAGTTAGTTACGTTCCCTTTAAACATACCAGTACCTATGGCTATTAGAGATAAACCTAAATATAATAAACCTGGTTCAAACTTAACCAATGACATGCAAGCATGACCTGCTATCATCACTATCCCTCCAAGCAACACCATGTTGCGGAATCCCATCAACTTATCAGCTAAAAAACCTCCAAGTATTGGTATAGCATAACCTGTTGCAGCAAATAATGAGTAAATAGTAAAGGCCCTCTTATCAGTGAAACCTAAGTGAGAAGTCAAAAATAGGACCAAAAGTGCCCTCATTCCATAGTAAGAGAAACGTTCCCACATTTCAACAAAGCACAACATTTTTAAAAATTGTGGAAACTTATCTGTCTTCTGATCCATAAAATACCCCTAAAGCTTGGGTTAATGTTAAGTAAAACAATAAAAACTGCAAGTAAAACTTAAAAAAAGGTATTGGAAGCTCGGCAGAATAGTTTGTTGGGGTGTGAGCTACGGAAATATTTTTGAATTTGTAATTTTTCAGAAAGCCCTATATTCTTTAGTTTTACATAGCGAACATGAAGTCAAAGCATTATCCTGATACAGTAAGTAGTCCTGATTTTTTATCGTTAGAAAAGGAAATCATAAAATTTTGGCAGGAAAACAAAGTTTTTGAGCGGTCAGTTGAAGAACGTTCCAAGGATAATTGTTTTGTCTTTTACGATGGGCCTCCGTTTGCAAATGGACTTCCGCATTATGGACATTTACTCACTGGTTTCATCAAAGACGCATTTGCAAGATATCAAACTATGCTTCAAAAAAGGGTTGAACGTAGATTTGGCTGGGATTGCCATGGATTGCCGGCTGAGATGGGTGCAGAAAAAGAACTTGGAATATCTGGTAGAACTGAGATAGAGAAGTTTGGTATAGATAAATTTAACGATCATTGCCGTACTTCTGTGATGAAATTTTCATCAGAGTGGGAGAAGTATGTAAATAGGCAAGCAAGGTGGGTAGACTTTCACAATGACTATAAGACTATGGATAAATCATTCATGGAGTCGGTCATGTGGGCATTCAAGCAGCTTTATGATAAGGGTCTGGTGTATGAATCAGTGCGCGTTGTACCATATAGCTGGGCATGCGAAACTCCATTATCTAATTTCGAAACAAGGCTTGATAACGCGTATAGAGAAAAAGTTAGCAAAGCTGTAACTGTTGCATTTGAGCTTTTAGAAAACCCACAGCAATTTAAAAGTGTTAAACGAAAGTGTAAATTACTTGCTTGGACTACAACTCCTTGGACGTTGCCGAGCAACTTGGCTTTAGCAATAGGAAAAGATATTAAGTATTGTGCAGTGTCAGTCCACCCTTTGATGTCATTCCAGCGCGTGACGCTGGAATCTATTTCTGGATCCCAGTGTCTGGGCACTGGGATGACAGGGAGTAGTGAAGGAAGTTCAATGAATGGTGAAATATACATTTTTGCTGAAAGCTACTTAGAGAAATTTATCAGCCACTCTGAACAAAACAATATTCCATATGAAAACTGCAATATAAAACTTAAAGCGAATGATCTTGCAGGTCTTTCTTACAAACCACTGTTTGACTATTTTAAAGACACAAAAAATGCATTTCGCGTTTTTATTGCTGATTATGTGACGGAAGAAGACGGTACTGGCGTTGTGCATACTGCTCCTGGATTTGGTGAGGAAGATTTTTACCTTTGCCAAAGCCATGATATTCCAGTTATTTGTCCAATTGATAACAGTGGAAAATTTACTGCTGAAGTTTCAGATTTGGCAGGGGTTCATGTTTTTGATGCCAATGATACAGTAATAAAAAAATTGAAAGGGCAGGGAAGTTGGTTTAAGACTGAGCAATATATTCACAATTATCCACACTGCTGGAGAACTGACACTCCTTTGATCTATCGAACTATGCCTTCTTGGTATGTTGCTGTTACAAAATTCAAAAGCAGAATGGTAGAGCTAAATAAGAGAGTTAATTGGATACCAAACCACATTAGAGATGGTCAATTTGGAAAATGGCTTGAAGGGGCACACGACTGGTCAATTTCACGCAATCGATTCTGGGGTACGCCAATCCCTGTATGGAAATCAGATGATGCGAGATATCCAAGAGTAGATGTATATGGTTCAATAGAAGAACTGGAGAGAGATTTTAATGTTAAAATAGACGACTTGCACAGACCATTTATCGATACTTTAACAAGACTAAATCCTGATGATCCAACAGGAAAATCAGTTATGCGCCGTGTACCTGACGTGTTTGACTGCTGGTTTGAATCTGGCTCGATGCCATTTGCGCAAATCCACTATCCGTTTGAAAATAAGGAGTGGTTTGAATCTGCGGATTTTATCACTGAATACATAGCGCAAACCAGGGGGTGGTTTTATACGCTCTTTGTATTGTCCACTGCTTTGTTTAATAGGGAACCATTTAAGAACTGCATATGCCACGGTGTTGTTTTGGATGTAAAAGGGCAAAAATTGTCCAAACGTTTGAATAACTATGCAGATCCAATGGAGGTTTTTGATAGATACGGTTCTGATGCACTGCGTTTTCTTATGCTTTCTGGATCTATTATTTGTGGTGGTAATTTGCTACTCGATAAAGAAGGAAACTCAATACGAGATGTTCTGAAAAACGTAATAAAACCTATTTGGAACAGTTATCACTTTTTTACTATGTATGCAAATGCAGATGGAATTAAAGCTGAAGTTTGTAAGGATTATCAAAGTACTATTGATCGCTACATGATTTCCAAATGTTTTGAAGCTGTAGAAAGTATCCAAGCTTCTATGAACAGCTATAGCTCCCAAGAGGCTTGCAAAATTCTGATAGATTTTTTTGAAGTGCTGAATAACTGGTATATTCGTCGCAGTCGCGAGCGTTTTTGGAAAAGTGATTTGGATCAGGATAAAACTGATGCTTATAATGTTCTATATACGGTTTTTTATTACATACTAAGAGCTGCAGCTCCTTTGTTGCCACTTATAACAGAGAATATATGGCAAGGGCTTAAGTATGAAGAAACATCTGTTCATTTGGCTAATTTTCCACAATTAGAGAAGTTTGATAGTCAGCTCATTGCCAAGATGGATCTAGTGAGAGAGGTGTGCAACTCTGCACTTTCGATCAGAAACACTTTTAATATACGTATCAGACAGCCGCTTAGCAGTATGATCATTTATCATCAGTCTTCCTGTAGTTTTCTTGAAGGTGAACCGCTTTCTGTCATCCCAGAGTTCTCTCCTGTTATCCAAGTAGCTGACACTGGGATCCAATGTGCTGCAGATTCAAATGAGTACCAGGAGATGATAAAAGATGAGGTGAATGTAAAAAGCTTGGAATTAGTAAACAGACTTGAAGGTATTGCATCACTAGAGTTAAAGCTAAATTTCCCACTGCTTGGGAAAAGAATTCCAGACAAAATCAAGAAGCTAGTTCAATATGTCAAGGAGGGAAAATGGAAGCAAGTTGAGAATGAGCAGATATTTCTAGGAGACGAATCAGAGAGCTATATTATAGAAAAAGGCGAATATGAACTATTGTTAAAAGCAAACAGTGAATATTCCTCTGTATTTGATAACAATAAAGGGATTGTCATTCTAAATACTGAACTAAATGATGAATTAATTCTAGAAGGGTTAGCGAGAGATGTCGTGAGGCTCATTCAAGAAACCAGAAAACAAGCTGATTTTCATATATCAGATAGAATCAGAGTAATAATCAAAACAGAAGAAGAGAAAATTAAGGAAGCAATAAATACGTGGTTTGAATATATAAAAGAGCAGACCCTTGCCTTATCTTTGGACATTAATACAGAAATTGGAACTAACTTCTATTCTAAGGAATATCAGGATTTAAGTGTTAGTATTGAGCGTTAAATTTTTAATAAAGTTGCAAGATTGTCAGTATTTATGCTATACTTAAGGTAATTGGATAAGGTTATAATATGAATAAAGCTGTTGCAGATGATTATGAAGAAGTTGTTAACAATAGTGGTGGTTTAGGTAAAGCAGAATCTGTTGTTACTTTGGAGGAGGAAGAAGAGTTTTTTGATGCTATGGAAGCTGTTTCTAATGTAGAAGAAGGGAATAATTTAGGTCTTGCTACTTCAGAAGAGGAAGAAGAATTTTTTGATGCTGTGGAAGAACAAGAGCCGTTAGCTAATTTTAACGTTCCACTCAGTATATTTCATTATAAAGATTATAACTCTGATTTTTTTACTTCCTGGTATAATATATCAAGCGAAATATTTAAGGAAATAAATAGAACTTGCCCAGAAAAGAAAATATTAAATTTAGCTCTGTCAGTTTTAATGCTTCCTTATATTGCTTTTACTGCACTGGGATTAGTCGTATGCAGTAGATTTCAAGCAAACAGCAAGACACAAGACAGTGTAGGGGAAGATAAGACAAAAAAGAGTGAAACTGGCGTGCCAAAAAGATTGGCATATGGTGTTCTTGCTGCAATAGCAATTTTTGTTAATATGGCTGTACTTGTAGCCTTAGTTGTTCCTGCAACAATTGCTTTGGCTACTTTTTATCTTTTAAATAGAGATTTATCTCACTCTTTAGTTACTACTCTTAAAATAAGTATGGGGCAGTATTCTAATAAGCATCAAAATATTGAGGTGTCTTTTCATGAAAAGGAAGTTACTGGACCAAATATTGCGTGGGATATGGAAATAGAATTTCCACCGCAATTTAAACGATTGCTTAGAGATTTGTATGAAAATGAAAATAACAAGTGGTTTGATGTGACGCGGAATTCAGAGCATAGCATCGTACTGAAATTGTCAACTAACATCAATTTAAAAAATGGTCTTAAGCCCTTACGCAATGAAATCAAGGATGTGCTTGCAACTTCTATTCAGGAATTTGCGAAGACTATGGAAGAACTGATAAAGCTAGAAAAGAAAGAGATTACATATGATAAATTGAAGGAATTATTGAACGAATTCAAGTCGAAAGTGGTAGATAGTATAGGTCCTAATTTGACAAGTCACTTAATACAAAGTGCTTATCAAGTTGCCTTTATACAAGCAATTAAGTTTCAGCGAGATAGACGGGGAGAAGATTTTTCGCTGGAAGATGAGATAAAAAATTCTTTAGTGAGACAGGAATTAGAGAGTTTAAGAGGAATAGGTCAAACAAGGTGTAACAATATATATAAGAAATTAAAAGAAATACATGAAAACAGTAGCTTAACAAATGACACCTTAAAAAGGGGGTTAGAAGACCTTTTTAAATTCGAATATGATGATCAAGAGATTGAGCGCAGGCTGATAAAATCAGTAATGAAAAAAGTTCAAGGTAAGTTAAGTCAATCAGATATACCGGATAAGGAGAAGCAAAGCCTAAGGAAGCAGCTTGAAGATTTAGAAAAAAAAGTAAAGGTTCCATCGGATAAGGAAGCTTCAGCTAAAATAAATGACTTTATAGAAAAGATGTATTTAGAAATAAAAAAATATAAAGTGCAAAGGTTACTTCGAGAACAAAAAAAGGGTGTTTTACGTTTATGCAAGAAATTAAGAAAATATGGTGAATCAGGTCTAGCAGAAATAATTGAAGCTTTTCGCGTGCAAGATGAAGGACATTTAGAAAAATCTACATTAGAACAAACACTCAAAGATCAAAATAAGCGTTTACAAGCTGAACAAAATAACAGGGAAAAAGGGCATCCGGGTACAAGATCAATAGAAGTGCTCTTAAAAAGGAATGAAGAAATTCTGAAAGCATTAAAACAGTTAGAATTAGGCAAAAAAGAATTATTGATAAATGAAGAAACAAAAAATGATTATAAAGAAGAACTAACGTCTCGTGAAAAAATAAAATTTGCAGTAATAGAAGATGATTTACTGAAGGTATTCAAGCTTGAAACTTTTGATGAAAAAGAAATCAAGAAGTTATTAGAAAGAGCAGAACTGGAGTACTGTTTAGCAGAAAAACGCATCAAATATCCTGTAATTAAAACAAAAGATAATATCAAACATTTTAGTCAAAATTTATTATCTCCTTTGATAGACAATTTGACAAAAAATATAATAAATAATATACCAGGAAATAGTGAAGGTTGTGTACAGAAAGTTAAGAACTGGAGTAAAGTTATGTTTGGTGCAATAAAGATTGGAGCATCAAATGCTTATAAAGAGACTACAGAGAAAAAAGCGTTAAATGTGGCACATAATACTTATAAAGAAGGAGAGACATTTCTTCAATATTTTCAGTCAAATTATGAAGGTATTGGAGCCTTTTTAGGTAATTTATTTTCTGGTGATGGGGTAACATTTAAAAATGATGTGTGGCCTAAAATAGAAGAGCATTTGCATGGAATGTGGGATAGATTTTCCAAGGATATTGAATTCAATATTGGAAATAAATTGGATGAAGTAAGTGTGACACAGCAACGGCAGGAAACTATGATTGTGACTCAACGATAAGTTCTCAAAGTTCCTCCGGTATTTTCACATACTAAATTAACTATAGCACTTGATTCTTTTTGGATCTCTTTTTCAGTTAAAGTGTGGATTGGAGAGCAAAAAGTAACTGACAACGCTATAGACATCTTATTCGGTTCTATATTATTTCCATGGTATACATCGAATATCAAAACTTCTGTGATGAGCTCTGAGCTTTTTTTTATCACATTGATTATGTTACCTACTTCCACATCCTTATTTACTATAAATGCAAAATCACGTTTTACACTTTGGTATTTATAATCGATAAATTTCTTTCTACTTACAGGTAAATTTTCAATATTTTCTAGTATTACCTCAAAACCTACAACTTTTTGCTTGATATCAAAAAGATCTAATATATTAGGATGCAACTCTCCAAAATAACCTGCTACTTTATTCTTAAAAGAGAGAGTGCCTGACTTTCCTGGGTGGTAATGTTCTTTTTCTGCTTTCTCTATCGTTAAATTATCACAATTAACGTTAAAAAACTCCAAAGCTGCTATGCAATCAGCCTTTGCGTCAAAAACATCTACTTTCCTATCAGTATTATAATGGTTTCGCGGTAAATTATTTCCTGACCTAATTCCACTTAAAACATACTTAGACTGAGCTTCACCATCGTAAATCGGCCCGATTTCGAAGATTGCAAGATCAGATATTCCATGGGCAATATTATCAGCAGTAACTTGCAATAAATTTGGCATAATACTTGGTCTCATTATATTAAAGCTATTGTTAAACGGATTATCGATGATAAATAACTTATTCGAGTAACCAAATTTTTCAGCTGTTGATTCACTCATAAACGACCAGGTTAGCACTTCATGAAACCCTCTGTTTGTCATCAAAATACGCAAATTGTCGTATGTACTATCTACTTCTTCAACATTATTTGGTAGTGGTTCTTCTTTTATTTTGTCATAGCCGTATATCCTTGTTACTTCTTCGATTAGGTCAGCCGGTATTGTCACGTCCGGTCTCCAGCTTGGTACTTGTACATTCCAATTGCCTTCGGTTTTTTTATCAATACTAAACCCTAGTTTCGTTAAGATATCAAGCACCTCATCAGGCGATACAGACACACTTCCAAACTTGTTCACATCCTGATAATCAAAGCTCACCTTGGTGTCAGCACTATCTAAACTGCCAGCAGACACTACGCTTGAGGTTTCTCCACCACATAAGTCCAGAATCATTTTAGCTGCAAGGTTGAGTCCATCAAAAGTAAATTCAGGATCAACTGAACGTGCAAATCTGTAACTAGCGTCTGTGGAGATGCCGAGCTGCCTTGAAGATTTAGTAATAGAGATGGGATCGAACCAAGCAGACTCTAAAAAGATATCAGTAGTTTCAAGAGTACATTCACTGCACTTACCACCTATAATTCCAGCAATTCCATGAATATTTTTATCACCTGCAATAACGCTTATGTCTTTGTTTAATAAGTATTCTTTACCGTTCAAACCAGCAAATTTTTCTCCGTCGTTTGCTTTGCGTACTGTGAGCTCTCCTTCTATTTTTTTTGCATCATACGCGTGCATTGGGCGGCTGAAAGATATCATAATATAGTTCGTGATATCAACTATTGCAGAAATGGAGCGCATTCCTATCGATTCCAGCCTATCTTTTAACCATTTTGGGCTTTCTTGATTTTTTACATTGGCGATGTATATTCCACTAATAAAACTTTCCCCGTCAGTAACTTCAACATCGATTGGTGAATTTATGGAGCTGGTAAGTTGTGGAATGCTTAAAGTCTTTAATGTCCCAATTCCAGTTGCAGCAAGGTCGCGAGCTATTCCATAAATGCCTAAGCAATCTCCACGGTTTGGAGTAACATTTATATCAATTACAGGGTCACAATTGAAAAATTTATCCCCTACTTTATAATCATCGGAAAGCTCGATTATTCCTTCACTTTCCTCTTGAACCAGCGCAAGTTCAGAAGCAGAGCAGAGCATCCCTTCACTTAGCACTCCTCGTATTTTTGTGGGCTTGATTGTGAAATCACTTTCTGGCAATGTGCTACCAAGAGATGCAAGCACAGTTTTCATACCTTCTCTAACATTGTTTGCTCCGCAAACTATTTGTAGAATTTTACTTCCGTCATCTACTTTACATAATTTTAATTTATCAGCATTTGGATGAGGTACGACTTCTAATACCTCTGCAACGATAAACCCAGTCAATCTGGAATTATCGATCACATCTTCTACTTCTAACCCTATGTGAGTTAATTTATCGGTAATTTCTTCTAAACTCGCATTGGTTTCTAAGTACTCTAATAACCAAGATAATGTGAATTTCATGGACCTAAAAAGAAGTGAAAAAGTTATTGTAATATAAAATGTAGTGCTTTTAAAGCTTGTTGTAGTGGAATACTTCTACATCATTGTTTATGATGTAGAAGCTTTTGTAACTTTATATCTTCTTGCGAAGAGAAAGAATTTTTTCTATATCACCTTTTAAATCTATCTCCAGAAAGAATTTAAGACTTTCATAATCCCAGGCATCCTCATCAATGTTACCATCAAAAAAGAAGTGTATTATTGCATTGTTGAGTCCTATGTAATAATCGCGAGTATCTTCGTCAAGGAAACAATCTACTGATTCGATGTATCCGTTACCAAATTCCTGCTCCAAATTCCTGCTCCAAATTCCTGCTCCAAATTTAAAGGATGATTAGTGTTAATAAAATCTATTTCGTTCATTATATACCTCACTAAAAATTAAATTATAATCAAAATAAGATATTAAGTCAAGATATTGAATAATTTAACAAGATTAGTAAATTTTAAAATACAGAGCTGACTGTAATTAACATTCTAATTACATATTTTGTTAATATGTTAATGTTATAATAATACAGAGCCTTATCTTAATTCTTGACTTTGTCCTATAAAATTCATACTTTATTTACTGTTTATAATTCAGATTAAAATGGCACTAAATCCACTGGAACAGTTTAAGGTATATACAATAATAGAGTTACCTAGGTTATTTGGGTATGACGTAAGCTTTACCAATTCATCTTTTTTCACGATGATTTCGGTGATATTGATGATACTCTTTTTGCTTTTTGGAATAAAGAAGGGGTCAGTAATACCAGGATATTTGCAAGCTGCAGTTGAGTATGTATATGATTTTGTTATTTCAATAATAGAAAATAACACTGGAAGCAAAGGCTTGCAGCACATTCCATTGATATTCACAGTATTTATTTTCATTTTATCGTGTAATTTAGTTGGTGTTCTTCCTTATAGTTTCACGGTCACAAGTCATGTGATAGTCACCTTCGCTTTATCGATGGTGGTTTTTATTTATATAACGATTGTTGGATTTAAAGAAAGGGGAGTAGAATTTTTACGCATATTGCTACCAAAAGGAACTCCTTCGTGGCTTGCACCTATAATAATTATTATTAAGTTGTTTGCTTATTTAGTAAGGCCGGTTAGCCTATCAATAAGGCTTGCAGCAAATATGATTGCTGGTCATACAATCATCAAAGTGATAGCAGGGTTTATTGTAAATATGAACATATTTTTCACTCCTGCGCCGTTTTTGTTCATAATTGCATTGATAGGATTTGAAGTATTTGTTGCAATTTTACAAGCTTATATATTTACTATATTAACATGTGTATATTTGTCAGATGCAGTAAAGTAATTGACTTCCTTGTAGAATATTTTACAATTATATTATAAAGAAATAATTAAAGGTAATATATGGATTTAGTAGCTTTAAAATTTATAGCAATTGGTTTAGCTGTGTTTGGAATGCTCGGCGCTGGTTTAGGTATAGCTAATATCTTCTCTGCTATGTTAAATGGGATTGCGAGAAACCCTGAATCAGAAGGTAAAATGAAAAGTTATGTTTATATTGGTGCTGCCATGGTTGAAATCATGGGATTACTTGCGTTTGTACTTGCAATGTTATTAATATTTGCTGCTTAACAGATGCCACAGCTTGATGTTTCAACCTTCTTTTGTCAAGTTTTTTGGTTTTTAATTTTTTTCTCTTCACTTTTTTTCGTAGTAAGTTGTTTATTTTTGCCAAAGTTAGATGAAATAATAAGCACTAGAAGTAAAGAAGTATTGGGTTCTTTTAATAGTTCTGTTCATCTTTTAAGACTTACGGAAGATCAGATTACCAAGTATAACGCAGCTTTAACCCAAGCTAGAATACAGGCAAAAAAAATCATAGATGATGCACTTGCTCAGGTAGAAGAAATGAGAGCTAATGTTAAGAATATATTAGAAGAGGAAGATAAAAAAAAGAGCAAGCTTATTGAAAAAAAAGTGGCAGAATTTAAATCTGAATATACTGATCAGTTAAAACAAATGGCTACTAGTATTGCTTTAATTTATTATACTAAATTGACTAATTCTGAAATTGAAGAGGAATTTATTGCTGACTTGGTGTCCAAAGAATTTTAGGGGTTTTTATGTCTACATCACTGATTATCGGTCTTGCCTTCTTGGTAAGTTTTGTCCTTTCGTATAAATTGCTAAAGAAAGTGATAAAAAATGCGCTTAACAATAAGCGTAACAAAAGCAAATTTTCAAGTGAAGAAACTGAAAAATTCAGGAAAGATATGTTGGAGTATTACAAAAAATCTTCTAAAAAATACAAAGAATTAGATGCAGAAGTTAATAAAATGATGAATGAAGCACTTGATAAAGCTAATAGTATCATTAAGCACAATAGACAGCAGCTAGATCAGACATTAGATGACAATGCCCATTCTAACTTAAAGAAAGTCACTGACCAAGTTGAAAAAGCTCTTGGAGATTTACAGGCTAACACAGCGAGTATAGCTGCTGATGCTGTAAAAAAAATAATGCATGAACGTAAAGATGATAAGCGTAGTAGCGAGGTCATATCTTCATTTTCACGTGACTTAAATAAAAAATTGCATTAGGTTTAATGCCTATACTTCAAGCTGATAATGTAGAAAAAATTAAGTTTGATTCTAGTTTGTGCAAAGAGCAAGAGAAACTTTTTTACTATAAATTTAATATAATTCCTTGGCAAAAATTAAATGATACTACTTTTTTTATGGTTGAAGACACAAGCCGAGATATCAACCGTTGGGTCGAAGCTCATTACGGCATTGACTATGTATTAATAAAAGTGGATAGCGAACAGATTTTAAATCTTCTTAACTCGCACTTTGGTATTTCAGAATTTGCAAGCAACTACTTATATTACAAGAATCCTAATTTTTCAGCTAAAAGCATTAAACTAAGCTCAATATTTTTTGCTTCTTTCTTTATTGTAACTTCAATTTTAACACTAACAGAGAAATATACATATTTTGCTTTGATGTTGATATTTATAATCGGATGTTCTAGTTATTTATTCAAGTTTATAGCTACAGTTTTTAGCTTATGTGAAACCTCTAATCAAAAAGTGGATTATAGTAAGCTGAATGAAGAAGATTTTCCTATATATACTATTTTATTGCCTGCTTTTAAAGAAAGTGCAGTGATAGAGCAATTGATCGAAAGCATTGAAAGTTTGGATTATCCAAAATCAAAATTAGATGTGAAGCTTCAGGTAGAAAGTGATGACCAAGAAACGCTAGCAGCTATAGAAAAGTACACTTTACCGCAGTATTTTGAAGTAATAAAAGTGCCTCATTCTTTGCCTAGAACAAAAGCCAAGTCATGCAATTATGCTATGAGCTTTGCTAGAGGAAAGTATGCAGTAATATATGATGCGGACGATAAACCAGACCCATTGCAGTTAAAAAAAGCACTGATTGAATTTAATAAGGACGACGATAAGCTTGCCTGTGTACAGGCGAAATTAAATTACTACAATTGTGATTATAATTTTCTCACAAAATTCTTTTCTCTGGAGTATATGAACTGGTTTCAATACTTATTGCCTGGATTCCAAAAAATGAACATGCCGATACCTTTGGGTGGTAGCAGTAATCATTTTTCAGTAAAAATTCTAAAAGAAGTGTTTTTCTGGGATGCTTATAGTGTTACCGAAGATGCTGACCTTGGTTTGAGACTTGCGCAAATGGGATATAAAACCAGGATGATTGACTCAGAAACATTGGAAGAGTCACCAATTGCTGTATTTGCTTGGATTAAGCAAAGAGCGCGCTGGATCAAAGGCTATATGCAAACTTATATTGTTCATTTAAAAAATATAAAGTCACTTTATAAACACACTGGATTTAAGGGAATTTTGCTATTGAATCTTTTTGTTGGCTCTGCAGCTTTTATATTTTTTACTACTCCATTTTTACTGCTTTCATTGATATTAACTAAAGTTTTAAATGAATTATTTTTGTACTACTTTGTAGTGGTATACGTTACTAACCTGATTCTTTTGGTAATAGCTGTCAAACAGCAAAAGATGCCTTTTTATTTTTATATAGTATCGATATTTTTTCCGGTCTATAGTCTGCTACATAGTGTTGCAGCTTTTCTTGCCTTATGGGAATTTATTCTTTACCCTGAGCGATGGAACAAAACTCAGCATGGTTTATGGAAGCAAAACCTGTAGCTATTTGGCTTTTTCTCTGCTCGGTCATGGTAATTCTCATGGTAGGGATTGGTGGATTTACCAGACTTTCAAAAGCAGGATTGTCAATCACGGAGTGGAAACCCATTACTGGAACATTACCACCACTGAGTGAACAAGACTGGCTACAAGAAAAATTAAAATACGAAGCTACACCTGAATATAAAGCACTTAACTATGGTATTAGTATGGAGGAGTTTCGCGCTATATACTTAATAGAATATGTACACAGATTGGTTGCAAGACTAACAGGTTTAGTTTTTGTCCTGCCATTTATATATTTTACATTAAGAAGAAAAATATCTAAAAAGGTAGTAATAAAGCTATTTGTGGCATTATTATTTGGAGCTTTACAAGCTTTTGCTGGTTGGTATATGGTAAAAAGCGGCTTGGTAGCCAAGCCTCATGTTAGCCACTATAGGCTCGCACTTCACTTATTATTAGCATTAATTATCTTTGCATTATTTTCATATCAATTTTTTGATTACCAAATCAGGCCAAAGCAAACTAAACTTAAGATTAGTTGTAACACCAAGTACTACGTAGGAATTATTTTAGTTCTGATCATGATACAAATAATTTTCGGCGCATTTGTTGCAGGATTAAATGCTGGTCTAATTTACAATACCTTTCCACTAATGGACGGACAAATCGTTCCAGAAGATTTATTTTTCTTACAGCCTACATGGCTGAATATCTTTGAGAACAGAGCGACAGTGCAATTTATACATCGAGCACTGGCATTGCTAATACTAACTTTGGTAGTAATACTCACAGTAAAAAATGCTAGCATAAAACCGGTATATATTATGCTGCTCTCCGTCGTCATTCAGATCATTTTAGGTGTAATTACTCTATTATTGCACATACCAATAGCCATTGCCATAGCTCATCAAGTGTTTTCATTTATCTTGTTTGGGTCAAGTTTGTACTTCTTATGTTATTTAAGAAAGCAGACTACATCACCAATCTGCACATTTTTTCCTTCTTGAACGGGAATATTTTTTATCACCATTGCTGCTTCAGCACATATGATATTTTCCATTTTCATTGCCTCCACCACAAATAAAGGTTGTCCTATTTCCACCTGATCTCCTACATTTACGTGCAATTTAACTAATAAACCAGATATTGGGGATTTTACAGCATCTGCTGAAATCCCTTCTGTTTCATTATTTAGCATTAACCTACTTAATTCAGCTACATGAGGCTTAAATATACAACACTCAGCTTTCATGCCTGCATGCCTTATGAAGTACTTGCTGCCTTGTCTTTCTATTTTAAGTGCTATATTGGTATCGTCATTAATTGTGATATATAGCAATCTATAACTTGATTTCCACTTGCCTATAACGGAGTATTTATTGTGATTATATACCGTTATTAATATATTATCTTGGTATTTTGCATTTACGGAGTACTCATTGTCATTTATATTCACTATGAATAAATCTCTTGCACGGTCACCTGCCATCCGAGTAGCTGATACTGGTGCCCCTTCTTTTTTACTAGATTCCAGTGTCACGCACTGGAATGACACCTGAGATGTTTCATTCACTGCTTTATGATGGTACCTTTCTTCATTTTCCAAATGAACATATAACGCAGTGAAAATAAATATTTTAATATACTCCTCTGTAACAAAATCGCCGTGAAACCCACTAGGGTAATGATCTGGAATGAATCTCGTATGGAGCTTTGCTGCGATAAAATTTGGGTGATGGAAGATGGATTCTAGAAATTCTATATTATTTGTTACTCCTTCTATATAGCATTCAGACAATGCTTTTTGCATTCTGCTGATCGCTTCTACTCTATCTTTTCCATATGTTATCACTTTGGCAATCATCGAATCATAGAACATGCTAATTTCTGAACCTGCAGCAACTCCATCATCTATTCTTACATAATCATTTTCACCCGGTTTATCGTAATATTTTATTCTTCCGCTGGAAGGGAAAAATTTCTTCGATGGGTCTTCAGCGCAAATTCTACTTTCTATTGCAGAACCAGTAAGTTTAATATCATCCTGATTGAATCTCAATTTCTCTCCACAGGAAGTTCTAATCATTTCTTCTACTATGTCTATTCCAGTTATAAATTCTGTTACTGGATGCTCAACTTGCAATCTCGTATTTACCTCAAGAAAATAGAAGTTTTGGTCTTTATCTACAACAAACTCAACAGTGCCTGCTGAAAAATAGCCAACTTGCTTTGCCAGAGAAACACATTGAACATACATTTTTTGTCTTACTTCTTCACTAATGAATGGACTTGGCGTTTCTTCTATTATTTTCTGATTATTCCTTTGTATCGAGCATTCTCTTTCTCCAAGACAAACTATATTGCCATATTTATCTGCTATGATTTGTATTTCAATATGTCTTGGCAACTCTATATATTTCTCTATAAAGATACTGCCATCCTTAAAACTTTTCTCTGCTTCATTTGTGGCTGATGTAAATGCTAGTTCAATTTCTTTTTTGGAGTTTACAATTCGCATTCCTTTGCCACCACCGCCTGATGCAGCTTTGAGCATAACGGGAAAACCGACCTCTTTAGCAACTTGAGCTGCGTGGGCAGCATCGCTGATCTTACCCATATATCCTGGCACTACATTCACTCCAGCTTTTCTTGCAGCTTCTTTTGCTGTTATTTTGTTGGCTGTAACTTCTATTGTTTCTGCACTGGGACCGATGAAGTCTATATTATGTTTTTGAAGAGCACGTGGAAAATCTGGATTCTCTGCTAAAAAACCATAGCCAGGATGAACTGCCTCAGCACCTGTTTCAACTGCTACTTCACATATTTTTTCAATGTTTAAATAACTGAGGCAAGATGGCGAAGGGCCGATATATCTTGACTCATCTGCTTGTCTTACATGCACAGAATTTACATCTGCATCCGAGTATATGCACACACAAGATATACCCATCTTATGGGCAGTTCTGATAATCCTGCAGGCAATCTCTCCTCTGTTTGCTATTAAAATCTTACTGTACTTCTTTTCTATCATCGTATGAGTATACTTTCTGAAGTTAAGAAAGTAAATTTCTATATCATTGCCTGCAAGTAATTTCTAGCTTCATCAAACACCTAAACTTTCTCCTGCAAGTTGTACATTAGCATTTTCCACTAAAAAGTGCTTTCGTTATGCAAGGCATGTATCTCGCTACATGCTTTAACTGACAGGTATGTGACTCCGCCAGAAGCTATTGCAACCATCGAGCTTAGTGCAAAAGATTGAGAAACTAAAAATAAAAAGTATAAAGACAAACATAAAGCAGCGATACATGCTATCGCTCCTATTATATATAAGCACAGGTGAAACTTCTGGTTACATATAAAGCTGTCTTTTATGCCTGCGATTTGCTTAATTTCTTTCTGTTGTGCAGCATTTAAGTAATAAAGAGGAGTTTCCCTCTTCTTATTAAAAGCATAGCCTTTACTGCAGAGCGCATCTTTAATATATTTTTTATTACATTTGAGTTCCTCTTTCAATCTGCTTACTTCTTTCCGATCTCCAGCTTCTTCTGCTTTCGTAATTTTGTTATTAGCTTCCTTCTCTAAGTCATTCACAATCTCTTGTACTGCAGGCAGCAAAATTCCACTTCTTGCTGCTTCATGAAATGGATTATTTCCATATTCATTATGCGCAGTTACAGAAGCAATGTTCTTCTTACAAATGTCTACAAATTTACCTTTGTTTTGTATTCTTGCAGCTAAATGCAGGAGATTACCTGCCTGTACTCTTTGTTTTGTTTTATCAAAAGGGCCGGTGTAACGCCAATTGATATTAGCTTCATTATCTGAAAGCAATTTTGCTATATCTACAAGTCCATCCATAACTCACCTCGCTATATTCAACCAATACTAAATTATACAACACAATTTATGAAAAATAAGTAAATTTTATCTCTCAGAACAAATAAATTCTAAATTGTTACAAACATAAATTTTAGCTATCATCATTTACATTACTGTAACAGACAAATATGCCAGGTATAGTCACGAGATTTGCTCCATCACCAACAGGATTTTTGCACATTGGAGGAGCTCGTACTGCGTTATTTAATTGGCTCTATGCAAAGCATCATGGTGGCAGGTTTTTGCTAAGAATTGAGGACACCGACAGAAAACGTTCAACACAAGAAGCAATTGATGCAATTATAGAAGGGCTAAGATGGCTCGGTATGAGCTATGATGGGGAAATAGTATATCAGTCAAAAAGAATAGAGCGGCATAAAGAAGTAGCAAACCTTTTAGTTGAAAAGGGTAGGGCGTATCACTGTTACTGCCCTGAAGATGAAGTTGCAGAAAAGAAGGCAAAAGCAAGAGAAGAGGGCAAGATATACAAGCATAAATGTACTACAAAACCTCCTTCTTGTCATCCAAGTAGCCGACACTGGAAAAATATGTGGTCACGCGCTGGAATGACATCGGGTGTGAGGTCAGTTGTCCGCTTTAAAGTGCCAGATTCGCAAGAGATCGTCATTGATGACAAAATATACGGCCAAATCAAAGTAAATAGCGACCAGCTTGATGATATAGTGATCTTACGCTCTGATAACACTCCAACATATATTTTTGCTGTGGTAGTTGACGATCATGATGCTGGAATAACTGATATAATACGTGGTTCTGACCATCTCACTAATACCTTTAAACATCTGCTAATATACCAGGCTCTTGATTTTGACATTCCACGCTTTGCACATGTGCCGCTTATCCATGGGGAAGATGGGAATAAGCTATCCAAAAGGCATGGTGCCACAAGCGTTTGCGATTATGAAAAGATGGGAATATTGCCAAAAGCGATGCGTAATTACTTGCTGAGACTTAGCTGGAGTCACGGCAACGATGAGATTATTAGCGATGAGCAAGCAATAGAGTGGTTTAATTTAGAAAGTATTGGTCGTTCATCTGCACGGCTCGATTTCAAAAAACTGGAGCATTTGAATAACCACTATATTAGTAATATGAGCAATGAAGATATTCTGACTCTAATGCTTAGAGAAAATACTCTAACTGATAAAAAAAAGGGCTATTTACTGCAGGGACTGACAGAGCTAAAAAAAAGAGCAAACTACCTGACCGAATTATTGGATTTAGCAAAATTTTATATTCAAGATCCGCCACTTGATTTAAGTGAAGAGGCTGAGCAAATTGTCAAATCTAACCTCGATATAATCAAGTTACTTGCGTCATTTCTGTCAAAGATCGGTGATGAAAATTGGAATAAGGGTTTTTTATCTTCTCAGATCAAGGAATGTGCAAAATTGCACGATATGAAAATAAGCGATGTATACCACTCATTACGCGCCCCTATAACTGGAGTAATGGATGCACCTGGAATCATTGATATCATGGTGATTCTTGGTAAAGATGAGTGTATAAGAAGGTTACAAGCAATTTAAATGAAATAAGAAAATTTCTTGACAAACTCCGCCAGCCCCCTTATCATAAAATTGAAGCTATTGTATTTGCTTTCGCCAATCTGCAGATTAAAAGGTAAGGATTACTTAATGTATCGGCGTCTCATGTTCAATTTTTTGCAGTATATAGATACTGTATGTCTTTACAAAACTTCATCTACATCTAGATTTTTATCTAAATAAGCTGAACGCGCTTATAAAGCGTTACAAGACATCAAAAAATGCCAATACTCGACAGAGATAGTAAAAGACTAGCTAACTCGGGGATTCTTTGTCTTTTTTTCTGCTTAGTAAACTTCTTAAACATTTGCAGCGTAAGTTAGTTGCAATTAAAAGCAGCTTAATCTTGCTTGTCAAGCGTTTAAAACATAAAAAACGCCAATATTTTAAAGCAGATAATAACCCCAGGGCTTCTTTTGCCTTTTTTTTCATTTGGTAAATTTCTTAATGTTTATAGCTAAACGACAATCGTCATCCCGCTGCTTGTTAGCGGGATCTAGAGATACCGCGAATGAATCGCGGTATGACGGTTCGTGGCGGCATGACAATAAGCTCGTCATCCCGCTACGTGTTAGTGGCTGAGATACTGCGGCGGTATGACGTAGGATTGCTGTCATCCCGCTACTTGTTAGCGCCGCGGCGGCATGACGTCTTAACTATAGAAAACTTGTATAGATTTTTTCTACTTCTGTGATATCATAAGCCTGTAATGATAAAATAAGTAAATATGGATAAGTCAGCGTATGAGATCATAGAACATGAGTATGACGTGGTAGTAGTAGGTGCAGGTGGAGCAGGGCTCAGAGCAACGCTTGGGATGGCTGCAACTAATTTTTCAGTTGCCTGCATTTCTAAAATTTTCCCTACACGAAGTCATACAGTTGCAGCACAAGGCGGAATTAGTGCAGCTTTAGGTAATATCGGTGAAGACGATTGGCGCTGGCATGCATATGACACAATAAAAGGTTCAGACTGGCTTGGTGATCAAGATGCAATAGAATATATGTGTAAAAACGCTGCTAAAGCTGTTATTGAACTTGAAAATTTTGGCGTACCTTTTTCTCGTACAGAAGATGGCAAAATATACCAGCGTTCCTTTGGTGGAATGACAACTCACTTTGGTAAAGGAAAATCAGCGCAGCGCACTTGTGCGGCAGCAGATAAGACTGGGCACGCAATCCTTCACACTCTATATCAGCAGTGTCTTAAATTCAACGCTGAATTTTTTGTTGAATACTTTGTGATTGATTTAATTATGGATAGCGAAACATGCTGCGGAGTTCTTGCTTGGTCGCTATGCGACGGCACATTACATAGATTTCGTGCGCATAGAGTGGTGCTAGCAACAGGTGGATATGGACGTGTTTATTTCTCTGCAACAAGTGCGCATACCTGCACAGGTGATGGTAATGGCATGGTAGTAAGGGCTGGATTACCACTTGAAGATATGGAATTTGTACAATTTCATCCAACAGGAATATATGGCTCAGGGTGCTTGATGACAGAAGGATGCCGTGGTGAAGGGGGGTACCTCGTTAATTCTCAGGGCGAGAAGTTTATGGAACGTTACGCACCAAAAGCAAAAGATTTAGCTTCCCGTGATGTGGTAAGTCGCGCAATAACAATTGAAATTAGAGAGGGAAGGGGGGTTGGACCAAAAAAAGATCATATGTATTTAACTATAGCGCATCTTGATCCGGAAGTAATAAAACTCAGATTGCCGGGCATCAGCGAAACCGCAAGAACTTTTGCTGGAGTTGATGTCACTAAAGATCCAATACCGGTCATTCCGACTGTTCACTATAACATGGGTGGCATTCCAACCAATTATTATGGAGAAGTGATCACGCTGAAGCAAGGTAAGGAAGAGGTAGTAGATGGACTATTTGCAATTGGAGAAGCTGCGTGTGTCTCTGTGCACGGTGCAAATCGACTTGGCTCTAACTCGCTTCTTGATCTTGTGGTTTTTGGTAGAGCTGCAGCGCTCAGAGCAAAAGAGAAGCTAAAGTCCGGTACACCACATAAAAAATTGCATTCAGACTGCACAGACTGGATAGTAGATAGATTTAATAAAATGCGATTTGCTTCCGGTGGGCTAAAAGTAGCAAAAATACGCGGTGAAATGCAGAACACTATGCAAAAATACGCATCAGTTTTCCGTGTTGCTGAAGTTTTAGAAGAAGGCAAAAAAGCTATAAAAAAGGTAGCAAAAATGATGCCTGATATTTCACTTGAGGATCGCAGTATGATGTGGAACAGTGATTTAGTTGAAGCGCTGGAGCTTGCTAACATGATCCCACAAGCGGTTATTACCATGGAATGCGCAGCTAATCGCGAGGAAAGCAGAGGTGCACATGCTCGTGAAGACTTTCCTGAACGTGATGACAAAAACTGGATGAAGCACACTATAGCGTGGCTTGAAGAAAAGAAAGGGCAAATTAACGTAAAAATTGATTATAAAAAAGTGGCTGAAAAAACTCTGAGCGGTGAGATTGATTTCATAGCGCCAGAGAAGAGGGTTTATTAGTCAGCCCATCTAGCTTATTCATGAATTGACGTAGTATTGATACATCGCTCATTTTAGTAGCTGGGTTTTCTGTATGCTCTGATTGATCTGATGCTCTAGCATTAAGAGCATTTTCTAACTTTAAGTAAATAGGGTAACACATTGCACAAACCGCTATGGTCACCGATAAAGCGGCTGCAGCTATCATGTTTCCTGCTAAAGCACTAAATACTGTTGCAAAAATTAAACCTCCGAGTATCCATTTTACTGGAAGACTTATATTCTTACGAGCATTCTTCTTAGAAAAATGCTCTTCAAGTTCTTCTTGTGTTTCTGGGTCAGGGCTAACACCTGTTATATCTTTGATTCTTTTTGTAGTCTGATAATATTTTTGCTTACGATGCTCTTTAGGTATTGTTATATGGTCACTTTTATTCTCAGCACCATTTTGTAACAATTCTGCACAAAATTCAGCAGTATAATAATGTTTTGTGGGCCTTGATCTAACCCACCTAGAAAAGTCTTTTAACTTACTAGGTATCTTCTCTGTTTGTCTAATTAAAGCAACTTGCGCTGGATATTTATCATCTTTATTTTGAGCGTTTATAGCCTTATGCAATTTTTCTGAAGATATTACTCCTTTTTTTTCAAAATCTAATATTAACTTCAAATATTTGATTTTATATTCTCCTTTAAGTAAAGCAATGTGGTGTAAGGCATTATTTTTATTTGCACCTTCAAGGCTAATGTTCGCCCCCTCTTGCAATAGTTCTTTAAAAAGTTCTTTATCATTATTTTTAATTGCTAAATGTAACGGATAATCACTATTACTATTTGGAGTGTTTACAGTATGTGCCACAATTTCTTTAACTTTTGCTTCTGTCTTGATTTTTATTTCCTGCTTTAGCTCAGCCTTTTTAGCTAATTTCTTTAAAAATTTACAATAGTATTCATTTTGCCCCTTAGACAATTTTTTTAAGCTTTCCTCAGGTAATTCTAACTGATCATGGCTGGCTCCATGCTCTAACAATTTTGTAAGAAACTTAAGTATGTTATCGTTATCTTGGATTGTGTGAGACTCATGTTTTTCTTTTGTTATCTTGTTAATTAGTGCCACCTGAAGAGGGGTTTGATTTTCACTATTAATGAGTTGTGCTAGATCTTTCTTGGTGACCGTTTTTATTAGAATACCTAGAAACTTGCGTTTCTGTTTCTTTTCCAACGATACGATAAGGTGTAAAATATTGTTTCCTTTTTCATTTTTTATGCTGCTAATATCCGTACAATCTTTTAGATATTTTTCAAATTTCCTGTTATTTCCATTTTTGATCGCTTTTAGTAATAGAGCATTGCTATTTGTTATTTCGTTGCTTTTCTCTACTTCTTGATCTTCATTTGCTGTATTAGGATTACTGATTGAATGTTTCTCATAATCATCACCAGCATCGCTACTGTAGTCACTTTCAATTCCACTGTCCCTACGATCATTTTGGTTACAATATTTGCTATTATAAGTAATTTCTGAAATTGCTTGCTTTACTCGCTCTTTTGTTTCATTTGATATTTTTTTCGATCGTTCTATTGCTTTATCTAGCACTGGAAGGAAGCATTGGACATAATACCTATAATATTTTTCTTGTTCTCTAAGTGATTCTTCTAATTTAGTTAATACTTCAGGACTAGCATCTTTTTCAAATAACCTTTTACACTTCTTGAGGGTTCCATCTTGACCTCTTGGTTTTTCACGCTTGTGTTCTTCTTTTTTTACCTTTCTCTCTATAATGCCATACAATTGCTCGTCTTTTCTATCCTGCTCTTGCTTTTTATTTTTATCTATGCATTCACCTAATTTATCTGCATTAGTAGTTAGTGCAGTTATATCTATACCCATACTAAAACCTCAATATTAAAAGCTATTTAAGTTGTCAGCACTAAACTAACAACCAAGAAGTTTGACTTTTAAATTGAGCTAAACGTTGTATATGTGATCAAAATATAGGTGAAAAGGCAGAAAATTAATTTCTGTGAGAAATTTTGCCGTCATAGTTAAACCTCACTTGAACAGTTGCTACTATTTTAACCATTTAATCTTAAAAAATAATAAATATAGCTAAACTGTGAAATGTGCTATTGGCTAAAATAGGATAAGAAACTATAGCTGCAAATATCCAAATTGATGTTTTTATCAGTCTTCCAGACTTGGTTTTTCTTTTAGTTTTTTAAGTCTTTCTTTATTTAGTATGGAGCTTATCTCTTCTACACTTTTATCAATATCATCATTGATTATTACATAATCATATTTATCACGTTTGCTTATCTCTTTTTGAGCTTCGGCTAATCTGCGCTCTATTTCGCTTGCATCATCACTATTACGCTTTTGCAAACGCAACCTAAGCTCTTCCATTGAAGGGGGAAGTATAAAAACACTCACAACTTTTTTTCTCATGAGCTTGAATAAGTGAAATGCTCCTTGCCAGTCTATGCTGAGTAAAACGCTTATTCCACTGCTCAGGTTTTGCTCTATAAAATCTCTTGGTATACCATAAAAATTCTCAAAAACTTTGGCGTATTCAAGCATTTGGCCAGCTTTGCATAGCTCGTGAAATTTTTCTTCGGTAACGAAAAAATAGTCTTTTCCATTTATTTCGCCGGGGCGAGGCTTGCGTGTAGTCATAGAAACAGACCTAACTAAATTAGTTGATTGCTCAAGTAATTTTGCTGATATAGTAGTTTTTCCAGCTCCAGAAGGGGAGGATAGAACCAATAATACGCCCTCACTTTTTACGGTCATTTTTCTTTGCATTTTTTAACATGGTGCTTTTTGGATCAGAGTTTAAAAAGCTAGAACCTTCTAAATTAGAATTTGATAAGTTGGTGCCAATGAGAGAAGAGTTATCAAAGACAGTATAGCGCAAATCGGTTTTTTCAAAATTTGCCTTATTCAAATTAACGTTTACAAACTTTGCTCTACTCAATGTTGAATTAGAAAAATCGGCATTTTCTAAATTCATATTCTTAAATTCAAAGTAAGAATAATTTACATTAAATTTTTCACCCTGTGATATTTTCTCTTGCAAATCTCCAATTGAAGTTATAGCATTTTCTAACCCTGCAAGTTTTTTCTGTCCTTGATTGTCAATCAAAATCGAATTATCAAACTTGCAATCTGTTAAATGAACATCAGCAACTGAACTTTTATATATGCTTGAAGAGTGAAAAGACATATCACTAATTGTTGAATTACTCAAATTGCTAAGAAAAAAACTAGTTTTCCTAAAGGCATTAGCGTGAAGCAAAGAAGATCTGAAATCGCTTTCAATAAAATTTGAATTAGTTACTTTTAAATTGGACCAACTCGAATTATCAGCTAATAAATTAAAGAATGTTGAATTTTCTATTTCACTGGAATCAATATTATGGCGAGAAAGTGTACTGTTATAAACTTGAGAGTCTTGGATTTTTATCTTATACATTGAAGTTGTAGAAAGGTCTGAATCTTCTATCTTCACATAGGTGAATAGTGAATGGTCAAAAAATGAGCCATTCATGTTAGAATTTGCAACTTTAGTATTATGAAACTTTCCGTGACGAATGTCAGCATTAGAGACATTAACTTGATGCAGTTCACTAAAACTAAAATCAATATTGGATAAATCAGCATCATGAAGATTTGCTTCAGAAACATATGCATGTTTTATCTTGGAACCATTTAGTATAGATTGAACAAAACTTGAATTATCGTCATTCACATAGGAAATTTGTGTGTTGCTTAAATCAGTTTCGTCGAAGTTACTGTTAATTATGATAGAAGAATTAAGGCAAGCATCGGAAAGATTGCTACCTGTAAAGTCTGATTCTTTTAACTCTGCACCATATATGTTAGCATTTTTTAATGAAGAAAATTGTATCTTTAATTTATATGCATCCACTCCAAAGAAACTTGCATTATCAAGGTTGTTTTTCTGCATAACAGTATCGTTTATTTCACTATCACTAAAATTTACGTGGCTAACATTCGAGTTTGATAAGTTGGAGAAATTCATTTTCACATTCGAGAAATTAGTATGCAAACCAATTACGTTGTGCATACTTACTTTTTTGAGATCGGAACTGATAAAATCAGCATAACTAACATTAGACTGATCAAATACGATATCTGTTAAGTTTGCAGAAACAAATTTTGTAAAACTCAAATTTGTACCTTTTATTTTAATGCCATGTAAATTAGCATTGGAAAAATTAGCACCACGTAAATCAACATCAATGAAAGACACATCGGATAAATCGGTGTTAGAAAAATCAGCACCAATCAGACTTACTCCATCAAAAACAGATTTACTTAGGTACAGTTGGTTAAAATTAGCTCCATTTAAGTTAGAACCAAAACCTTTCTTAAAATCTTCTGGCACGCCCTCTTTGTGGCACTGCACCAAAAATTCAGCAAAGTCTTTTTTACTGTAAGATGCGTATTTTGCATCACGCAAAGCGTTTAAAAAATCACTAATCTGATTTTTTTCATCATTTGTTTCGTTTCCATAACATAAATGACCAACTAAAATTAATATCAAAAATCTAATCATCTTGCTTATCGCACTGTATTTCTTTCGTTTTCACAGCCCAATCGTACATTGCTGAGCTTTCTTTATTGTCTATTTTTCTATCCTCCAAAAGATGTGGCATCATTTCGGCAATCGCATTTATTATATTGATCTGCTTTTTTTCGATTGCTATATCAATTGGGGATTGAAAATTATTGTTAACTACTCTAAGATCAGCACCTTGTAATAAGAGAAAGCGCACTATGTCTACCTCACCTTGTTTAACTGAATAAATGAGAGGAGTATCACCCAATTTATTTCTAAACCTTAGTATCTCTTGAATTGTTAATCCAATTTTTTCTAGCTTACTTATTACTCCTCTTAAGCAAGTTAAGTTGTTCTTCTTAATGCAGTAAAAAAATTGCTTACTGTAATCATCAATAAACACAGTTGTAGGAAGATGCTCATTAAGGCTATCATATTGTCGTTTATATATTGACTTGCTTTGTATGTCTTTATGACCCCATTCTTTTATTGGTTCTCTGTTTAGCTTTGTCCATTTTTGTAAACTTTTCTTTTCACTTTGCTCTTCTTCATCTTTTTTAGTTATAGATTTTACTCTATTGCGGTCCTTGGAATTACTGTTTGTTTCTTTCACTTTTTTTTCTTCAGACTGATTCTCTACTTTTTCTTTTTTTCCCTCTAATAATTGACTCGCATCACTTTTTGAAAGTTCATTATCTTTTATATCAATCTTCTGATCAGCTTGTAGATTTTTTTGCGGGTTAGCTGTATTCTCATTTAAATCAGCACTTAAAGGCAAAGGCTCTGGTTTCAAATCTTTATTCACTTCTTTATTGGCCACATTTGGTAAATTTTGAGCAAATTTGTCTGTGCTTCCTTCTAGCTGGTCATTTGGCAAATCTTTATCAATCCTTTCACCTTCACTTATAGTTTTTTCAACCACGAAAGCTTTGTTCTCGTTGTGTTGCAGTTTCTCTTTATCGGTAGTGCCGTCTAATCTTTTGCTCTCAGCCTCTTGTGTTTGTTTAGCATCGACGTTGCTTTTTAACTCATCTTTTTGATTTGTGCTATCTTGCTTCCTTACACCTACATTTTCGTTTTTATGAACTGATTCAATTTTCTTTTCTTCAAGCTGCTCTACGGCAAACAGGATGGGTGATCCGAATACGACAGCTAATAATATAAAATATAAAATATTCTTCATAAATATCCCAAGCATAAGCTTAATTAAAATGATACTATAATCAAATGATTAATCTACAGTAAAAAATGCCTTAGGATTTAATTTATAAAAAAACAATAGATTTTTTGTATCTGTTCAGGGGCATCGCAAATATTGAAGCAAAGTGGTCAGTGCTTACTGTACGAACATTGTGGTTTGAGAGCAATCTCCGCTAGGGAGGATGTCATCCCAGTGCCCAGACACTGGGATCCAGAAAACTTAACTTTAAATAAGTGGCTGCATAATAAACTACACATTAAACCTAAAGTGCATTATATCGCCATCTTGCACGATATAATCTCTGCCTTCAAAGCGAATTTTTCCTGCGTCTTTGCAAGCTGATTCACTTCCATACTTTATGTAGTCTGCAAAGCTTATTGTCTCTGCTTTTATAAAGCCTTTCTCAAAATCAGTGTGGATTACACCTGCTGCTTTATCGGCTGTTGACCCTATTTTTACTGGCCATGCACGTGCTTCTTTGGGGCCCACAGTAAAGAAAGTTATCATACTCAGCACTTCATACATAATACGCGCTACTCCATCAAGGCCTGATTCTTGTAAGCCAAATTCTGATAAAAAACTCTGTTTTTCCTCTTCACTATCAAGATTTGCAATATCTGCTTCGAGTTTTGCTGAAATGCAATAAAATTTGCTTTTATTTTCCTCCGCCATCCTCTCTACCTTTTTAGATAATTCATTGCCAGTTATAACATTTGTATCTTCAACATTGCAAACGTACATAACGGGCTTTGTTGTCAGCAATTGAAGCAACTTCATCTCATCTTCATTGATATTCTCCAAACTTCTTGCAGGTTTACCTAATTTTAAAGTAGCTAATACCTCTTGCATTAATTCAAGTTGTCTCTTTAGCTCTTTATCACCTTGCTTTGCTTTCTTTTCCAATTGAGGAAGCCTTTTTTCTATGCTATCAATATCAGCTAGGATTAATTCCATTTCTACCACTTCAGCATCTGATATTGGATCTATTTTACTGTGTATATGGCTGATATCGTCATCCGTAAAGCACCTGAGCAGATGAACGATGGCATCAACTTCTCTGATATGGCTTAAAAATTTATTGCCAAGCCCTTCGCCTTTGCTCGCACCCTTTACCAGACCTGCAATATCTACAACTTCTAATTGGTTGTAGATTACCTTCTCTGAGCCTGCAATTGCTGCGATTTGTTTCAAACGTTGATCTTTTATCGAAATCTTGCCTATATTTGGCTCGATTGTGCAAAAAGGATAATTTGCAGCTTCGGCTGCACTTGACTCTGTAAGCGCATTAAATAAGGTTGATTTTCCTATGTTTGGTAACCCAACTATACCGCAGTTAAAACTCATATTTGCTATGTAAAATTATAACTATTGCATAATTTAAAAATTTCTGCTATACTTAATTAGTCGCTTATTGACAATTTTGTTGGTATAGTAATATATAGCTTAAATTAAGGTAAAACTATGACTACAGCTAAGAAACGGAAACTACCAAGTGACTTTCATGATGTTGAGGTTGGAATAAAAAGGCCCAGGATCTCAGGGCAAGAAATAACTCTTTTAAATAGTAACCCTTACCCTGACAATTTCTATGTAGGACAAGCAATTGGTAATGGAAGCTGTTTTTTTGACTCGTTCAGGCAAAGTCTAGAACAACAGACAGGAGAGCAAGTTACTGCCGAAAAATTAAGAAATGATTGTAGGGAATTTGCGCAAAAGAATCCACCAAAGTGGTTTACAAATGCAATTGTCAATAGTCATGATAACAATGGCCAGCACCGTAGTGAAACTGTAGATGATTATACAGCAGACATTATGCGTAACAGTAGGTGGGGTGATCCTGACGTTGAAGGCAGAATACTTTGTGAAAAGTATAAGGTAAAGCTACATGTTATAGAGAACCAGACTGTTGATAACCAAGATCTGTCTTTGCATGAATTAATAGACAATTCAGGTTCAAAAAGTGCAGGTGAATACAATAAAGTTGATTATGATGATAGTAGTACTGTGCATATAATAAACAAAGGCGGATTGCATTTCGAACCATTGCTTGATAGAAATAAAAGTTCAGCAAAACAACTGCAAGAGGAAACCAAACTTAAACAAGAGCAAGAACAAGAAGATTTCCTATTAGCAAAAAAACTGCAGCTAGACGAGATCTTAGAATATTGTAACCTTTCAAAGGATATCTCTGAGAGAGCAGAGATTGAAAAGGGATTTGATAAGTTATTGGCAGAAAATGCTGATGGAAAAATTGGTGATGTTGTAGGGCAGTGCGTTAGTGATATAAAGCAGCGCATAGAGCAGCAAAACCCTTCAAGTTTACTAAGATGTGGTACGGAATCGATGGCAGAACCATTTCATCAACAACGAGCACCACAACTTGTAAAATCTTAATAGCCCTGTATATTTTTATATAGGGCTTTTGCAAGCATTTCATATAATATGAACTTGCAGTACGTACTAACCTAAATGCAAGTTGACCATGAGACTAGTTTAATTATTGATGCCATAGAGGAATTTGGTGGTGAGGCTAGGCTTGTCGGCGGGTGTGTGAGAGACTCAATTTTGCAGCGTGATGTCCACGACATCGATTTAGCTACTAATTTGCTTCCCAATCAAACGATTAAAGCGCTAAAACTCCGTAATATAAAAACTATTCCAACTGGCTTAAAACATGGAACTATCACTGCGGTTCTAAATCAGAGGTCTTTTGAAATTACGACACTAAGGCATGATGTGAAATGTGATGGTAGGCATGCAAAAGTAGAATTTACCAATAATTGGCAAGCGGATGCTTCAAGGCGCGACTTTACATTTAATGCTCTGTATGCAGATAAGCATGGCCATATATATGACTACTTTGGTGGTATAGAGGACTTAAAAGCGCGAAGGTTAAACTTTATAGGCAACGCTGAAGATAGAATTAAAGAAGACTATCTACGTATTCTAAGAGCTTTTCGTTTTCATGCAAAAATATGTGTCGGAGATTTGAGTGATGAAATACTAAGCGTATGCAAAAAGCATTCGCATATGATCCAAAACCTCTCTGGAGAGAGAATAAGAGATGAAATACTTAAATTGCTGGAGTGCAATGATCCTTTTCCAACACTTAAGAGCATGCAAGAATCTGATGTTTTGCAAAAGATTATCCCAAAAGAAGTAAAATGCGAAATTCTGTCTTCGCCACTTCTTTTGGGCACTGATGCACTAGTAAAATTAGCGTTACTCCTTAGGGCTACTAAAAAAAATGACAGGTTAAGTCTTGGAGAATATGTAAACAAATTTTTACGTCTTTCGAACAAGCAAAAGAAAAAGCTGCTATTTTTACTATCCAACGATATCAAAACAGAACTCTCAGAAAAAGAGCAAAAAAAATACATATCTTTATTTGGTAGAGAATTATATTGTGATTTAGTGAAAATTTGCGGTGTTGAGTCTGGAGAAAATGTTGATGAATACATTTCATTTGCTAACACATTCAATATTCCAAAATTTCCTTTATCTGGCGATGATTTAATAAGTATAGGTCACCAGCCAGGAAAAAGTTTAGGTAGAAACTTGGAATTGCTAAAACAACATTGGGAAGATAGCTCCTACACTTTAACAAAAGAGGAGCTGGTGCTTTATGCTAAGGACCTATTCTAACTGCTTTCTGACTGTTCAATGAATGTATGCTTGCAATATTAGGGGAACTCATAGAGGAATTAGGTATATGTTCTTTTTTAGCTTTTTCTGTTAATTGATATTCGTTTACTCCTCCTTGAGTTTGATTACACATTTCCTGATCTGGAGATAAAAATTTATCTCTTATGCTTAATGCCAGTTGTAACTCTTGAATCTTATTTGAAAAACATTTCATTTTAGCCTCTGTTAATTTTCCTGTAACAATTTCTTTAAGCAATTCTCCTGAGTCGTTATTATTATTATTCTTGCTATTAAAGCTGTGCAAGATAGAGTCTACAATCTTATTTACCCCTTCTTGTTTGTTAAATTCTAATTTTTTTACGCATTTTCTAACAGAAGGTGACCACTTGGCTTTTAACGTGTCATCTCGTAGTTCTTTACCCATATTTTTTCCAATGTTACAATGTTCGTTGACAACTTCTTTAACCTTAGCTTCTATGATCTCCCTTGCGGATTGTTTCAAATTACTTTCTAATAATTCAAGCAGCTTACTGCTTTCAAATTTGCCATCATCTTGATTTGATAGAGACTTTATAGTTTCATTAAGCACGTTATGGCAAAAGTGTTTCTCTTTAAATTCAGGAAAACCTTTTTTTAACTCCTCGTTTTTCCCAGATAAAAAGTTATTGAGACCCTTATCCCTAGAAAGCTTATTGGGCAAGTTTCGTAATTTTGAAAGAGTTGATTTTGCAGTAGATACTGTACTCACTGCACCTGCCTTTTTAGCCAATTGACCTTCTTTTGCTTCCTGTAGTTTCTTAGTGTCAGCTTTCAATTGACCTTCTAAATCAATCTCCAATTGTTGTTTAGATTCTTGAACACTTTGTAATTGCTTCCCCAAGTTCTCCATTTCACCCAATTGAGCAGTCAATGTATTCACACTTAATCGTAGAGCTTTGTTTTCATGACCTAAGTCACTGACTTTATTTTCTAATTCAGTATTTTTGTCTTTAGCCTGACACAATTTATCAGTCTGTGATTTAAGTAAAGCCACTAATTTGCTAGCTTGCCATTGTTGATTCAATTCAATTAATTTATCCTCCTTGTCCTTTAACCTACTCTTAAGTTCTATTATTTGTGCTTGCAGACTTTCATTATCTTTCCTAGTAGCTTCAATTTCTTCTCCTTGCTCTCTTATTATCATGTATTGATCAAATATAGTTTTCTGTTGTTCATCAACTTTATCCTGCATTGCTTTTTTATCTTGTTTGTATTTGGTTAGTTCCTCTTCTCGTTCGCCTGCATCTTCTGTAAGTCCCTTATAACTCTTTTCAAGTCCTTCAATTGCAGATCGTAATTCTCTATTTTCTTCTTTTAAGGAAGCATTTTGTAAACGTTCAAGTTCTAATTCCTAATTTATGCCCTCCAGCTGTTCTTCTAATGCTTCATCATCTTCCTCTGTTATCAATGCTACTCCATCAGTCTGAACCCCTCCATCTTTGTTTATCACTACACTTTGGCTCTCTTTCTCTACAACTTCAGGTTTTAAGTCAACTTGAACACTTCCATCTATTGTCTTAAAAGCATCAGTTTGAACTTCATTGTTTGCAGTAGTTTTATCGTAGTACAAAATATTTTCTGCCCATCTATTCCATCTCTTGGGCAATATTCGTCCAATCGTTTTTAGATATAACCAAGCAAATACAGTAGACCAGCTGTATTTTTTTTCCTTTCGCTTAATATTAATTTCATAATTAACCTTATTATTAATATTTAGCATAAAATTACCTTATTTTTTAACTTTAATTTACAGAAAATTTTAATAGTAATAAAGTTATATATATTAGTATAAATGTTAAACAAATACTAACGCAGGTGTCAAATTATGGTAAAGTCTTTGCCCGCCTAATACACTTTAAGCAGAAATGTACATGTCTGCAAGTACAGCATTTGCTTTTTCTATCGCTCTTGCTAACACTCCCTGTTCATTGTTCTGATTTTTCACATTGATTACCTGAGTAGCCAAGTTTGCAGGAAAAGTGACCAAACTGACTTCCCATAATTCCACTTGTTTTAACACTCTAGCTCCACTTTTATGATCAACATCATACTCTATAGGTATATAGCCGATGGAAAGTCCGTTAATTGCCCCAGTTTTGAGCATCAAATACACTTCTTCTGCTTTCTGAATACCCAAAAGTAAATGTGCGGTTATATACAGGCCAACATCATTTTCATAAATATCTATGATACTACCTATAGGTTCGTCAGGATTATGCTGCCAAAGGAGTTTTATTTTATTTCTGTTTAAATTTTCCTTAAATGCTCCGGGCAATATCAGATCATTTTGTTTATCAACTATGTTAAAAACGCTCGCATAACCAGAAAATACACCGTTTTCTCCTATACTTTTTATTGACAATGGTGAATAGAAAAATTTCTTATTCATAAAGCCTCCTGTAGTATTGGGAATTTTGTTTCGCAATGCACTGCATATAATTCTATTATATGCAGTGCTCTAAAAGGGGGAAGCACTTTCTTAGTTACTAAAAACGCTAAATTGTAATATGGTACAATGTTACAACGATGTCATGAAAGTAGCTGAAACTGGTTCCTTTATGACGGCAGTACCTTCTCCTGTCATCCGAGTAGCCTCCTTTTTTTGTCATCCCAGTGCTTGACACTGGGATGGCTTTGTTGCATCGCTACTTATGAAAGGCTAACTATAGTTAGGATTATAAGCAACCTATTGAAAATCTTGTTTTTTTGCAATCAATCTGATCAAATTTAAGAATAGTAATTTGTTATTTATATTAATAAATTTAATTCTATTGAAAATAGCTAAAGCATTGAAATTCTTGAATTTTAGCCGGATTGGTAAATGGTAGTGAAATTTCTTTTACTCAAATTTAGGTATTCATTGACCGTTCTTGTTATAAATACCAGAATAATAAGCTACTGATATTCCCTATCTTTTTTATCTTTAATCCATCATAGCTAGCGATGCAACAAAGCCCACTGGGATCCAGAAGACTTAATTTCAACCAAGTGGCTGCATAATAAAGGCTGGATTCCAGTGTCAAGCACTGGAATGACATCACAGGGGCATTGACCTCTCTTGGGCTCTTTTAGCTATAAACATTAAGAAATTTACCAAATGAAAAAAAAGGCAAAAGAAGCCCTGGGGTTATTATCCGCTTTAAAATATTGGCGTTTTTTATGTTTTAAACGCTTGACAAGCAAGATTAAGCTGCTTTTAATTGCAACTAACTTACGCTGCAAATGTTTAAGAAGTTTACTAAGCAGAAAAAGACAAAAGAATCCCCGAGTTAGCTAGTCTTTTACTATCTCTGTCGAGTATTGGCATTTTTTGATGTCTTGTAACGCTTTATAAGCGCGTTCAGCTTATTTAGATAAAAATCTAGATGTAGATGAAGTTTTGTAAAGACATACAGTATCTATATACTGCAAAAAATTGAACATAAGACGCCGATACATTAAGTAATCCTTACCTTTTAATCTGCAGATTGGCGAAAGCAAATACAATAGCTTCAGTTTCATGATAGGGGAGCTGGCGGAGTTTGTCAAGCAAGTTTTTAGCCCTGTCTCCTTGCTATAATGTTCATATCGATAGAAAAGCAAAAGAATAAAATGAAATATCAAGTGATATCCTCTATAATTAAATTTTTTGAATGAAGAGATGACGATTCGTGTAGGAATTAATGGTCTGGGTAGAATAGGCAGAGGCGTATTGCGTGCTATTTTCGAAATAGAAGAATATAGCAAACAAATAGAAGTTGTAGCTGTCAATGGATCGCTCAGTGCAAAGCAGCATGCACATTTGATTAAATATGATTCTGTTCATGGCAAATTCAGTGGTGATATTGATTTTAATGAGTCTCAAAATTGGATTTCTATAAATGGCAAAAAGTTTTCTTTATATAGAGAACGGAATCCTGAAAATATTCCTTGGAATGTTGATGTAATACTTGAATGTACTGGTGCATTCAATAAACGTGAAGAAGCAATAAGGCACAATGCAGAGAAAGTAATTGTCTCTGCTCCAGTTCCGGATGCTGATGTCACTATAGTTTATGGTGTGAATGACGATATGCTCGAAAAAGAGCATAAAGTGATATCAGCAGGTTCTTGCACTACAAATTGCCTTGCTCCGATTGTGAAAGTCCTACACTCCAGTTTAGGTATAAAAAGCGGTTTTATGACTACTATACATGCCTACACGAATGATCAAAATGTTCTTGATGGTAATCATAAAGATTTGCGTAGAGCAAGGGCTTGCGGATTATCTATGGTGCCAACTACAACCGGGGCAGCAAAAACAATTGGTTCTATAATTCCTGAATTAAAGGGCAAGCTAGATGGCACTGCCGTCAGAGTTCCGGTTAGCAATGTTTCTATGGTTGATTTTACATTTACGACTGATAAGAAAGCGACCGTTAAAGAAATCAATGAAATGTTTAAGGATGCAGCTCTCTCCTCTACGTCATTCCAGCGCGTGACGCTGGAATCTAATTTCTGGATCCCAGTGTCAGCTACTCGGATGACATCAGAGGGTACTAGGATGACAGAGGGTTATCCAATGTCAAATGTACTTTCTATATGCGAGGAACCTTTAGTCTCAATAGATTTTGTGCATAACCCTTATAGTGCAATTGTGGATTTAACTGGTACATATGTTACAGGTGATATATGCAGGGTTGCAGCGTGGTATGACAATGAGTGGGCTTTTTCGCTGAGAATGTTAGACATAGCATTATTGAGCTATAGTAAAGTATGAACTGGAACTCAAGCAAATACGCCTCATTTTATGAGCACTTTGCGGAACTCAGAAAAAGAGTTATCTTTTGCTTTCTATTTTTTTGCGTTGCTTTTGGTTTTTGTTATTACTTTAAGGAAAATATATACCGTTTTTTACTCGCACCTTTAATAGAAGCAACAAAAGGTAGCGAAGGTTTTTCTTTAATTTACACAGACTTAACAGAGGCATTTTTTGTGTATCTCCAAGTTGCAATAATGAGCGCACTTTTGTTTTCTTTTCCTGTGTTTGCATGGCAATTTTATATGTTCTTAGCACCTGGGTTATATAAAAGTGAAAGGGCAGTGTTGTTGCCATACTTGATTGCAACACCGGTTTTATTTGTAACGGGAGCTACTGTAGTCTATTACTATATATTTCCTTTAGCCTGGAAGTTTTTCATCACTTTTGAACATAGTGGGAAATCTTTCGGTATACCAATAGAGTTTATGCCATCAGTTAGCGAATATTTAGACCTCGTTCTCCAATTTATGTTTGCTTTTGGCACTGCATTTCAAATTCCAGTAATACTCACATTAATGATGAGAGTAGGGTTACTCACTACACAAAGTTTGTCAAATAAACGCAGAATCGCGATAGTGGTAATTTTTATTATCGCTGCAATCTTAACTCCACCTGATGTATTAAGCCAAGTAGGGCTTGCAATACCTATGCTGATTCTATATGAATTGTCCATTCTGATATGTAGGTATATTGAAAAAAAGAAGACAAAGATTTAAACAAAGAAATCCCTCTTATCTCCTTTATATCACATTTTTAACTTACAACATTCTTATTCAGGACTTAAATATGGAAATGTTTCATAAATTGATTGTAATACTTTGTTAAGTTCAGCCTTACTTTTGATGATCAATAATACTGTATCATCACCTGCTATAGTTCCTATAATTCCTATGTTTTTGCTATTATTTAATGAATAAATAACATACTTCTGATCTAGAAAGTAAGCTAGGCTGCTAGCTTGTCCTGGTTGAGTGTGTAGTACTATTAAACCAAAATCCGAAATTTGCATATTAAGTATTAATGGTAATCGATATTGGTTGATGTCAATTACTTTATACATACCAGCAACTTTGGCAATTTTAAGTTTTTTTAATTTTCTTGATAAAGTAGCCTGAGGAATGTTGTGCCCTCTTTCTTTAAGCAAGGTCTGTAAATCGCTCTGCTCTAAAATTTCGTGATTTTGAATAATATTTAAAATATGTTCACCTAGTGTGTTGTCATGCATTATGCATTTTCCTCATATTGAATATGTAATAAGTATATTTGAAATTATATTCATTATTTCTTGACTATTCAATTTTTAATGTCTATATTCATAAGATGAATAAAATATGAATATAAATTAGTAATATGAAAAAATATATTTTAAATGCTACTATAGTGATAAGTATTCTATTAACAGGATGCAAGGAAAATAAACACGATAATATCATTAGATTTGCAATTTCTGCAGATTATCCACCTTTTGAATATTATGAAAATGGTAAATTTACTGGCTTTGACATTGAGCTTGCTCAATTAGTAGCAAAAGAGTTAGGTAAAGAAGCGATATTTAAAGATATGCAGTTTAGTGCTATATTTGCAGCATTGCAAAGTAATTCTGTAGATGCTGCTATATCTACTATTGGTAGCACAGAAGAGCGTGAAAAAAATTTTGATTTTTCAAATAGTTATTATACAGGGGAATTTGGTATTCTATATCACAAAAATAAACCCATAGCCGGTATAAACAACTTAACTCACAAGAAGATAGCCGTTCAACTAGGAACTGTCATGGAAATTTGGCTAAAAGAGCATGTTCCTACAACAGCTCAAATTATTGCTATAGACAATAATAATCAAGCTGTAGAAACATTAAAGTCTGGTCATGTTGATGGCGTCCTAATTGATGAATTCCAAGGTAAAGTATTTAGCAAAAAAAATCCTGGTCTATCATGGTCAGCCACTGCCAAGTTAGATGGTGGTTATGTTATTGCTGTGAATAAAGGATCTGCTTTAAAGGATAAAATAAACGAGGCATTAAAAAGTTTAGAAAGTAAAGGTGTAATACAAAAAATAGCAGAAAAATGGCTAGGAGATAACTGATGCAGGAATTAATTTCTAATTTCTTGTTTGTTGGAACAGGCCTTGCCTTTACTTTAAAATTATTGATTGGAGGACTGCTTTTAGGTGTGAGTCTAGGGGGATTATTGTCAGTACTCAGATATAATAAGATCTGTATTCCATTAATTAATGGAATTATATCTGTAATACGTGGCACCCCCCTTATATTACAGTTAAGTGTTGTTTATTTTATGACCCCAACCATTGCAGGAATTAAATTAAACATATTTAGTGCTGGCATTATAGCATTTGGTCTAAATAGCTGTGCTTATATTGCTGAGATTTTACGAGCTGGTATTGAAACTATATCAAAAAACCAGTTTGAAGCAGCTAAAACTTTACAAATACCTAGTTTCTATATGTGGAGAGATATTATATTACCACAAGTTATTAAAAATATTCTTCCTGCAATGATAAATGAGATCATTGCACTCCTTAAAGAAACGGCATTAATCTCTACTATTGGTGGTGTTGATATTATGCGCTCTGCGCAAATGCTTGCAGCAGAACAATTTACTTATTTTATACCACTTTGTCTTGCTGGGGCTTATTATTACGCTCTTGTATTACTAATTGAATATATAGGCAAAAAGATTGAACAGAAAGGTATATATGATAAAAATGCATAATGTTTGTAAATTATTTAATAATGTTCCAGTACTTAATAATATTAACCTGATTATAGAGCAATCTATAGTTGGTCTTGCTGGTCCTTCTGGTAGTGGTAAATCAACATTGTTACGTTGTATACAAAAACTCGAAGTTTTAGATTCTGGTAGCATTGAATGCAATGATAGTACTGGTTTTGTATTTCAGGATTTTCAACTTTTCTCACATATGACTGTCTGGGAAAATCTTACATATGCTCCCAAACTTAAAAACAAAACTCAGGATCAAAGTGATTCACTACTTGAGTCTTTGGGTATTGCCTCTAAAAAAAATGATTACCCTAGTAATCTATCCGGTGGGCAAAAACAGCGGGTTGCGCTTGCCAGAAGCTTAATGATGAATCCAAGGATTCTATTATGCGATGAGCCAACGTCTGGTTTAGATGTAGCAACAATAGTCGACGTTGTGGAACTACTACAATCAGTTAGAGATATGGGTATTACTATGATTATCGCTTCTCACAATTTGGATTTTTTAACAAAAATATCAGATCGGATTATTCTGTTAAAAAACGGAAAAATAATTGTAGATATCAATCCTAAAGAAATTGATGAACCAACAAATTATTTAAAAAATAATTATTAAAAGAGAATCACTCATATCATACTGAGAGCTATAACAGATCTTAGCATCGAAAATTACATAATATACATTATGGAAAACAAAATTACATAATGTAAGAAGCAATGCTAAAAATAAAATCACATAATATAGCAAACTATAGCTAACCCAAGAAAGGTTTTCCTACGTCATACCGCCGCGATATCTCAGCATAGATTTCGCTAACAAGTAGCGGAATGACGAATTTTTGTTTTTCAAACTGTCGGTAAATCTAAGTCAGTTTAGCTATATGTGTCAAGCACTGGGATGACACCCTCCTGATGGGCCAAAATCACAATGTTCGTACAGTTATGGAATGAATCGCGGTATGACGTGTTGCTTTGATCAGCTATAAAGATGATGCTGCGGAAGTTTTTAGTACTTGCTCGCAACTTTCAACAATTTAATAGCACTGGTGTTTACAACCTCTCCGCCGACACGCTTAGTGACAAAAAACCTCACATAAGGTTTATTCGTATAAGGGTCTCTTAATATTCTCATTCCTCTGTTATCTACAATCTTATAAGCTTGTTTGAAATCTGCCATCGCAATTACTGGTAGCTGATTGTTTGGCGCTGGTGGCATATCGGCAGATTGATATACTGGTATTCCCATTAAAGTATCTGGAGCTTCAAGCGACAGACTTGGCTGCCAGAGATACTGACCTGTTTGAGATTTTAGCAGCCTGATATCCTTCAACGTACTCCTGTTCATCAAAAATGACGCATTTTTGGAATAATATTCGTCCAGAGAGTAATACAACATCATTATTGAATCACTATCTAATTTTTCAGTTTTAACTTGCTCTATTTTATTATAACTGTTTCCATTTTCATAAGCTAAAATTCCTTTTGGTTGAAAAGTGCCCTCACCCTTAATGAAGGCTTCGCTTTCTTCCTTACTAAAAGTCTCGGCAATCTTTTCCACCAGCCAACTCTCAACATCGACAAACGCATCATCGAGTAACTTTTGTGATATTTGTGGTTGAGCATATAACTCGTAAGTTGTGACGGAAATCTTTTGGATTTTGGGCGTGTCCGTATCTTTTGCAAAATCATACTTAGACTTATTGCCACCGTCCTCATCATCTACTGTTTCACTGCTCCAACCTGCACCGGCGCGGTCAAAATCTTCTATAATGTAATCCAATGTTTCAGTAGAGATTCTTTGACTGGAGCATATTTGTCGCATTGGGGACGAATCAGTTACGCGCTTGTTTATGCGTTTTACAATATGCGGAGTAACTAGATACCCCCCGATATCACTGTCATCTCCACTGAGGGTTTTGTGTGATAAACCGCTTTCCATTCCCTTGCGGATATAATCAGAAAAATATTTATCGCTTGTGCTAAAATCTGTATTTACTTCTGGGCGTTGAGCTGCAGTTTCGATCAAGTCTAAACGCTCTTTGCAACTATCAATGGCATTATTTACCTTGCATAGCTGCTCAATTGTTGCAGAATCAGCACGCCCTTTGCTTTCAATTTCTTTTAGTTTGCGATCATTTATTAATTTAAATTGCTCCCATGATGAAGCGAGTTCATTGATACGGTGAGCGATATCGGTAAGTGACATAATAGCCTCCTTTGAAAATGAAATAAAAATGGAAATAAGGTAATAGGAATGGCATCCATAGATGTTTCCCACAGTTGTACGAATATTGCAATATGGTACATAGTAAACGATGTCATTCCAGTGCTTGACACTGGGATCCAGCTTCTATGCAACTTAATTAAAAACGTTTGTTTTAGCGTAAGACAACTACCTTTAGCTCATCAGCTCAGTTATAAGCAAAATTTCTGGATTCCAGTGTCAAGCACTGGAATGACATCATCTGTTGTGCAATTTACCTTTAAAAATGAATATCCGTACAGTTATGTGCTTGGCACTGAAATGGCATCATTTTTTATCTGTTGAAAATGTAAACCGAAAAATAGCGTGGCACTTTGTGCCACGCTTAGTACTGTAAGCTTAATCCAGTAATTAAATTAAGCGAGGTAAAATAAAAGATAATGACACTATATAATGTTCGTTCTTTTATGTCAAGCACTTTTTTGAATTTTTTTGGTGATAATTTTTATCCAGTTATTTTATTATTGTAGTATAATTTCAATGCCAGATACTATCATTATGATCACTATCTAAATTTAAATCGTAATTATCATCAAATTTATATATCCCCTCCATCTCTTCTCTATGCAATTCATGTGAATCACCTAAAGCTTTTTGATTAGAAACGTCAACACAATACTGTAACAGTGCTCTTAATGCTCCAGCACTATCTTGATCTAAATTAAAATTGCTAAAATCAAATTTCTGCATATTCTCCACATGTCCTTCTCTACATAACCTACATATCTTAGCAAAAGCCCTTTCACTTTCTCGACTCCAAGCATTAAGAAAGTAAGGATCTACTACTTTGCTAAATTGTTTCTCTATCTCTTCAAGAGAGCTCTCTGGATTAAGTTCTAATATTACTTTGAAAATCCCACTGCCATGGAATCCATAAAATTTACTAGATAAGCTATCTTTTACAAAATTAACTGCATCATCTATTGTAACACCAGAGCGAGATTCAAATATCATCTCAAATGCTCCATAACAACTATCAATACCAAAATTAATTATTTTTTCCATAAAATCAATTACCTCTTCTAAGGAAATTTGTGGCTTATTCCTCAAGATAACTTCTAAACTCTTGACAAAATTATGCCCATGCTGACCCATAGCATGGGTTTTCCCATTTATTGTATAATGATATAGCTTCTTATTTTCTATTATATGCTTATTGCACTGGTAGATATGTAGCTTATTCAATTTGCCAGAATATTCCTCTATTTCCCCTTATCTGGTAATTTTGAGCGGAATTCCTTGATTACTTCGCGTATTATTCTATTGATATTACTCATGCTTATTCCTAATTAATATGTTAGTATTTTTATAAATTAAGTTATTATATTAAAATTCTTTCATGGATTTCAATATTAGCTCCGCACTACTTGTAGTTTTTGTAATGGGTCTGCCAATGACGATATAATCAGCTCCTGAATTTATTGCTTCTTTTGGTGTTGCTGTTCTTTTTTGGTCGTCATGACCTGGATCTATACGAATTCCTGGAGTAATAATTTTAAAGTCTTCACCGCATTCTCGGCGCACTTCCTGAGCTTCCAATGCAGAACAGACTATTCCATAGAGTCCAATCTTTTTTGCAAGCTTTGCAAGCAAAATTACCTGTGATTTTACTTCTCTTGCTACTCCAAGCTCGTTTAAATCCTCATTGCTCATACTAGTTAGCACTGTCACTCCAATCAGCTTTATTTTTGTGCCTTGCACTACACTTAGCGCTTCTTCAAGCATTTTTGTCCCACCGCTGATGTGCAGAGTTAACATTTCAACGTTCAGAACTTTTATTACTTCAACTGTTTTAGCTACAGTGTTTGGAATGTCATGCAATTTCAGATCTAAAAAAATTGGTACATTGCATTTTGCAACTTCTTGCACTCCAGAAAGACCTTGAGCAGCAAAAAATTCTAATCCCAGCTTTACCATGCCAACTTTACCACGCAGAGCATTAGCTAGAGAAATAGCCTTATTTAAGTCTTGTGTATCCAGTGCGCATATTATTGGGTTCATTATCTTGCATGATTTATCTTATAATAAGACTCATTGTTGTGTTTTGCAAATACTTTCACTCTGATTGAACTGACTGCGTTCATAAGATTCTGTCAATAGTGAATTTGGCAACTTGGTCGGGGTGGATGAGCGACTGACAAATAATGATTCATATCCAAGATCTTCCAGCGAAGAAGAAGGCGTTTCGTCTGGCAAAAGCCGTGCAATTTCTCCTTGTAACGCAGACTTTAATATTTGAATCGTATCTAATATTGCTTTTCCATCATTATTTCTTATTGGTTCTTCTATATTGTCTGTTACGCATCTTATCAACAGTTGCGCAAAATTCACTTGTTTTTCTTTCTCTTTCAAAAAATCTTCTATTTGACTGTCTCGTTCTAAAAGTGAATTTCTTAAACTTTTTACTTCATTATTACAATCTTTTCTTATCCCATCTAACTCAAAAGATTGATTTTTAATTAAACCATTTGCTTCATCTAACTCTTCAAATTTCTCTTTTAATTCTTTAGATAAATTTTTCTTTTCTTTGTTGACCTCTTTAATTTTACATTGTAGCTTATCTAAGTTTGCATGCAGCCTTTCTTGTTCTTCACGTAATTCCTCTACTTCTTTAGAAAGTTTATTTTTTTCCTTATTCAATGCCTCTACTTTTTCACTAAGTTCATGTTTTTTCTCACGTAGTGCCTTTTGTACTTCACGTAACGTTTCTATTCTATCATTTAACCCCTTATTCTCTAGCTCTAAATGTTTATTATCATCCACTTCCATCTTCAGCTTTGCAATAAATCTACTTCTTTCTTCCAACTGTTTCTTTAAACATGAGATTTCAAGTTTTAATTTCTCTTCCTGCTCATTAAGCTTACCTATTTCCTTTCTTGTTTTGTCCAATTCATTGTCTATTTCAAACGTACGATTCTTTGCTGTTTCTAATTTTTTCTCTAAAGATTTTTTTTCTTCAAGAAGAGATTCTCTCTCAACTTCTGACTCATTTACTTTCTGATCCAATCTTTTTGCTCTCTTGTCTAAATTTTGCTTTTCTCGAGTTAATTCATGTTTTAATTTTTCCACTTCTTTGTTTGCAGCTTTTTCAGCTTCCTTTCCTAGAGTTATTTTATTTTCTAACTCTTGCTCTTTCTGAGCGAATTTATTTCTCTCAACCTCTATTTTTTTATTATTACTAATTATTTTATACGAAAGTGCAAGCACCAAAACAGATAATGTAGCTAAAGCAAGAATTAGAGGAAGAGGCACATTAGAAGTTACAATAAGCGCTAAAGATGTAAGTAACGTAAGAGTAGCTAAGGAACTAGCTATAAAATAAAATGTGTTAGCCTCACTAAGCAAATTGCTCATTACTCCCCTCCTCCCCCCACGTTCAGCAGTCTTGTATATATTTATTAAAATTCTCTTATCTGTGGAGGAATTATAGTGCTGCACCTACAACAAACTTCCCATCTTCAGTCTGCTAGCTAAAAAATGACTTAGACCTTGTGTATCGAGTGTACCATTGTACTTATAAGTCTAGTTAGCTATTGATCGGGGTAGAACATACTGGTATATCCAGAATCACATAAAGCGTCATTCAGCTTATGTGATGGTCTAGATGTGTATTGCTGTGATTCTCCTATAGAATTTTCAATTTTCCTGTTAGTCTGCTTATTCGACACCTCTCCAATATTATATTTAATACAAAAATCTTTAATTATAGTATAAGCAGAAGTTCCAATCTTGTTGTTTAACTTTTCAACTATATAATTTATAAAACATTCCACATCTGCTGCTGAGATAGAGAGTGTTGTAAGTGTTGTTTCGTTTAAAATTCTTGAGATAGCATGCTTGTACTTTTTATTTTTTAATTTTTCATTCAGACCATCCTTCAGTATATTCTTAAGTATACTTCCTTCTATCATAGTAAACTTGAGTTTACTACTCAAACGACTTCCCCTAACAAGTGATGCATCTAAATCTTGCAGACTAACATTAGTTGTAGCAAACACCGTCACACCTTTATCAGCTTCATCGAATCTAGTGAAAAAATAATTTAAAGGTACTCGATTGGCATCAGTGCGTCCCTTGCCAAAGCTGTCGATTTCATCTATAAGAACTATACAAGGAGCGTTTTCGTTTGCTTTATTAAAAAGCTCATTTATATTTGATTTTTCAAGCAAATCAGCTCCAGAAACTTTTATAAATGTAGTTAGAGATATCAGCTGATCCCCAATCGCCTCAACAATTGAACTCTTACCAGTTCCTCCTGGACCGTGAAAAATGAATCCTCTTTGTATTTTTTCTTGCTCTTCTTCTGAATCACCTGATTTTGCTGAAGACACTATATTAATATTATTTTTATTGATTCATAAATATTTACTAATTTTGTTTTTATCTCTTTTATAAATATAAAATCCTCAAATGCTTTCTTCCCTCTTTTTTCACCTTTTGCGCAAAATTTCATAAAAATCTTTTCTTGTGTTTTACTTTCTGTTGCAGCACTAGCAATCTTTGCCTTTAGCTCTTCCATTTCATCTTTTGTTGCAGCACTACCAATTAGCTTTTCAACTTCATTACTAAGCTTATTTATCTCTTCTTTTGTTGCAACACTAGCAATCTTTACCTTTAGCTCTTTCACTTCATTGTTAAGCTTATTTAGCTCCTCTTTTTTTGCAGCACTAGCAATTAGCTTTTCAATCTCATTGTACTGACTACTAAGCCTCTCATTTAGCTCTTTGATTTGAGGCTCTAAGCTTTGTATTATATTTTCTTGCTCTTTAGCTAATCCATTTTTTTCATTAGGTTCTGCTTTTTGTGCATCAAGCTTTTTATTCTGGCTGATCATTTTACATGAAAGTACAAGCACCAGAACAGAAAGTATAGACAAACTCAAAGCAACCATACGCGTCAAGTTAAGGAAATAAAGGTATGAAAGAGATAGAATAATAAGGTATAAGTTCTCCCAGAAATACTTTTAGTGAGAGAACCAATGAATAAAATAACTAGCTTATCAAAAAGCTCAAAGAATTTTTAATGAAAAAAGCAGACAAAATCTCAATTACAACAAGGTTTATAAAAAAAAGAAAGCTAAAAGGTTCATCGTTCGTAAAAGCCATGGTCTTGGGTAATATAGGGGTTGATAATTGTAGCGTAGAAACAATGTGTCAATTACTAAACGAGGACTCGATAGATATAACAAAACAAGGTTTGGATTTTAGATTTACTGAAGAAGCAGTGGAATTTATGAAAAGGATGTATAATGAATCTGTGCTTCTCTTCAAAAATATCTTGCAAGTTGATTGCAAAATCTTACAGCAATTTAATAGTGTTAAATTATTGGACAGTAGCTATATTACTCTACCTAACAGTATGGAAGAGATGTATAAAGGTTATGGTACTAGCTACAGTGGCTATGAAAGCAATACTAAATCTGGAATAAAGTTACAATTAGTTTTCGACTACATGAATCAGATAATAGACCAACTTAATTTAACGGAGGGAGTAAGATCAGACCAGGGATATAGGAAACATTTAAGTAATATATTAAGCAATGATTTGCTAATATCTGATCTCGGTTATTTTGTGCCAAGTTCTTTTAAACAAATCAATGAAATAGGAGCTTATTTCATAAGTCGTTATAAATCCGATACCAACATATATGATGTAGAAACAAATCAAAAATGGAGTTATTAGAATGTTTAGAGGATAAGTTATTTTTAGAAAACGAGGTATTGTTAGGAAAAGAAGCAAAAATTAGAGTAAGAATTATATGTCAGAAACTAACTGAAGAACAGTCTATGGCCAGAAGAAGGAAAGCTAATAGATTAGCAAGATCGCAGGGATATACATCCTCTAAAAGAAATCAAAAATTGTTGAACTGGTCAATATTTATAACTAATGTTCCAGAAAATAAAATTAGTGCTGAGCAAGTATTAACGATTTACAGAGTAAGGTGGCAAATTGAGTTATTATTTAAATTGTATAAAAGCCATATCAGACTTGATAAGCTAAAAGGAAAGCCATGCAGAGTATTATGTGAACTATATGCTAAATTGTGCGCAATTCTTATATTTCACGGCATAGTTGGTTGCACAGAAGTGAAAAAGAATACAGAACTTAGCTTAACAAAGGCATTTATTGAGCTAAAAAGGCGGGTTATAGAGTTATTTTTAGCACTAAAGAATAAAGTTAATAGTTTGAAAGTTTTTCTTAAAAAGCTTACCATAACTTGGTCTCGATTTTCATTAAAAGACAAGTACAGAAAAACTAGAGTATCTACCTTAACTTCCCTGAATTTACTTACAATCTCTTAACTTGACGCGTATGCTCAAAGCAACAGGAAGAGCTACATTAAAGGCTGCAACTGAAGACAAGAACTCAACATAAGGGGCAACGGCAAGTGTCCCAGACGCAAGCAATACCAAAGTAGCAAGAGCACCAGCTATAAGATACGGTGCATTGGCTTTATTATATAAATCCCCCATTATTATTCCCTCATACTAATAATGATTACAATAGCATGGATATTAAAGGAAGTAAAGCTATAAAAATCAATATAAATCTATATTCACTATGTATTTCTCGTCTTCAGTTTCAAGCTCAGACTGCATCCACTCTATCGTTTCCGCATTGCAAACTGCCTGCAAATCATTCTGTGCGGATTGATCCAACTTATCCTCTCGTAGATCTGCTTTTATCATCAACTTTTTTATCAGATGCTTAACTGATACATTATTATCTGCCTTTATCTTTCTGATAATGTTTAATATCTGAATAACATTATCTCCCATTTCCTCTGAATATTTATCGTAGATAAGTTCTTCTTTGCTTGGCCAATTACTTTGATTGTGTACAGAATTATAACTATACAACTGGTGGTATATCTCTTCTGTAATGTATGGCAAGAAAGGTGCAAATAACCGCAAAATAACATTTAACACATACGCCAAGCTTTGTTTTGCACTTAAGGTTGCTTCACTGCTTCCGTACGCACGTTTTTTTACTAACTCCAAGTAACTATCACAAAAATCCTTCCAAAAAAATTCCTCTATTGCGCCCAAAGCTTCGCAGTATTCAAACTGTAATAGGTTATTTGTTGCTCTTTCTATAACTTTGTATAACTTAGACAATATCCACTTATCCATTGTCTCGTGAGCAGAATTTATGCTCATCACTTGATGCTTTTCCATGAACATGGAAACGAACTTGCTAGCGTTCCAAAGTTTTGTAACGAGGCGCTTGCCAATTTTGAATGTATTTTCAGAGTAGACTGTATCAACTCCAAGCCTTGAGTTCGCTGCCCAATAGCGCACTACATCAGCTCCATAAATTTCAAGTATTACATGAGGAGTGATGATGTTACCCTTTGATTTACTCATCTTTTTCTTATCATCTGCTAAACACCAACCGCTGATCATAATGTTTTTCCAAGGTAAAGAATTTGCATGATAATGTGCCTTTAAAATAGTATAAAAAGCCCAAGTTCTTATTATCTCATGGCTCTGGCTGCGCAGATCTGCAGGAAATATCGTATCATAGCGATGATTTGGTAAGCTAAACTCACTGTTTACTGCCAGTGCACTTAGTTGAGGAGTAATTGAACTTGTGGCCCAAGTATCCATTACATCTTGATCTGGGATAATCTCTTCTTTGCTATACCCTTTTGGTAAATCTTTCGATGGATCTATAGGTAGGGCCTTTATTTCAGCTAGGATGATTTTGCCCTCTTCTCCTTTACGCTTGGAATACCACGCTGGAAATGGCACACCAAAATAGCGCTGCCTTGAGATGCACCAGTCCCAATTTAGCCCTTCTATCCACACTTCCATGCGTTTACGCATATTGCTTGGGTGCCAATTGCATTCTTTTACTTTATCTAATACTTGAGCTTTTTGCTCTAAGGTCTTGATAAACCATTGATAAGTAGGCAATATCTCAAGTGGTGCACCAGATCTTTCTGCACACTTAACAGAATGAGAAATGTTAGTGCTTTCTACCAAAAGTCCTTTTTCAGTTAGGATTTCGATTATCCGCTTTCTTGCTGCTGTAACTTTCAATCCATTTATTTCATTTAGTATATCGTCTGTCATCCGAGTAGCTGACACTGGGATCCATTCTTCTTTCTGATCACACCCACCTTCCTTTGTCATCTGAGTAGCCCTTTCTCCTGTCATCCCAGTAGCCCCTATGGTGTCATCCCAGTGCCTAGACACTGGGATCCATATTTCTTCCTTCTGACCATGTACTGAATGAAGGCTCATCCTCCCATCCTGATCGATGATAATTTTCATCGGTAGATTATGCTTTTGCTGCCAATATATGTCGAGTTCATCACCAAACGTACAGCACATAACAAGCCCAGTGCCTTTATCTATTTTAACCTTATCATCAGCTATTATTGGAACTTTTGTCTCTGTGATCGGCACCACGGCTGTTTTTCCGATCAGATGGGTGTAGCGCGCATCCTCTGGATGACAAAAAACTGCAACACATGCTGGAAGTAACTCAGGTCGCGTAGTTGCAATGTTGATCTGCTCATTTTCTTCAGTAGAGAAAACTATCGTATTTAAGGATGACTCAAAAACTTTATCTTCTATTTCTGCTTGCGCAATTGCTGTTTTATCAACCGGGTCCCAAAGGATGGGCTGCATTTTTCTATATGCATACCCTTTATTATATAGATCAATAAACGACATCTGTGAAAGCGTCACAGTTTCCTTGCTGATCGTGTGATATTCCAAATCCCAGTCATAACTAATGCCGACCGATTTAAATAATTCCTTGAATTCTTGCTTTGATTTTTCAATAACCTCATGGCACATCTCTATAAATTTTTCCCTGCCAACTTCTTTTGCGCGGGTTTTATAGGTTTGCTCAACCAATCTTTCAGTGGGAAGCCCATTATCATCAAACCCAATTGGGTAAAACACATCTTTTCCCAGCATGCGCTGAAACCTTGCAATAAAGTCCGTGTGGCAATAGCTAAATATATGGCCAATATGCAATTTACCCGATATTGTCGGTGGAGGTGTGTCTATAGTGAAAGTGTTATCCTTTTCACCATTCCACCTGTAAACTTTACTGCCTTCCCACAATATGTTGCATTTGTCTTCAACTTCTTTAAAGCCGTATTTTTCTTTTAACATAAATATTTCTCAATTTTAAACTTTAAGCTAGCAACGTCATACCGCCGCGGTATCTCTAGATCCCGCTAACAAGCAGCGGAATGACGATGGTCAGTAAACCTAAATTACTTTAGCTATAGCACAATTACGGCAATTTTACGCCAAAATTTTTTGTTTATAAACATAAATTTCTATGCTATGATAAAGGTATTACTTAACCTTAGGTTCTAAGGGTATTATATAATGTTAAATTATAATTGAGGTTCGTTATGCTAAGCTTAAAGGGTGGTACAATAAAGGTTAACAGAAGTAAAATAGTGCTTGTTATAGGAAAAGATGATCATAAAGAATTCAAAAAGTATAAAGACGTAGATAGGGATGGTACTATAATTGATGACAAGTTTTATTGTACGCTAAATGATCAACAACTATATATTACTGGTTTTTATCCTCAAGAAGGACTAGGAGGAGATAATGTAACCATAAATGTAAAATCCGTTGGGGTAAAGGGTAACGAATATTTTACTAACCACAAAAAAATGAAAAGTCTGTTACACCTTAACGATGAGGAAAAGGAGATTATGGTAAAAACCCTATCTTGCCATCCCACAGTACAATTGTTAGAAGAGAAAAATGTTAAAATAACAGAATTGAAAGCTGCAAAAGAGCAGTTAAAAGCCAAAAAGGATGAAATAAAAGACTTACAAAATCGATTGACTGAAGCTGAGGAGAAAAATAGAAAACTAGAAGATAAAAGCAAAACAACTGAGCAACCAAAACAAGGCAATGGAGCACGGTACACTGCTACTGTTGGTATGGGTCTTGCTGCTGGACTGATAGCATTTACTGCACTTAAACGTACAGTTAAGTTAGAGATGTTAGTAATGATTGGTATAGCAGTAGCATCTGCACTCGTAGCCGGTGGTATTACATATGCAGTATTACTTAGTACTCAAGTAGATGGGGCAAAAGCACAAGAAGTAAATGAGAATGGGAAAAAGAAGTAACAAGGGTTAAGCCGAAATGTACGTGTCAAGTAAAACACTTGACGCGAACTTCAGTTTTTATATTCCTTCATTAGCATAATATAATTTTGTGCTGATTGTGTAATATGTTTAATTTCTTCATTCGACATTTTTTTGAAGAATTTTGCTGGCCTGCCAGCCCATATTTCCCCACTTTTTATCACTTTTCCGTGTGTTACCAGTGAGCCAGCAGCTACCATAGCTTCAGGCTCCACAACTGCATGGTCCATCACGGTAGAGCCCATACCAATAAACGCCTTATCATGCACCGTGCATGCGTGCAACACACAAAAATGTCCCACTGTTACCATGCTGCCAATAATTGTGTCACCACCTGGGTTTCTATCCACATGAATTACCGTTCCATCTTGAATATTTGTTCCATTACCTATTTTTATTGATCCAACGTCCCCTCTGATTACACAATTAAACCAGATGCTTGCATCTCTTCCTATTTCAACCTTACCTATGATATGCGAACCACCTGCGATGAAAGCACTTTCGTCTATTTTTGGTTCATAATCTTTATATTTTAAAATGTGATACATATTAAGCCCAAAGTCTTATGCATATGTTAATCAAAATAAGGTAAGCAGTAAATACATACTTAGATTTCAAGTTATTTGGGTGACAGATGTTCTTGACTTACGTGCTTTGTACTGCTAAGATTTTTATTTTCAGCCCTATCTATAATGTCAGTAGCGGTATTAAGTATATTTCAAATAATATTGGTTGTTGTGTTAGTAATTTTAGTGCTCTTGCAGCCGCCTGGAAGTAGTTCGTTAAGTGGTTTTAGTAATACACAACAGGGGGTCAATTCGATGATTCCAGTGAAATCTTCTGAAAACCCGCTCAGCAGAATAACGGCTATTGTTGCTGGATTGTTTATTATAAACACATTGCTATTGTCAGGATTATATTCAAAAGACGTACATAAAAAATCGATTGCAGAGAAAATTATATTAGAAAAAAAGCAAGAAAGTGAACCTACTTCTGTTCCATTTGAAAATTAATGAAGGAAGCTAAATTTATCTTTGTTACAGGTGGAGTTGTGTCATCGCTTGGTAAAGGCTTAGTTGCTTCAAGCGTTGGTGCGCTTCTTCAAGCTCACGGTTTTAAGATCCGTATCAGAAAACTTGACCCGTATCTCAACATTGATCCTGGGACAATGAACCCAACTCAGCACGGAGAGGTATTTGTGACCGAGGATGGTGCTGAAACTGATTTGGATCTTGGGCATTATGAGCGTTTTACTGGAATTAAAGCAACAAAAGATGACAATATAACAACTGGTAAGATATATCATGAGTTATTGAAGAAAGAGAGGCGTGGTGATTATCTGGGCAAAACTGTGCAAGTCATTCCTCATGTGACAGATTTGATCAAATCGTTCATTTTTAATGGTACGGAAGGTTTAGATTTTGTAATATGTGAAATAGGCGGAACTGTAGGTGACATTGAAAGCCAACCATTTTTGGAGGCTATACGTCAAGTTAACTACACATTAGGAAAACAAAGAGTTATCCTTATTCACTTAACTTTAATACCATATCTTACCGCAGCGCAAGAATTAAAGACAAAACCAACGCAGCATTCAGTTCGAGAGTTAAATTCCGCGGGGTTACAACCAGATATTATATTATGCCGCAGTGAGAAAGAAATTTTCGATAATCAAAGAGAGAAAATAGCTAAGCTTTGCAATGTTTCTTTATCCAATGTGATACCTGCCCCTGATGTGAGTCATATATATGAGTTACCGGTGTTGTATAGCCAATGTGGGCTTGATACGCAAATTTTGGAGCACTTTCATTTAAGTAAGCCAAAACCAAGCTTGACTGAATGGGATCAAATAGTGCATTCCATAAGGCACCCAACACAGGAAGTTACTGTATCTATAGTGGGAAAATACACCGAATTCCCTGATGCATACAAATCACTGGTTGAAGCATTAAATCATGGTGCGATTAGTAATAAAGTCAAAGTAAAGATAAATTGGGTTAACTCAAGAGAGAAGGAAGAAAAACCTATAAATGAAAAACTTATAGGAGAGAAATTACAGAATTCTCATGCAATCCTTGTTCCAGGGGGGTTTGGTGATGACGGAGTAGAGGGTAAAATATTAGCAATAAATTATGCCCGTACAAATAATATCCCATTTTTCGGAATTTGCCTTGGTATGCAGCTTGCAATTATTGAATTTGCTCGTAATGTTGTTAAGCTTGAAGATGCACACTCTGAAGAATTTCGTAACTGTAAACATCCAATCGTTAAGTTAGCTGGCGATCAAGATGACGATCTTGGTGGAACCATGAGACTTGGGGCATACAAATGTAATATAAATGCAAACTCTAAAATGATGGATGCATATAGTAACACTACTATTTCAGAAAGACACAGGCATAGATACATAATCAATTCAGATTATAAAGATGATTTGGAAAAAAATGGGCTGCTATGCAGTGGCATATCAGAAGATGGAACGTGCATAGAGGCAGTGGAGTTAGAGAGTCATCCGTGGTTTATTGGTGTGCAGTTTCATCCAGAATTTCAATCAAAGCCGTTTTCTCCTCATCCTCTTTTCGTGTCGTTCGTTAAAGCAGCAATTGATAAGAAATAAGTGCCTAGTGTTTAAGTATCAATATATGGAGCTTGCCATAGAGCAAGCCAAACTCGCTCAAAAAAATGATGAGGTGCCCATAGGTGCTGTAATAGTGAGTGGAGACAATATCATTTCTTCTGCACACAATATATCCAGCGATCCAACTGCACATGCAGAGATGTTAGCGATCAGACAAGCATTTTCAACTCCCACGCTTTGTGATGCTGATATGTACGTAACATTAGAACCATGTCCGATGTGTGCTCAAGCTATTTCCTTTGCCAGAATTAAACGATTGTACTTTGGAGCTTATAATCCAAAAGGTGGAGGAATTGAAAATGGTGCTAAGATATTTCAATTTTGCAGCCATATACCTGAAGTTTATGGTGGGATATTAGAAATAGAATGCTCTTTTTTGTTAAAGGATTTTTTTGAGAAACTAAGGACCTAATTTAGGTTACGGTATAAATCTAAGAGAAAACTGAGAACTTTCACAAATCAAAATTTTTATCTTGCGGTTTTATTTGCAATATTGCTACCACACTGATCAACAAGCAGAAGACTATATAAAGCCCAGCAGCAAGGTTTGTTTGAGGAAATGTTACAGTCAACCAAATACAAACCATAGGAGTAAATCCTCCATGTAACGCATAAGAGATATTGCGTGATAAGCTCACACCACTAAATCTAACATTGGTAGGAAAGAGTTCAGATGCAACTATTCCTATGGGAACTATACCCCTTTCTATTATAGAGAGAACCATTACGCTCAACGCAATCACAAGATAATTTTTATAGTAATATGCAATAGATAACGCAGGACAACACAGTGCCATTGTAATTGCTATAAATAAGATTGCAGTGCGCTCTTTTCCAACTTTATCAGCCAACATTCCAAACGCTATTGAAGATATCGGCATTAATACACTGGTTATAATCAATACAATTTCGTTGATATATGTTGTTACATAAACATCCACTGATGCTATTTCCTTTGCGAGAGTTCGAAGAAATATGGTAAATCCAACAGCAACATTAACAGGTACAGATATTAAAATAGCAAGTATAAGAGCTCTCTTGTGGCGTTTTATAAGCTCTATTATTGGCAAATCAGGTAAATTTCTTTGTTTTCGATTTTTTTCATATGCTGGAGTTTCTCCCAATGTGTATATGCTATACGCGCTAATTAATCCTAAAATAGCTGAGAAAATAAATGGCAATCTCCAACCCCAGGTACAAAAATCAGTAGTTTTTTTGCAGATAATCACTATCACCGCAGAAAGCAAGACGCCAATGGAGCGACCAAAACCCATCATTCCAAAATACATCCCTAAGTTCTCTTTCCTACTGGATAAATGCTCTATAAGATAAACAGAACTTCCTTGTTCACCACCAAGTGCAATTCCTTGTGTTATATGGATTGCAAGAAGCAATATAGTAGAAATTATACCTACTTGATTGTGACTTGGAATAAATGCAATGAGACTTGATGGTATCGATATTAGCAAGATAGTAATTATTAATGCTATCCTCCTTCCATACCTGTCACCAACGTGACCAAATATGAATGCACCAAGTGGCCTTACAATTGCACCTAGCCCTACAATTCCAAATAATTGCAGTATGTTACTGTAGACATCTTTTGCAAAACAAAACTCTCTGCTGATTATGTTAATCAAATCAATAAAAAGCATGTAGTCATACCATATTGCGATTCTGCAGAGTATGGTTGATATCAACACCCTTGTTTGCACTAAATTCAATTCGTAAATGTTTGCTTATTCTATTCTGGCTGCTTTTTGGGATTTTACAACCTAAACATATGGAGTTGACTTTTTTATTATGGTGTGTGATAATTGCAATGAATATAGCTTATTTAGCAGCACTTATAGCAGCAGCTATAATAAAAATAGCAGCAGTAATACTTTGTGCTATAATGTGTATAAGCATTTTCTTTATATTATTTAAGGGAATTAAAGAACACTTAGATTCAAAAGGATTTCTATCTCTTCTGAAAACAGTAGGTGTAATTTCTATAATACTATCAATTATATCTCTCCCACTTATTATATTAAGCCTTACTACTCCGTCACCTCTGGTAGTAGGTATAGTAGGTGGTATCGTTGGTGCTATTTCCATAATACCATTAATAGTAGCTTACATTTTGCTTGTGGCTATATCGAATATCTTTATTACCAAGTCTTTATAAATTTGAGCTAATGTTACTGTCTTCATTTCTTCTTGGTTGTAATATTGCTGAAAGTTATCTATTTCCATAGGTATAACATATAATCTGATTTTATAAGATATTCTACCGGGATTAAAATATCGTAAATCTTAGGCGTTATAAACAAAATTTACAGGAAAAATAAGATGATACTACTCAAAAAGGCAAACAAGACGGTATTTTTCTGGCATAAGTTAGCGTTCAGCTTTACCTTTCCTTGCAAGACATTTTAGAGCTATTATGTCTTGCTTCTTGAAGATACAAGTTAGCGTTTTTAACCCGAATTCTGGATTGGAGATTAAAAAAAACAAGAATATCAATAGCTTATTGTTTTAGCATTTACGATAAAGCAGTAAGCATTTTAAGACTAGTTACTAATTTAGTAAAATTCAAGACTTTCAATAATTTACCTAAAATCTAATCCAGAATTCGGGTTAATAATAAAATCTTGTTTTTTGAAAATGAATTTGGTAAACTTTAAAGATGTGTGTGACAATATGGTGATATATTGTTTTTAGTATTTAATAAAGTACGTACTTGATAATTTTTCTGAACGCTCTAATCAAGCTAAAATAGGTAAGCTAGATAAAATTATTCTTAGTTTAAAGTTGGTATAAGGTATTAAGATGAAAAAAATTGAAATTTCAGAATTACTAAAAAGAATTTCAATCTGTTTACTATGCGTGGCAACTATTGTCTCTATCGTTTTTTTGTTTGCCTATATGCATACAATGTTGCTTAGTAAAGGGTATGAGTTAGCTGCACATTATGCTAGTGAAGCTATGCCTTGTGTGTTACTTGTCGTTCTCCTTTTTATTGTTTGGTTTGTATATGATCAAGTATTCAGCAAACTAAAGGAAGTAGAGCTGCCTATATCGATAGAATTAGCTAATTCAGATGATAAAAGAATAACATTTGCTGATGCTATAATTGATGACTCCTTAAAACAACGGTTGCAGATGATTTGCTGTGACCAAATGACAGAAGAAATGCGCAAGCTGTTTGGAAATAAAAGTATTAATTCACTAAGAGGTTACATATTATATGGCCCTCCTGGAAATGGTAAAACACTTATCGCTCGTGCAATTGCAGGTGAATCAAATATGAATTTCATAAGCATCTCAGGTCCTGAACTTATTGGAGTATATATTGGTCATGGTGCACATGCTGTACGCGAGCTTTTTAAAATAGCAAAAAAATATTCTCCTTGTATAGTCTTTATAGATGAAATAGATGCAGTTGCACAAAAAAGAAGTACCGCTAATAACTCAGCTTACCATTGTCGAGAGAGTTTAACACAGTTGTTAACTGAAATAGATGGATTTAAGAGCAGAAAAGATATAATAGTAATTGGTGCAACTAACCTTATCGGTGGTATAGATCCAGCACTTATTAGACCTGGACGTTTAGGTCAGAAGGTTTATGTCCCTAATCCAAACATAGAGGTGAGACAAAAGATATTGGCACTTTATATGCGAGGTACAAAAACTGATGAAAAGCTAAGCCTCCAAGACATTGCAGACAAGACTGAAGGCTATTCTGGGGCTGAGTTAGAGCAATTAGTGAATGAAGCAAAAATTAGCGCTGGTGCGCAAAGACGGCTTATAGTGAGTGAGGAAGATTTCAGTTACGCGCTTCACAGGTTAAGTCCAGAACAAGAAAGAGATAGAATAAAGTTAGTTTCAAACGCGAAGACACAGATAGAAGAAACTTCTTTTACACGGTAAACATAAAAATTGAAATTATAGAAGTGTAGCTGAGCCAACCTTCGTTATTCTTATTATTACCCACAAATAAAGACATGGTATTGCATTTACTCAAATAATTTAATTTTATTAACCTGAAAGCTTATTGGATTAAAATTATTAAATTAAGAGTTATAATTTTAGCAACTAAAAGCTGTAAATTGCACCATATAAACAGTTATTTCAAGCAAAAGTTATACTGACCTTAGCCAGAAAAAGTGGTGGAAAAGTTAGGAATGTTTTTTACAAAAAAAGACAGTATCAATAAAAAGGATTTTATTCTATTTGAAATATAAAATTATCATGTATTTTTCTGTTATTCCCAAGTGAATTATTATTAACTTAGCAGTATATATTATTAAAAACACAAGCAATACAATCATTTTTAGCAACCAAAACCAGCAAGCGTGAGAAGATTTTTTTTTGGAATGAGTTGGTCATGATGTTTGTAAAACTTAATTTGTACACTTTACTTACCCCCAGTAATTCTGATATAGTTACTTTAGTTAAAGTCTATAAAAGTTTATAAATGGCAACCTTAAGTGTAAGAGAAGCTTTATGCACAGCAATTAGAGAAGAAATGCAAAACGACTCTGATGTGCTTATCATGGGTGAAGAAGTTGCAGAGTATGATGGTGCTTATAAAGTAACGAAAGGATTACTGAAAGAGTTTGGAGAAAACAGAGTAGTTGATACGCCTATTACCGAACATGGATTTGCTGGCCTTGCTGTTGGAGCGGCATTTGCTGGATTAAAGCCAATAGTCGAGTTTATGACTTTTAATTTTTCTATGCAAGCTATTGACCAAATTGTGAATTCCGCAGCAAAAACAAATTATATGTCAGGCGGACAACTTGGATGCCCTATAGTATTTCGTGGACCAAATGGCGCTGCAGCAAGAGTTGCTGCACAACATTCTCAATGCTTTGCAGCTTGGTATTCGCATATACCGGGGTTAAAAGTAATAGCACCCTATTTTGCCTCAGATTGCAGAGGTCTGCTTAAAGCTGCAATTCGTGACCCTAATCCGGTAATATTTCTAGAAAACGAAATAGCTTATGGACATGAGCATGAAGTTTCTGACTCTGAGCTATCAAACAAAGATTATCTACTTGAGATAGGCAAAGCTGCTGTTATACGGGAAGGAAAGGATGTAACTATCACTGCTTTTTCATTAAAATTAATGGATGCCTTAAATGCAGCAGATTTACTTTCGAGTAAAGGTATAGAAGCTGAAGTTATTGACCTCAGAACCTTAAGACCACTTGACACTCAAACTGTTATTAACTCTATTCAGAAGACTAATAGGTTAGTTAGTGTAGAAGAAGGATGGCCATTTGCAGGAATAGGAGCAGAGCTGTCAGCCGTTGTTATGGAACAAGGATTTGACTACCTTGATGCTCCAGTTGTACGTGTAACTGGCAAGGACATCCCCTTACCTTACGCTGCAAATCTAGAAAAAAAAGCATTACCGCAAGTGGAAGATATAGTTGAAGCCGTGCATCAGGTCTGTTTTAGAAAAAAATAGTTCTTTTTTGTGTCTCCTGTTCCGCATTGGTCCATCAAAGAAGTATTTCCAGTGCCGCCTATACCACCCATTACTTTTATGACGATAGTTTTAGCACCGAAAAATACAGCACAAAATATACCGAGTGCAAAAAGAGCTGGCCATGGCATTCTACCAAATATCGCAAGCAAAGCTGCACCTATTATCACTACGGTCATAAGCGGTCCGCCTATTCCCCAAACGTAGCCAATAATGTTACATATTACTTGAGCAGTTGTATCAGTATTAGTGTCAGCGGCAGCACTCCCAACATGAGAAAAAGAAATAAATAATACTATAAAAAGAATATTAAAAACTTTCCTAGGGTTCATCTCTATACCTTAAATTTAGATATTGCAATTATACCTAAAATACTATAATTTTTAGTAAAACTAGCATAAAGATTGAATAACAAACGGTGCCACAAAAGTAGTTGACACACAACTGCACAAATATTGTAATATAGACATAGTAAACGATATTATTCCAGTGCTTGACGCTGGAATCCAGACTTTAATTGTTATATTTATAAATAAGTCTGGAACGTTCATCTCAAATGCAGTATTTTTGTTGAAATAGCTCAACTGGATCCCAGTGTCAAGCACTGGGATGACAGCAGTCCTACGTCATACCGCCGCGGTATCTCAGCCGCTAACAAGTAGCGGGATGACGGTTGTCGTTTAGCCATAAACATTAAGAAATTTACCAAATAAAAAAAAGGCAAAAGAAACCCTAGGGTAGCTAGTTATTCACTATCCATTTTTTAAGTTGGCGTTTTTTTATGTTTTAAACGCTTTATAAGCGCGTTTCAGCTTATGTAGGTAGAAGTTTTATAAAGACATAAGGTGCACATAGTGCAAAAAATTAAACATGAGACGCCAGATACGTGAGTTTTTTTGTCATTTAATCTGTACAGAGAAGATAAATAAATAGCTTCAGTTTCATGATAAGGGGGCTGGCGGAGTTTGTCAAGTAAGTTTTTTCGTTTCTAACGGTTGTTGCCAAAAACTATACAAGAAGTCTTTTAAGATCAATCACTTATCTTCAAGGCTTGAATAAAAGCATTCTGTGGAATATTTACGTTCCCTATAGAATGTAACCTTTTTTTACCCTTCTTTTGCTTTTCAAGTAGTTTCATTCTTCGCGTTACATCTCCACCATAGAGTTTAGCTGTTACATCTTTTCTGTATGGGTTAATCGTTTCTCTGGCAATAATTTTTCCGCCCACTGCCGCTTGAATCGCGATTTTATATTGCTGACGTGGTATTAAATCCTTCAAGCGTGCACATATTTCACGCCCCCTTTTTTCTACCCTACTTTTGTGAACGATACAAGCCAGTGCATCTACGGGCTCTCCATTAATTAAAAAGCTTAATTTATCTATTTGGCTTACCAGATAGCTGGAAATTTCCCAATCCAAACTTGCATATCCTTTGGAAATTGATTTTAATCGATCATAAAAGTCAAAAACAACTTCAGACAGTGGTAATTTATATCTTAACAATGCTGTTGTTGTGTTACCAATGTAAGATAAATCCTCCTGTTCTCCCCTCCTTTCTTCACATAGAGATAGAATATCACCTAAGTATTGATCAGGAACCATTATGGTTGCGGTAATCCACGGTTCTTCCACAATTTCAATTTTCGTTGGATCTGGCATATCACTTGGGTTATGAATATTCAAAACTTCACCACTTCGTGTTGTAACCCTATATATAACACTCGGTGCAGTTGCTGTTAGATCTAAATCAAACTCTCTCTCGAGTCTTTCTTGAATAACTTCAAGATGCAACATTCCCAAAAAACCACAACGAAATCCATAGCCTAGTGCATTTGAAGTTTCAGCTTCGAAGGTAAAACTTGCATCATTTAAATGTAACTTCTCTAGAGCTTCCCTTAGATATTTAAAATCATCCGTTTTGTGAGGGAAAATGCTACAAAATACCACAGGATGCACTTCTTTAAATCCAGGAAGTGCTTCACTACAAGGTCTCTTTTCCTCAGTGATAGTGTCTCCTACCTTGCAGTCTGCTACTTCCTTCATTGAAGCAGTTATAAAACCAACTTCACCCGCTGAAAGTTCACCCGTCATCACTTTTTTAGGGGTGAAAATACCGATATTATCTATCTGATATGTAGCATTATTAGACATCATAACAATTCTCATGCCTTTTTTTAGCACTCCATTTTTAACTCGCACTAAAATTACTACTCCTAAGTAAGTGTCATACCAACTATCAACCAAAATTGCTTGCAGTGGAGCATTTACATCACCTTGAGGAGCTGGAAGTTTTGCTACTATTGCTTCCAGTACATCTTTTATTCCAAGTCCAGTTTTTGCTGATATTAAAACTGACTCACTTGCGTCAATGCCAATTACTTCCTCAACCTGGAGTTTTACCTTTTCTGGATCTGCAGCAGGAAGATCAACTTTATTGAGCACAACTATTATTTCATGGTTGTTGTCAATAGCTTTATATACATTTGCAAGGGTTTGTGCTTCAACGCCCTGGCTACTATCTACCACTAAAAGTGAACCTTCACATGCGGCTAAGCTTCGGCTTACCTCGTAAGAAAAGTCAACGTGACCTGGGGTGTCCATGAGATTTAGGCAATATTGATTACCGTCGTTTGCCGTATAATTGAGTTTTACCGTCTGTGCCTTAATTGTAATCCCACGTTCGCGTTCTATATCCATTGAATCGAGTATTTGATTGATCATTTCTCTTGCTTCAAGGCCGTTACATTCCTCTATTAAACGGTCAGCAAGCGTTGACTTACCGTGGTCTATATGCGCTATTATTGCAAAATTTCTTATGTTGTTCATTTATGGCTATTTTACTTAAGTAGAACCATTTTACATTTTAAGTGTTGTGAGGGCAATCCTTTATTAAGAGACTATTTACTCCTTCAACATAGACGACACTTTTTTCGAGCAGGAAATCACTTTATTAACCATATAGTTTTCATGATTATTATCTATTTTAGGCAACTCATACAGATAATTTACCATCATTCCAGCCGACTGACCAATACCTTTTTCAGAAGTATCCGCCATCCAGTTTAATTGTTTTATCGATGCACCATTGCTTAAATGAAAATGCGCCACCGGATCATAAGCATTCCCATTACTATTATTCACTTTTAGTAAATAATATGCACATAGTTTAAGCATGCATTGTTTAGTTTCATTTATACATTCAACGTTAATTTTTAATTGCTCTGCACTTTCTAAAATTTCTGTACTAGATTGTTTTATATTTAGTTTGCCCAATAAAGTGACATCTTGGTTTAGATTGTTTTTTAGCCATTTCGTAAAGCCAGGTATTGGAGAAAGAGTTGCATATGTTTTTATACTTTTAAACTCCTGTGATAGCTTTTCTACAACCCTTTTGATCAAAAAATTACCAAGGCTGATTCCAGATAACCCTGCTTGAGTGTTTGATATTGAATAGAATATAGCAGTGCTTGCATTACTCGGATCATTTGAAGGTACTGACTCATCTAAAAGGTGTTGAATACTATCTGCAATCTTATCCACCAATGCAACCTCTACAAAAATTAGAGGTTCGTTTGGTATCTTGTAATGAAAAAAAGCAAAACAGAGACCCAGCCTGTTTTTTAAGTCATCCCAAGAGGAAATTTTATGCACAGCTTCATATTTTATAAGTTTTTCTAGCAATGATGCAGGTGAATCCCAGGTGATTTGACGAAGATCAAGTAGATCAACATCAACCCAAGTATAGAGTATATTTTTTAATTCGCTTTCTAGTGGATTCAAGCTTCTATATTGGTTCTTTAGCTTAAGCACGTCAGAACGCATATCAACAATAAACTTAAGGCCTTCTGGTAAAGAAATAAATTGCTTCAATATTTTAGAACGCGGTGATTCAAGAATTTTTATTAAATCCTGTTCAAATTTATAGTTTAACTCGGGATCTTGGTTTTTCTTATACTCTCTAATTTTCTCATCTATTTCCGCTTTATTCGGATTAAATTTTTCTGCCAGGGTTTGTAGAAATTTTATTTTACCTTTCTCTGATAAGCTTAAGTACAAGTTACCAAGAGATACAGCGTTTTTACGTGCTGAAACCTCCCCTCCCTTTGGATTTAAGCACTCGTTCATCTTCAAGACTAAACTATCGATATCGCGACTGTTGCTTAAATCAGGACTGATGTTACCAATCCACGATCTTACAGCATCTGCCACTCCACCTAGTATTTTAAAAAAGCTTCTTACCGCCTTTTTGTCTTCAATTTTCACTATATCAGTTTTTACCAATGATTCTTTTGTCATAGATTCCCTTTATTATACATAGCTAATGCAAGTCAGGGTCATACCGCTGCGATATCTCTAGATCCCGCTAACAAGTAGCGGGATGACGAATTTGTCGTTTGTCAAATCGTCGGTAAACCCAAGTTATTTTAGCTACATATAGCTTAAGTTAAAGGAAAATTTTAGCTACATAGCAGGCACTATTACTAGATTATTAATAATTCAGTAATACAATAGACTTCTTGCACTACCTCCCAAGCCACAACTGTCATTCAGTAGAAACGAAAAAACTTGCTTGACAAACTCCGCCAGCCCCCTTATCATAAAATTGAAGCTATTGTATTTGCTTTCGCCAATCTGCAGATTAAAAGGTAAGGATTACTTAATGTATCGGCGTCTCATGTTCAATTTTTTGCAGTATATAGATACTGTATGTCTTTACAAAACTTCATCTACATCTAGATTTTTATCTAAATAAGCTGAACGCGCTTATAAAGCGTTACAAGACATCAAAAAATGCCAATACTCGACAGAGATAGTAAAAGACTAGCTAACTCGGGGATTCTTTGTCTTTTTTTCTGCTTAGTAAACTTCTTAAACATTTGCAGCGTAAGTTAGTTGCAATTAAAAGCAGCTTAATCTTGCTTGTCAAGCGTTTAAAACATAAAAAACGCCAATATTTTAAAGCAGATAATAACCCCAGGGCTTCTTTTGCCTTTTTTTTCATTTGGTAAATTTCTTAATGTTTATAGCTAAACGACAATCGTCATCCCGCTACGTGTTAGCGGGATCTATGTTAAGGTATAGTAGGGGATCTATGTTAAGAGATACCGCGAATGAATCGCGGTATGACGGTGTAATGATGGTTAAGTAATTCGTCATCCCGCTGCTTGTTAGCGGCTAAGAGATACCGCGGCGGTATGACGTAGGACTGCTGTCATTCAAGTAGCTGGAATTGGAATGACACGTCATAAAGGAACCAGTGTCAGCTACTTGGATGATACCTTTTTCTACTTAGTTTGGGTTATGCAAGAAGTCTATTTACTTCTTAACTTGACGCACATGATGTCTTGCAGCATCATCTACTGTCTCTAAATAAATCATTGCTAGACATATACCACTGTGTACTTCTACGGATACCTTATTGCCTAAACTTCGATTAAAGCAAGAATTTTTTCCCGGAAAAGCAAGATTACTAAGGTGCAGTTCCCATTTTAATCCTTTAGTTGATATTTGAGCTCTCGGTATACCAAGTAAAGATATTTTAGTATTTTTTGGCAAAGAAAAAAAATGGGTAATACCTTTTTGTAAAGTGTAACCTACCATGGGAGGTGAAGGTGTGTAAAAGATACTGCCCGTACTTAGAAAAATGTTAATATTCTGTAGTATGTGATCAATTGCTCCTCCAGTAATACCCGTTACTATTGATGGCAATAACTTTACTGTTTTTAAGTGAGCCATTGCTTTAGAAAAGTCGCAATAATCTTGATCAGGTAGATATATCGTATTCAAATTAGCACGTAAATCCAGATTTACGCTATCCAAATCTCCTACTACAAGATCAGGTTTTACGCCAATTGATAGAAGCTTGTTTGCTCCTCCATCTACAGCAATAATAGGTATATCTCGTTTAAAAAACGATGAGCTCGGTATTTTTCCATTTAGCACTACAATAGAACGATATTGTTGTTGTGTACTGCAGTGCAGCACATGATCATGGTGCAGGTTTTGCATCGTAGTAACATTTTTGAATAATTGATATTATGCTAATCACTAATCCAGCAATATTGCTAAGCACCACAAAAATTGAGCTCTGGTAAAGACCATAGCCAATCCAAGACAATGAACAAATAAGATAGTTTACTAACATTAACATCGATACATCACGAGTAACTTTAGTGATATATGCTTTATATACTTGAGGTGATAATCCAATTAGAGATGCAATTAACGCAATGAAGCCGAAGCATTCTTCAATATTTATATACATACATTTTCCTACGCTTGCTTTAACAATATCAGGTTCAAAGGGTTGTACTTTATGTACTCTCAGCTTTTCTAGAGCACCCCTAATGCGTGTAATTTATAACATCATTTAGTCTATTAATCAAGAAATTAATAGTGACTTGCATTTATGAAACCCAATCGGCTTCTATGCTAATTATTATCTAAACTAATCGTCGGTTGTGCATCTTGCTCAGAGATTAGGGCAACCAACAAATTATTTATCAATTGAACCTTTTGCTTGCCATCTAATTGTAAGCTTTTGTTTTTTTCAAAATGAGCTATTACTTCCTCGACAATTCCTATTGCATTTTGCACTATATGCCTTCTTGCCGAAGTGATAGCATGTGCTTGTTGACGCCTTAACATTGCTTGTGCAATCTCGGACGAATACGCCAAATGCGATATTCTTGCTTCTGTAATCTCAATTCCTGCAATATCTAATCTTTGTTGTAACATTGACCGCAATTCATCTGAAATTTTATCAGAATTTTTACGTAAAGATTCCTCATTGCTCTCGCTGTCATACGGATAATTGCTCGCCAATTCTCTAATTACCGAGTCACTTTGTACAAAAACAAATTCGTGATAGTTGTTAACATTATAATACGCCTTTGCAGGACTGCTCACTCTCCAAACAATTACTGCAGAAATCTCTATTGGACTTCCATTTGCATCATTAACTTTTATTTTTTCTGTGTTAATATTCTGAAATTTTAGGGAAACTATATATTTGCTTGAAAAGGGAAGCGTTACACATATTCCAGACTTAAAATAAGTTCCAATATAATGACCAAAAAATTCTATCACTCTTGCTTCATTAGGGTCATTAATAAAAAATCCTTGAAGAAAAGTCAAAATTGAAACGGCAGCAACTCCAAGTGCAATTGTGCTGTCATATGCCAAAAAAAGCAGCGATAAAATTAATCCTAGCGCTATTAGTACAGGAAAAGCCCGAATTTGACTCAAATTCTATCGTTTATCGTATTCTTATCCATATTGTCTTTAAACTTCTTTTTCACTTGAACTCTCTCTGTTGATCGTTTTATTTATCTTATTTACAAATAGTTTAAACTCTCTTAATTCATGATCAGGCAATTTTACTTCAGTTTTATGTGCTATCGTAAGCGGATCGATGTGTTTGCCGTTATATATAACTTCGTAATGTAAATGAGGGCCTGTTGCAACACCAGTGCTACCAACATAGGCGATGACCTGCCCCTGCTTTACTTTAGAGCCTAACTTTATATCGCCACTAAATCTACTTATATGCGCGTAACAGGTTGAATATTCATTTTTGTGTTTTATTTTGATGTAATTTCCATAGCCACCATTCTTTCCTATATATTCTATCACACCCTCTGCAGCAGCGTATATGGGAGTGCCAAGTTTAGCTGCATAATCCACTCCTTTGTGAAAAGCAATTTTACCGCGAACAGGATGCTTTCTATTGCCAAATTTTGAGGATATGCGATAATCTCCATTTAAAGGATTTGCAAAAATTTCGCCATTTTTTAAGCTTATTCCTTCTTTATTAAAATACCTTTCTTTGCCGTCTTGCGATTTATAATGATATAAACTAATAGCTTTCTTGTTTATTATCAGTGAAGCATATAAAATTTTTTCTTCAGTCTTCTGATTATTAGGCAATCTCTCAAAAAGAACCTCCAATTTACTCTTCGGCACAATGTCTTTTTTAAAATCAACACCGAAATCTTTATATATGTTGATCAATTTCACCGCTGTATTTGGCGCCAACCCTTCCGTGGCAAAAAAGGAAGATTTTATGGTACTGGATATGAATAACAACTTTCTATCACTTTCTGTCGTCAAAGTAGCTTTTTTTTTTCTGATTCCATGCTGGAATGGCTGTGCAAGATCTGTTGATGTTTCAGCGGTATATAACGGTAAGATAAAGAGCAGCATAAATACAATCAGCTTCATCATTTAAACAGCATCAACAAAAGTAAAATTACCTTCCACATACTGTACATCATCATTATCTTCTAATTCTTCAACCAATGCAGATAATTTATCAATCAACTCTTTATCGCTAATTTCAATCAGATCTTTTGGCTGCCATGAAAGACGAGCAAGTTCTGGTTCTCCGAATTTTGCATAAAAGGCATCGCGTACTTTACCAAAATCTTTTATTTCACAAGTTATAACGTGTAATCCTTCTTTGTCATTTTCCTCAACATTCAATACTTCTAATTCGATTCCATGACTGAATAAATCATCAAAATTCACACCCTCTGCTTTATAGACGATTAAGCCTACATGATCGAAAAGGTAACTAACACTTCCTGTTTCTCCCAAGTTTCCACCCTTGCGAGAAAATATATAACGTACCTCAGAAGCAGTTCGGTTGCGATTATTAGTCAAAACATGGACAATGAGTGCAGTGCCAGAAGGCCCATGACCTTCATATTGGATTTCCTCGTAATTTTCTCCAGCAACGTTACCAGTTGCATTTTTTATTGCTGTTTCTATTTTATCTTTTGGTAGATTTTCCTTGCGTGCAGCAAATATAGCAGAGCGAAGGCGCGGGTTGAGTTCGGGATCGGGCAGCCCTTGCTTTGCAGCAACTGTTATTTCTCTGATCAGCTTCGTAAATTTTTGAGAGCGCTTTGCATCCTGAGCGCCTTTCCGATGTTTTATATTTGAAAATTGTGAATGACCAGCCATATTCAAATAGTTAAAAACCTAATTATATATCAAAGCATAGAAAAAGCTAAAGCAAATTTTCAAGCCTCTGGCTTGGCATCTTGCAGGTTTTCTGCTAATAACATACTTTCATACTGCTCAGCTTCTAAGTCAAGGCCAAGAGCTGAATGGGCTGCTATTAAATGGTTAATAGACTTAGAAAAATATTTAGAATCCTTATAGCTTGCCATATTCTGGAAACGCTTAATTGCTGCTAAATATTCACCACGCCTCAGGTAAAATTTACCGATAGAATACTCTTTTGTTGATATATGTTCTGTGATTAATTTTGCTCTTTCCTTTATCTCGTCTACATATTCGCTGCCTGGAAAGAGATTAATGTACTCAGTGGCTAGCTCTAAAGTTTTATATGCAGTTTGCTGTCCAAGTTGCACTTTATTAATTTGCATGTAATAAGATAATACTCTTAAGTAGTATACATATGGTAAATCTTCACCATTTGAATAAACATATATATAATCAGCCATATCACTTGCAGCACTGCTATAGTTACCCATATTATAGTGAGAGACCCCAGATAATAATTTTGCTTTCATTGCCCAATAAGAAAAAGGATACAAATCCTCTATCTTATGAAATGCCCTAATAGCTTGTTTATATTTTTTCTGATCAAAAAGTTCAACTGCTTCTTCATATAGTTCAGTTTCAGTTTCAGTTTTTTCAAGATCATCCGCATACGATTGTGTAAAGGAGCAAATTAGGAAAATAAAGCACGTGATTAAAGTCTTATACATAAGATTTTTTTCGATCAAAATAAAGTATAGACCTAAATATTACTTAAATAAATAAATTTCTTAGGCAATAGCCGGTCCTTCTTCTTTATAACTACGGTCAGAACTACCTGTATTTCTTGATTCACCTCGTCCTTCCACTTTTGGATCTTTCAGCGTCTTACTGTAGGAATGTATAGTTAAGACCTGTACAGCCATAAAAATTGCAATACCTACCAAGCCTAAAGTAGGTCCAACAGCAGGATTTAAGGACGATGCTAATGCTATTAACATTATCCTTCTTATTGAAAATACAGAAGAACCAGCAAGCGCCAATCCGGCTACAGATATATTGCTAGTTTTCTTGCTAGATTTCTCATCAAGATCAGACTTTTCTGTTTCCTTTTTCTTATTTTTTTCATGCTTATCAATATAAGAAACAAGAGTTGCAAGAAAAGCAATTGCATTGGCAAGAAATAAAATTGCATCCTCTGCTGCTTCAAGTGAAGATGTTTCACCCATTATCATACCTACAATAACCAGTGCAGTTGTTATAGCCTCAATATAGATCAAACACTGACCTATATCAGAAATATTGTGCTCTTTTTCCTTTACTTCCTCTCCATTTTCAATAATATCCAACTCTCGTTCTTTTTGTGCTATCTTCCTATTATTGTAAATTAAATATAGCGTACAAATAAGAGATAAGACTGTAAAAGGTAATATAGTGTGGCTTAGCGCGCCACTTATCACGCCAAGTAATACCTGATCGCTATATGTTTTTTCCAGTTCAATCGCCATCAGCAATGTAAATGGGACCATTGTTGCCAATGATGCACATTTTCTCTATATAGCTCTCTTTTTTTTAGTGCTAATAGTTCTTGTTCTAGCCTTTCTCTTTTGACTTCTTTATCAACTGTTGGCCAAAAATCCCAAAAAAACTCTTCTAATGGTTCAAAATCTCTTTTTTTCTTATTCTTTCCTGGAACCTTTTTAGTAGAAGAAAATTTGCCACTAGGTATTTTCATAATATTAACCTAATTAGTAGTAAGTTAATACAATTATACACCTTTTTGCTTTCTGAGTCAATATCACTAAGATATTAACTACTCTTGTCTATTAACTATTTCCTAGGAGATTTAATCAATCTATTTGATGCCGGCTAGGATATAATTATAGCCTGACCACATAGTTATAATAGCTGCAACCCATAAACAAATCGCACCTGTATATTGAATCATATAATAATCGTTCATTATTAGCGCTACTACAGCAACCATCTGCAAAAATGTTTTAATTTTTCCAGCTTTGCTTACAGGTAGACTAACATTTGTAGCTATCAGAAACTCCCGTAAACCCGAGACTAATATCTCCCGACAGATGATGATAATCGATGGTACTATTGTAAAATCATTTATCTTATGCTTATAAACTAGCATAATTATCGTTGAAACCACTATTAATTTGTCAGCAATTGGATCAAATAGCTTGCCAAACTTTGATTGGACTTTCCACGCACGCGCCAGGTAACCATCAAAAAAATCCGTAATGCACGCAAACACAAAGATTGATATTGTTATCAGGCCTGCATATTTATTTTCTATATAAAAACTTAATATTATTGCTGGTATTGCAAGTGCACGAGAAATTGTAAGCAAATTAGGCACGTTTTTTTTAAGCATGTAATATCATCTTACGTAATAGGTAAACTTATACAGAAGTACAACAGAGTTCACAAGTTAATAGTTTACAATTGAACATTTATAAAAACTCCATATACTTAAAAAATACAAGCTTAAAATATAAGGATGTAATGATGAACGATGATTTAGATAGTACCACAAAACAAGAAGCGCTTAAGTATCACAGCAGAGGTGGTAACCCTGGTAAAATTTCAATCATGCCAACAAAACCTTTATCTACCCAGTATGATTTGTCACTTGCTTATTCCCCTGGTGTTGCAGCTCCGTGCCTTGAAATAGCTAAAAATCCTGAGGTTGTTTATGATTATACAGCAAAAAGCAACTGTGTTGCTGTCATTTCAAATGGCACTGCAGTGCTTGGACTTGGTAATATCGGTCCTCTTGCTGCAAAACCTGTCATGGAAGGCAAAGCTGTTTTATTTAAGCGTTTTGCTGATATTGATGCAGTTGATATAGAAGTTGGTACAGAAAATATAGAAGATTTCATCAATGCAGTAAGGTATCTTGGGCCAAGTTGGGGGGGGATAAATTTAGAAGATATAAGATCTCCCGATTGTTTTATAATAGAGAAACGCCTGAATGAACTGATGGATATTCCAGTGTTCCATGATGACCAGCATGGAACTGCGGTGGTTGTTGCAGCTGGCATAGAAAATGCTCTTGATATTGTTGAAAAGAAATTAGAGGACGTTAAGATCATTATGAATGGTGCTGGAGCAGCCGGTATTGCATGTTTAGAAATACTAAAGTCCATGGGCGCTAAAAATATAGTGCTGTGTGATAAGCAAGGAGTAATATACAAAGGTAGAAACGAGGATATGAATGAGTGGAAGGAAAAGTATGCAATTGATACTTCCGAACGTTCTCTACTTGATACAATAAAAGGCGCTGATGTATTCATCGGACTATCTGCAAAAGATGTGTTAAATGAAGAGATGTTAAAGAGTATGGGCAAAGACCCGATTATTTTTGCTCTTGCCAATCCCGATCCAGAAGTAAGGCCTGAGTTTGCAAAATCTGTGAGGCCAGATGCAATAATTGCAACTGGTAGGTCAGATTACAACAACCAAGTCAACAACGTAATGGGTTTTCCTTATATATTTAGAGGGGCACTTGATGTACATGCAACAACAATAAATGATGAAATGAAAATTGCAGCTGCAGATGCAATAGCAAAGCTTGCCCGTGAGCCAGTACCAGGTGAGATATCTGCAGTCTATGGCGGTCGTAAAATGGGCTATGGACGTGAATATATAATACCTACTCCATTTGACCCAAGATTAATTTCTATAGTAGCTCCTGCTGTTGCAAAAGCCGCAGTTGATTCAGGTGTTGCAAGAAAGGCAATACAAGATTGGAGTAAATATGAAAATCAATTAAAATCTCGTCTTTCTAATGTTCTCAGCATGCTGAATTTACTATCTTCACATATGTAATTTATTGGATAAAGTTAAAAGTGATAAACCAACCCAAACTCTAAGCCATATATGCCAAACCTATTGGTAATGGTTGCAGTTGTTGATTCAACACGTGCAGTTTCATCAACTTTACTTCCTCCACCGGCAGGAATATATCCTTCACCAGCTAGTATCTTTATTCCTGGTACAATATCTTTAAATTGGTTATCAAGGATACCAAAATAGCGTAAACCAGCAAATGCTTGAGTTTGTGCTGTAAGTTGGTGATTGATACCAAGTTTTGCTTGGTAAGCCAAGGCATATCTGGTTTTTCCTAGAAATTTAACCCTAGTTACACCTGCACCAATACCAACATATGGGGTGAATGGCATTTTTGCTATATTAAAATCACGATATACATTGACCATTCCAGCTAAGTTATTAAAACCTTCATTTTTCATCTTAAATGCAGCTCTGAACTCTGCTTCAACACTACAATTTTCTTGAATGTGAATATCAACCTTTCCACTTCTCCAAGGTGAATTGCATTCCGCTCCAGTAGACGCATCATTGTGACGACGAAGTTCAATATATCTTGCTTTTTTCTTATCTGAATAATCTTCATCATATAAGTTAGTCTGAGAATATAAGCCTTCAAACTCAACTCTCATATTTTTGAATAAATACCCTATTGCAGCACTACCGGCAAACTCTGGAACATATTTAGGACTGTATCCAGCTTCAATTCGCTCCTTCTTATTAAAACTAAAAACCCCCTCTGTTATATTGTCACCTGCATCTTCTTTTCCTTCTAGAGAACCTATTGCATTGAAGAATGCTCCAAAATAGTTAGCTTTGATGTAAACATTCTCTAAGTTATTTATTTTATCATCGTAAGATAAGCACCTAAATGAAAAAGTTAGCAAAACCAATAGATATGTGAATTTAAATCTTTCGCCCACCACAAAGCCTCCCTGCATAATTTGTCATTCCATTATTATAGTATGCTTCTATTTTTTATGATAGCAACTTTTTATTGCGCTCAATCGTTTTAGATTTATAATGAAAGTATTGTAATTTAAAGCAAATCAATGACTATTGCAATTCACGAATTAGAGAGGATCATCAAACAATCGTTCCCCGACGCTGATATAAAGATTCATGATCTTGCTGGAGATGATGACCATTATCATTTAAAAATAAACTCCAAGTGTTTTCTTGGAAAGACAAAAATAGAACAGCATAAAATGGTATATAAAGCTCTGGAAGGTCAGTCTATACACGCCTTGCAACTGGAAACTAATACTTAAAAATAAGGTGAATTTATGAGCAATTTTGAACAAATAAAAAAAGATATAACAGAAAATGATGTGGTATTATATATGAAAGGCACTTCTGATTTTCCTCAATGCGGATTCTCTGGACTCGTCGTGTCAATCCTAAAAAAATTGAACGTGAAGTTTAAGTATATTAACGTGTTGGAGAATGATGAAATACGTGAATCTATAAAAAAGTTTTCTGATTGGCCAACAATTCCACAATTATATATAAAGGAAGAGTTTATTGGTGGTTGCGACATCACTCGCGAGATGTACGAAAAAGGCGAACTGCAAAGTTTATTGAAGGAAAAAAAAATTATTGCGGAATAAGTACCAAGAAACCAGTGCCCAGACGCTGGATAACGTAGTATAGCTATGAAAAAGGATCTTATGTCTTAAGCCGTATCCGTTCAGGGGAGCGGCAAAATAAGGTAGACAAAGCAAGATAATAATGTTGATGTTAACACTATTGTCAAGTTTACTGGCCTTTCTATTAGTGAGATTGAAGAATTAAGTGTGAGCGGTTACAAATAATTTACCATTTCTTCTGGTTTCACTATCCTTTCAAACTCTTCCTCAGTGAGCAGTTGAAGTTTTGCTGCTGCTTCTTTTAGAGTGATATTTTCTTTATAAGCAAGCTTCGCTATTTTTGCTGCATTGTCGTACCCTATATGCGTATTTAATATAGTGACCAACATCAACGACTGATTCAGTAAATCTTTTATCCTCTCTTCATTTGCTTTAATACCAACTACACATTTTTCTGTAAAATTTAAACTTGCGTCAGCTAAAAGTCTTATAGACTGCAAAACATTGTAAATTATCACTGGCTTAAACACATTCAATTCAAAATGACCGTTTGAACCACTAATGGTTACAGCAACATGATTTCCCATAACTTGAGTGCATACCATAGTCACCGCTTCACACTGAGTTGGATTCACTTTACCTGGCATAATTGAAGAACCAGGCTCATTTTCCGGTAACATTATTTCCCCAATTCCGCATCTTGGACCAGAACCAAGCAACCTTATATCATTTGCAATTTTCATTAAACTGACTGCTACTGTATTGAGTGTTCCACTGAGCTCAACTAAAGCATCATTTGCTGCTAGCGCTTCAAATTTATTGCCTGCTGAAGTAAATGGAAGGTTAGTAATTCCTGCAACTTGCTTTGCAAAATCTTCAGCAAAACCCTTTTTAGTATTGAGTCCCGTGCCAACCGCAGTGCCACCTTGTGCAAGCTCGTATATACCACTTAAAGTTGATTTTACTCTCTCTATCCCCTTTTTAATCTGGGCTGCATAGCCAGAAAACTCCTGTCCTAGTGTTAGGGGCGTTGCATCTTGCAGATGAGTACGTCCTACTTTTATTATATCTTTAAATTCCTGAACCTTATTATCCAGCACCTTATGCAATTTTTCAAGATTTGGAATAAGCAAGCAGTTTATTTGCTCTGCTGCTGCTATATGCATTGCTGTTGGAAAGGTGTCATTTGACGACTGACCATAATTCACATGATCATTTGGATGTATTGGAGATTTACTACCCAAATTACCACCTAAAATCTCTATTGCACGATTGCTGATCACTTCATTCATATTCATATTAGTCTGCGTTCCGGATCCGGTTTGCCAAACAACAAGCGGAAATTCATTATTAAATTTGCCATCTATTACTTCCCTCGCGGCTGTGCAAATTGCGTCCCCTACCCTATCATCTATAACACCATGTTTCATATTAACACGCGCTGCTGCAAGTTTTACTATTGCTAATGCTTTAATCAGAGGCTCTGGCATTTTTTCTGTGCCAATCTTAAAATTTTCTAAAGAACGCTGAGTCTGTGCTCCCCAGTAATGTTCACTTGGTACTTTTACTTCCCCTAAGCTGTCTGATTCTATTCTCGTCTTTCTATCCATATTTTCCTCCTGGTGTTATGCAAACTGGTTCACTACATAATTTTTTCATGCCTACTTCTTTGTTAATTAAATCATACTAGATCCAAGTAGTCAAGTGTACGAACATTGCAATTTTCAGTTAACTTGCATGGTAGATGCAAGTAGCTGACACTGATTCACTTTATGATGGTGTCATTCCAGTCTGGAATCCAGCCTTTTCATAATCATCAAAACGTTGTATTTTAACATAAAACGGCTACTTTTATGCTTACCAACTTAATAAAATTCCTGGATCCCAGTGTCTGGGCACTGGGATGACACCCTTCTGGTGGACTCAAATCACGATGTTTGCACAGCTGTACGCTTAGTTCTGGTTGCACGCTACCATTCTTGTACATCCATAAATAGAAAATTTACGCTTTAAAAGGATCATATACATCGATTTCCTTAGAATTACTCTTTTTCAATTTTTCACTTAATAATCTTAAAATAGGCTGTAAATCACCATTAATTGATAAGCACAGCACTTCTTTATTGAGATAATTAGCTAGGTGATTCTTCTTTTCCAGAATTTCTGCTTCCCTCAATAAGTCGCATTTGTTTAATACTACAATCTCTTCTTTTTCAACAAGATCACTATTGTAAAGTTCCAATTCATTATGGATACAACTATAAGCCGAAACAACGTCATCGTGAGTTACATCGATTAAATGAAGTAAAATTTGACACCTTTCTATGTGCTTTAAAAATTTATGCCCGAGCCCAACTCCAAGGTGAGCATCAGTAATTATTCCAGGAATATCTGCTATTACAACTTCGCTATCATCCACTTTTACCATGCCTAAATGAGGTCTTACGGTGGTAAATGGATAATCGCCTACTTTTGTATCGGAATTTGAGCAGCGAGTCAAAAATTTTGATTTACCTGCGTTTGGCATGCCAATAATTCCAACATCTGATAAAACTTTTAGTTTTAATAATACATGTTTTTCTTCGCCAGGCTGACCGTAAGTAAAATGTCTTGGTGCCTTATTAGTAGAAGATTTAAAATTAGTATTTCCAAGTCCACCTTTTCCACCCTGTGCTACTTGAAATTCCATACCAGGCTTGTCAAGGTCTACTATTATCTCTTCACTTTCTTCATCAATTATTTGTGCACCGACTGGAACTTTAAGTATAACGTCTTTCCCTGCTGTGCCAGATCTATCCCTGCCTGCACCATTTTTTCCACTATCTGCTTTAATGTGTCTTCTATAACGAAAATGAAGCAAAGTGTTGAGATTAGCGTCGCTGATGAAAACTATGTTTCCACCCTTTCCTCCATTACCACCATTTGGACCACCAAATTCAACGAACTTTTCTCGACGAAAACTTGCACAGCCATCACCACCGTCACCAGCTTTTAAACACAATTTTACTTCGTCTATAAAACCCATGCTAACCCACGATAATATTTAGCATCCTTTCCTAATGCGCTTTCTATTCTGATTAGCTCGTTATACTTCGCGAGTCTATCAGAACGCGATAGCGACCCGGTTTTTATTTGCCCGCAATTTGACGCAACTGCTATATGAGATATTGTTGTGTCTTCTGTTTCACCTGAGCGATGAGAAACAACAGCTTTATAGCCATTTGATTTTGCCATTTCAATAGCAGCAAAAATTTCTGTTAACGTCCCTATTTGATTTGGCTTGATCAGTACAGCATTTGCCATTTTTTCCTCTATTCCTTTGCATATCAGTTCACAATTTGTAACAAACAAATCATCCCCAACCAATTGAATTTTACTCCCCAATTTTGCAGTAAGTAATTTCCAACCTTCATAGTCGTCTTCACTCATTGCATCTTCTATAGAAATTATTGGATATCTTTCCACAAGATTACAATAATATTCAGTCAACTCTTCTGAAGTAAGATCTCTGTGTTCAAATTTGTAAATTCCATCTTCATAAAAAGTAGATGAAGCAACATCAAGGCCTAGTGCAAAATCACTTTGCGCTGAATAACCTGCTGATTCTATAGCGTATATGATCAAATCAAGTGCTTCTTCAGTACTTTCAATATTTGGTGCAAAACCACCTTCATCCCCTACATTTGTGCTATAACCTTTTTTCTTAAGAATGCTACGTAAGTTGTGGAATACCTCCGCAGATATTCTAATCGCTTCGCTGAAAGTCTCAGCACCGACCGGAAGAATCATGAATTCTTGGAAATCGAGCTTATTGTCTGCATGTACTCCACCATTAATTATGTTAATGAGTGGAACCGGCATAACACTCGTCTGCTTTCCTCCCAAATATCTATATAGCGGCATTTTGAAACTGTTTGCTGCTGCTTTTGCAACTGCAAGAGACACACCCAAAGTTGCATTTGCTCCAAGTTTTGATTTGTTTTTTGTTCCATCCAGTTCAATTAATGCTTTATCAATTGCATTTTGGTCCGCTGCATTTATTCCAATGATTTCATCTGCTATTATCCCATTTACAGCTTGAACAGCTTTCAGCACTCCCTTACCACAATACCTTTTCTCATCTTGGTCCCTGAGTTCCAAGGCTTCTAATTTACCGGTTGAAGCTCCAGAAGGTACAGATGCCCTGCCTATTGCACCATCACAGAGCTCAATTTCTACCTCAATAGTGGGGTAACCCCTGCTATCTAAAATTTCTCTTGCAAATACGTTATTGATTATCTTATTCATTACATTAAACCTTAACTTCCGCAATAAGTGCTGCAGTTTCCTTTGCCAATTTAGCTATATTACTACCAGCACCAATAAATAATACTATATCACTTGGACTTGTCGAATCACTAATAAAATGTGAAATGAGCAAAGCATCATTCATAATTTTTGTGTTATTAAATCCATTACTGATTAAAGCTTTTTGTATATCATCAATCCCACAACCAGGAATAGGCTTGTCTTCTGGGGGATGAACAGAAGTGAGGATGACATAATCAAACATCATGAAAATGCGTATGAATTCATCAAAAAAATTACGAATGCGGGCAAAACGAAGTGGTTCGATAATTCCTATTACTTTTCCTTTAGTAATCGAACGTGCAGCCGTTAAAGTTGCATATATTTCATTTGGATGATGGGCATAATCCTCAATTAACTTAACACCTTTAATATCGGCAATCAAAGAGAATCTTCTTGCTACTCCTTGAAATTCCAAAAGGCCTTTTTTAATATCTGCATCGCTAATTCCGAGCTTTATCGCAACTGATATTGCAGCTAGGGCGTTGCTTACTTTGTGAATTCCAATTGCATTTGATAGTACTATGTTTTTTAAAGGGCTGGATCCCAGTGTCACGCACTGGGATGACATCTCTGTACACTTTCCTTTTGTCATTCCAGCACGTAATGCTGGAATCCAGTTGTTCAACACATCAAATTCTATGCTGTTAGCATGCTGTTTAATGTTGCTGGCTCTTATGCTACCATTCTCAAACCCAAACGTTATAGAATTACCCGCATCATAATCGATGTCTACAGAATCAGGTAAAACTGCAGAATCTGCATTATTCACGAATTGGGAAAATGCATTTTTGATATTATCAAATGTGCCGTAATAATCTATGTGGTCATTGTTGATACTTGTTATGACAGCAATCTTTGCAGGGATTTTTAGCATAGTTCCATCAGACTCATCAGCCTCGATCAGAAAAGTGTCACTCCCTCCAAGTTTGAAGTTGCTCTTATAGGAATTTAATATCCCTCCTACAGTTACAGTCGCATCAATGCCAGAATGATCAAAAATGGAAGCAATCATAGCGGTTGTTGTTGTCTTTCCGCTTGAACCTGAAACCGCTATCACATATTTACCTTTCATAATTTCAGCAAGTATGTCTGATCTATGCAAAACGGTTTTATTGTTATTTTTTGCCGCAATTAACTCCACATTATCAGATTCTATTGCAGAAGAATGTACAACTATTTGAGCTTGGCTTATATTATTAGCATTGTGACCAATAAAAACCTCTATACCTAGCTTTTGTAACTTATTTATATTGTCGTTTGATTGTGCATCACTGCCTTGAACTTTGCAATTGGAATTGTGAAGAATTTCAGCAATGGCACTCATTCCGATTCCACCTATACCAATAATATGTATTATTCCTTTTTGAATTTTGTTAATATTTAGCAGTAGATGTTTACTCATTACTAAATTTATTATAGTATAATTTAAAATCCTCATAATATCGAACCCTCTTACCGAATACAATGATAAAAAACCTAACCTTTCTATGTCTAATATTTGTTTTGATAAGTAGCTGCAGTTTTAGCAACAGGTTTAACTGCACTGCAGGTCATTATAAAATTGGCAGCAGCTACACAATAAATGGTATAACTTATTATCCAAAAAACTGTAAACACTATGAAGAGATAGGGATAGCATCGTGGTATGGAATAGAAGATCATGGCACACTTACAGCAAATGGTGAAGCGTTTAACCGTCACTTGATCTCTGCAGCGCATAAGACTTTGCCCTTACCCTGCTTTGTTCTTGTCACTAATTTAGAAAACGGAAGAAAGCTTGTTACAAGGGTTAACGATAGAGGGCCTTTTATTGAAGGCAGAATAATAGACTTATCAGAAAAAGCAGCTCAAGTCTTAAGATTTCATAAATCTGGGCTTGCAAAAGTAAAAGTTCAATACCTAAGAAAGATGTCAGAACAATTGATACAAAATACTCCTCATTACAGAAAGCAATATGAAAAAGAAATGCAGAAACGTCATCCGAAACAAGACAGTGCAGAAAGTAAGGGATATGTTGCATTTTTTAAAAGTGCTCAGGCTGCTAAATCAGCTGCATCAAAGCTTCGCAATCAAGGAATAAAAAATGTTAGATTGCTTTTTAAGAACGATCAATATTGCGTGAAAGTGAGTTATAGGTAGTGGTGAGTGCAGAATTTGAAAAATTTGGTTAATGTAAGGAACGCTGGCTAACTATTGTAAGTTAAAAATGTGATATAAAAAAGATATCAACAATTTATAGCTATACCACCGCGATATCTCTTAGCCGCTAACACGTAGCGGAATGACGAGCTTATCGTCACGCCACCGCTAACCGTCTCATACCGCGATTTATTCGCGGTATCTCAGCCGCTAACAAGTAGCGAAATGACAGCAATCCTACGTCATGCCGCCGCTAACCGTCATACCGCGATTCATTCGCGGTATCTCAGCCGCTAACAAGTAGCAGAATGACGAGCTTATCGTCATGCCACCGCGAACCGTCATACCGCGATTCATTCGCGGTATCTCAGCCGCTAACAAGTAGCAGAATGACAGCAATCCTACGTCATACCGTCACGGTATCTCTAGATCCCGCTAACAAGTAGCGGGATACTTGACCTTTACAGGAATGACAGTTGTCGTTTAGCTATAAATGTTAAGAAATTTACCAAATAAAAAAAAAGGCAAAGAAACCCTAGGGTAGCTAGTATTCAAATTCTCCCTTGTCTATTTGACGTCTTTTACTGTCTTAAACACTTTATAAGCGCGTTTCGGCTTGTATAGGTAGAAACCTAAAAGTTTTATAAAGACATGAGGTGCACATAGTGCAAAAAATTAAGCATGATTTACGCCAAATATATTAAGCTTTTTGTCATTAATCCACTGCAGAGATTGCGAAGATAAATAAATAGCTTCAGTTTCATGATAAGAGGGCTGGCGGAGTTTGTCAAGTAAGTTTTTCGTTTCATCCAATGCGCTGCCAAAAGTTTGTTATGCAAGAATGCACTAGCCATTTCTCACAGATTCATTTAAACTTAATCAAGTAGGAGTATTATTAACGCGAAAAGAGTTTAATTAGAGATTTAAGTGATATGGCGCGTGAGGAAGATATAAACCAATTAGTAGAAAATGGATTTGATATTAACTCAAAAGATGCAAGTGGAATCACTCTCTTGCATAAGTTCACAAAAGAAGGCGATTTAGTTGGAGTAAAGTCATTACTAGAGCACGAAGCTGATTTCAATGTCGTAGACAACGAAAATAGAAACCCTCTGCATTACGCCATTATGCATGGACACAAGAAAGTTGCTAAACTTTTTGTTAACCAACTGACAATTAATTCCAAGGATAAAAATGGATTCACTCCACTGCACCTTGCTGCACTACAAGATGACACGGAATTAATAGATTTTTTGATAACAAAAGGCGCAAAAATTAATGAAAAAGATGCCAAAGAGGGCTATACTCCTCTTCATATAGCTTCACTATACGGTTCTAAAAAAAGCGTCCAAATTTTAATTGATAGCGGAGCAAATCTCGAATGTGAAGATAACAATTTTCGTACTCCTTTGTTTTTAACCATTTATCAATGCACCGCACATTATGACAGCAGAGCAGAAATTATAGAATATCTGATAAAGAAAGGTGCAAATATAGAAGCCAAAGATGCAGAAAATAACACTACGCTTTTCCTAGCAGCGTATAACAACAAAATGCAAATAGTAAAACTTATTGCAAAAAAACAGCAAGCAAGTAACGATAAATTAAACTTAAAGAGTTTTTTTGCACAAAAAACAACCATGGTTTTGATGCGTTAGATTGCGCTATTGAGCATAATAATAGAAAAATGGTAACATTTCTTGTTTCAAAGGGAATAGAAGCAAACGATCAAGATTTTAATGGTAACGCTAGGCTGCATAAAGCTAGCCATAATGGTAACACTAAAACAGTTAAGCTCTTATTGAAGCTTAAGGTAAACGTTAATGCTGTTACTAAATGTAACAGAACTCCCTTGCTACTCGCAGTTAAAAAAGGCCATACACAAATTGTGAAAATGTTATTGGAAGTTAGAGCCAATATGAACATTTGTGAGCAACAAGGTTTTGCACCTCTACATCTTGCTGTTCAAAAGGATTATTTTGATATAGCTCAGTTGTTAACAGAAAAAGGTGCAGACCTTAACATTAAGTGCAATAACGATCATACCGCAATAGATATGTTCATTAGCAAGGCTCATAGCAAAAAAAACATCGAAGAAAATTACAAAAAATTTTATAGATTTTTGATGCTTTATCTGAAAGAGCTACATAGTAAACACAAAGCCTGTTGTATACTTTCAACCCTAGCTCTAAGCTTAACAATTATAGGCTTACCATTTATTTTCAAGCCTATTATTAAATACAGAGAAAGAAGTACAATATATAAAAAAATTAGGGCTATGCTGGTCTACATTTAAGTACAAGAAGAGTATACAAAAAATACATAGCCAAAGCTAATACACGACAATTATCTGCTCGATGAAAATGAGATTAAATACATTTTTAATATTTTTATAGAAATCTATTAGTATAGATTTTGTATGCTGTTCTAATGGCTATTTTTAAATGCTTAATACTCCTCTTCATTATTTCTTGCACACATCTACCTACCAAGCAATATCCTATTAACATAGACAATTATAAGCACGATTATCCGTTGCAACAATATAACACCTCTTTGGAGATTAATGAACCGGCAATACCAGAAATTATGCCTTTACCAATAGAGTTTCCCGATCTCACAATCAGTAATCAGCTTATTTCTATTAATGTTAGTGAAGAAGTATCAGTAAAGGATTTGCTGATTGAGATAGGAAAACTTTCTGACGTTAACTTGGATATGGACCCAAAAATATCAGGTAATATTATTTTAAAGCTAAAAGATAAGGATATAAACGAAGTAATTCAGAGTATAGCAAATAGCGCCAAACTGCGTTACTCAACAAGTAATGGTGTAATTAGAATTGAGCAGGACTTGCCATACGCACAAAATTATTACGTAGACTTCATCAATATTCAACATTCTGCTCAAAGCAGTTTCGTCATTAATAACAATATTACTAACAGTGATGGAAGTAACGTTGATAGGGACTATAACAATGTTATGAAGTCTCAATACAGTAGTGACTTATGGAATTCATTAGAAAAAGGCTTGAATGCAATAATGGATGTTAACGGGGTGGATGATGGCGAATTCCTTTCATCCAACAGAGAAGCTGGTGTTATTATTTTGAATGCTAAAAAAGATATCCACAAAGCTGTTGAAGAATATATTAATAAGGTTAAGAAGTTAGCGTCTTCTCAAGTAATGATAGAGGCAAAAATAGTTGAAGTTGTGCTAGATGACAAATACCTTTCTGGTATGAACTTAAATGACTTACAAGATGGAACTAAGTCTATAATAAATCAAGATAACTCCATTATTAACCTAGCAATGAACTTTGGTGCAAATGATCTAGGAGATTTAGTAAAAAATTTAGACAAATTTGGCACTTCAACTGTAATTTCAAGCCCCAGAGTACATGCTATAAATAATCAGCAAGCGATGATTTCATTTACTAAAAACCATATTTATTTTACCTCCGATATACAAAAAGATACTAGAAACTCTAATCAGACCTTAATTACCAAGATGAATAGCGTCCCAATAGGTGTTGTGCTAATAATCCACCCAAGCATTAACATTGATACTAGTGAAATATTCATGGATATACATCCAACTTTATCAAGAATTAACGGCTACACTAAAGATCCAGATATAGAGTACGTCGCACAGCAGAGTAAAATGAAATTAAATAGCGACATTCCAATTGTTGAAATCAGAGAAATGAACTCTATGTTAAAAATTAAGAGCGGTGAAATTATGGTAATCGGCGGGCTTATAGAACATAGAGAAGATAAGCAAAGCTTATTGCATCAGAAATCAAAAAGGCTAGCGAATAATATTAGAACAGTAGAAACTGTCATTTTTTTAAAAGCAACAATCGTACCAACATTTGGTTTGTTAGATAGAAAAGATAAGAATTTATATATATATTAAATTATCACTAAAAATTAAATATCAAACCAACTTCAATATTGTGAGTAGATATGTCATCTGCAACAGGTATCGGAACGCTAAAGTAACGATAGCCGAGAAAGGTTTTGATTTCTGGGATTATTGAATAATCAACACCAAGTTTTATTTGATAAGCAAACCAAGGAACATTCAGTGGCATTGAATTTTGGGGTGACCCATTAATCCTTTTTAATCTAAAAACTGTTGGTCCTATACCAAGACCGATGTACGGAGCAAATTGTGTATCCTGAACGCTGGGATTATAATAGAAGTTTAACAAAAACGCAAATATACTTGCTGATTTATCAAATACCGGAGGAGAATTACTATCTTCAATATTGGCTATAGAATACGCGGCTTCAAAATCAATTTTACCATTTTCTCCAGCATAGTAACCTAAAGACATGCTGCTAAACCACTGGAAATCAAATTTACCATCAAATTGCTGTATACTTTTAATTTCATCTGCCACTATATTTTTTATTATAAAACCATAATGACTTTCAACTAAAGTTAGGACTCTTTTTCCTATTTCTTGTATACCCTTTACAAATATTTCTGAATTATCATGGTATACCTTACCACCGTTAGCGCTAACATAAAAATCAAGTTTTTTTGATTTTTCTTTTGTAGGCTCAGCTTGATCTGCAATACGTGACCACATATTTTTCTGATCAGCTACTTGGAAAACAGAAGGTGGACTACTTTCAAGTTCTTGATATTTTATTGGTATTTCTTTTGCAGTAACCTCCTCAGAACGTATCACACTTTTATTATTGTCTGTTTCTAATTTTAAGGGTTGTACTTGCTCAATGTGTGTATCATTACTAATATAAGTAATAAAAAAATAGACACATGAAATGAAAATCAAAAATAAAGTAATAGATATTCTAGTTATCATAAATGAATTCACAATTATCATTTACAGTATAATTACTATATCGTATATTTCTTCAATGTACAAAAATTAAGAAAAAATATTTCCAATTAGATAATTATTTTCCACTCCTTTAACATTAACTTTCACAATACTCTTGGCTTGAGCTTTTGATTCAAGCTTTATTAATGCAAAATTTTCTGCTCTACCGACATTATTTTGCTCAACCAGAACACTTTGCTTAGTGTTGATCAAGGATTGACAAAAACTGCTCATAATTTCTTTATTTACTTCTCTTAAATTTTTTACTCGTTCTTTACGCACATTCTCTGGTACTTGTGGCATTCGTGCAGCAGGTGTATTTTTCCGCTCTGAATATGGAAAAGCATGTAGGTAAACTATATTTGTTTTTTTCAGTAAATCAACTGTATCCTGAAACATTTCATCAGTTTCTGTTGGAAATCCAGCAATAATATCAGCGCCAAATGCTATATTAGGCCTCAAGCTCTTCATTTTATGACAAAATTCTATCACTTGTTCTCTGTTGTGACGACGCTTCATTCTCTTTAGTATTAAATTATTACCAGATTGTAGACTCAAATGTAAATGAGGCATAAGTCTTGACTCATTAGCTATTAAATCCATTAATTCGTCGTCAACTTCAGCAACATCGATAGAGGAAAGTCTTAGCCTCTTCAACTCTGGTATATCCTTTAAAACTCTCCTAATCATTGAACCAAGTGATGGCTTACCCAACAAATCTGTACCAAAGTCAGTAATATCAACCCCTGTAAACACTACTTCTTGATATCCATTTTCTACAAAGATCCTGATTTGCTCTATAATACTGTTTATTGGCACAGATCGATTATTCCCTCTTGCCTCAGTAATTGAACAAAATGTGCAGCTATGATTACAACCATTTTGAATTTCAATAAATGCCCTTGACTTATCTTCAAATCCATTAATTAGAACAGGTTCTACTTGGTTATCACTGACCAAGATTTTATCGTCATTTAGTAAGTAATTTTCAGCTTTTAGCTTATCTTGATTACCGAGCACTTTACTTACACCAGGAATGCTACTGTAAACTTCTGGATCCAACTGAACAGCACAACCAACTACGATAATTTCTTTATTTGGATCATTTTTGTAAATCTTACGTATCTTTTGCTTTACCTGACGTTCTGCTTCGTTTGTCACTGCACAGCTATGCACCACAACAACATTTTCTCTCTTTGCTTTTTTTAATGCTTCTTTGATTAACTCGCTCTCGTAAAAATTTAGACGACAACCAAATGTTATCACTTTATTCATGTTAGTATTTTTTGCTTTAATAGACCTAAATTATATCAAATATCCAAGCAAAGTCTCTTGCATGACTATTTTTTTGTAAATAAATGCTATGCAAGCAGCAGACACTGGGATCTCAACGATTTTCACTCAGACACAGTATCACTCCTTTGCTTATTATAGTCTTTTGACCTTTTTAAGATACAATCCGGATTGGATACTGAGTTGGTGAGTATAAAAGTATAGCTTCTACGTCATACCGCTGCGGTATCTCTTAGCCGCTAACAAGTAGCGGGATGACGATTGTCGGTGAATCTAAGTTACCTTAGCTACATTTCTAGCTGTAACTATAAATGTATGGATTTTTTATCGTGCCATGTTATAATTAACGTCTTGCTAAAAATTAAATATTGATGAATGAACTAAGAAAGTTAAGTATTACACAAATGCATGACGGGCTCAAAAAAAAGAGTTTTTCTGCCGTTGAACTCGTAGAGGCGCACATCAGTGCGGTTGAAAATGAGAAATTAAATGCATTTATAACAAAAACCCCAGAGATAGCAATGAAAGCTGCTAAAGCTGCAGATGAACATTTCTCTAGGCAAAAGGATGATTTAATCTCGCCGCTCATGGGTGTACCAGTTGGCATCAAAGATCTATTCTGTACAAAAGGAATAAAAACAACAGCATGCTCAAAAATGCTGGAAAATTTCGTTCCGACTTACGAATCTACGGTGTCTGACTTGCTTTTAAAAAGTGGAGTAGCCATGCTCGGTAAGCTTAATATGGATGAATTTGCTATGGGTTCTGCGAACACAAATAGCTATTTTGGCCCTGTTGAAAATGTGTGGATTAGAAAAAGCGATGGGGAAAAAGTTGTTCCTGGTGGATCATCTGGTGGATCTGCAGCATCGGTGGCTGGATTTTTATGCGCTGGAGCACTAGGGAGTGACACCGGTGGATCTGCGCGCCAACCAGCAGCTTATTGTGGAGTGGTTGGAATAAAGCCAACTTATGGAAGATGCTCGCGTTTTGGTATGATTGCATTTGCGAGTTCTCTAGATCAAGCAGGAGTCATTACTCGTTCTGTCTCTGATTCAGCATTAATGCTGGAAGCAATCTGTGGCTATGATACAAAAGATTCAATATCAAGCGAAAAGCCAGTGCCTAAATTTTCTAGCTTTATAAATGGTGATGTCAAGGGTAAGCGTATTGGTATACCAAAAGAATATAGGATGAATGGAATTTCAGAGGAAATAGTCCATAATTGGGAGAAAGTTGCTTCCTATTTAAAAGAAAATGGCGCTGAAGTTGTTGACGTTACTCTGCCACATACTAAATATGCAATACCAGTCTATTATTTAATTTGTTCTGCTGAAACTTCATCCAATCTTGCTCGTTATGACGGTGTGTGTTATGGGTTCAGGGTTGATGCTGATACCCTTGAAGAAATGTATTCACTAACAAGAGCAGAAGGTTTCGGTAAAGAGGTGAAAAGAAGAATTTTAATTGGCGCTTATGCGCTTTCCTCAGGTCATTACAATGAATATTACGAAAAAGCACAGTGTATCAGGGCATTAATCAGAAATGATTTTATAAAAGCGTTTGAAAAAATAGATTACATACTTGTGCCATCTGCTCCAACAGAAGCTTTTGGCTTAAATGAAAAGCCAGATCCGCTAATTATGTGCATCAATGATGTGTTTACTGTGCCGGCAAGTCTGGCAGGATTGCCTGCTATTTCTGTTCCTGTTGGGCTCTCCAATGAGGGTTTACCACTTGCCTTGCAAGTGATTGGAAATTATTATGATGAAGCTGGAATATTAAATGTGGCAAGTGTGATAGAGCAAAATTGCGGCAGAATAATTAGACCTCTTGCATAATCTATTTTTTGATAGTAATTTTTGCATTAAAATTTGCTTACGCTCCTCAACGTACTCTATGGTTCCATTTTTAGATGAATAGCAAAAACAGGGTATATTAATCTGTTTACAAAATTTTCGTGTAACAGTTCACACTTAATTAAACAGACTGAATTCTGTAATTTTGGGATGTTGAAAAATTTACCTCACGTTGTCATTCCAGCGCATAACGCTGAAATCCAGATTTATAGAAACGAAAAAACTTGCTTGACGTCTGGTAGAGACTCATGACCTTGAAACCAGCGATTTGGTCTCATAACCATAGTCTCCCCAAAAGAACCGTGCTTGCGGATTTCCCGCACACGGCTCCACAATACAGCGTTCACACTAGTGCTCCTGTGTATAAAGAAACATATACCTTTGGTTTTGGTAATGGATTTACTTTTAAATAGTGTATAAATTGTTCCCAATCCATACTTTTCTTTTGACTACGTCGGTTTATCCACTTAAATGCTAACTTTGTTACCGGTCGATAGAATTGAATCAAACACCGATAATTTCCGCTAACTCCGAAGTAGCTATAGTGTCCTGTTAGTTTGGCTTTAAGTTTCTGCCACCAATCTTTGAAACAGATACGACTTCGTACCATCTTCAACCATTCTTTGATTTCTTTAATCTTTCTGGCTAGGCTTATTTTTGAAGTTTTCTGCTTCATCATAAGTTTACCATTACGACTTTTCCACAATAATGTGTAAATCCTAGAAAGTTGAAGCTAGCCGTCCTACGTTTCTCTCTTTCTGCTTGATACCATTCTTTCTTACCAAACTTTACTATTTTTGTTTTATTTTCAGCTATTTCCAACCCAAATTTACTTAGTCTTTGTTTCAGTAATTCTAGAAATTCTTTTGCGTCTTCTTCCTCTCGCAGCCAACTACAAAATCGTCGCAAAACCTTATTAGCTGTAAATATCCTCTGGCTTTTGGCTTAAATTTCTTTTCAAACCATAAGTCCAGCACATAGTGTAAGTATATATTAGCTAATACAGGGCTTACTATACCACCTTGTGGTGTGCCTTGATCGGTTGCTTTATAACATCCAACTTCGACTATTCCTGCCTTTAGAAATCGTTTTATTAACCACAATAAATTTGGGTCAGCTATTCGTTCCCTTAGACAATTCATTAGCCATTTATGTTGAACATTATCAAAGAACTTCTTGATATCCACTTCTACAATATAGTTAATTGGTTTGTGCATAACTGCTTTATCTAGAGCGTTTATCGCCTGATGACAATTTCTTCCTGGTCGAAATCCATACGAGCTGTCCATAAAGTTTGCTTCATAAATATTTTCTAATATCTTCTTTAGCATTACCTGTACCAACTTATCTTCCGTTGATGGTATTCCGAGACCGCGCTTCTCTTTGCTCCCGGCTTTGGGTATGTATACCCTTTTCACTGGTAGCGGTTGATATTGTTTTCTCTTCATACTATCCACTAGTGTTTTAAGTTTCTCTTCTAGATTTTCTCCATAAGCTTCCACTGTCACACGATCTATACTACAAGCCTTGTTGCGTTTTAGTTCCTTATAACACTCTGCAAGATTCTCTTCATTAATCAAATGAACTAATGATGTAAATTTTACTCGCTTATCTTGCTTAGCCCTTACTGCTATCTGGTTTAGTTTTCCTTGCATACTCCTCTAATCTCTGTTGTATTGGTATAGCAATCCCTATACCAGTCACTATATTGCTAACCGCTTCCCCTTGTATGTGGCTTTCCCACACTCCGAGTACTATCAATTAGTCCGACTTCCTTTGCATCTTCCTCCAGTCCTCGCCTTTATTGACTTGTTCCAGAGTACCCTTACAGGAATACAAAGGATCTCCCAAGTTCACGTAAGGTCCATCTCAACACATGACGCGGCCTTCGATCCCGATGAGGTGAGTAATATCTTGCCTTAGCGTTATTACCCATGTTGCCTTCCACCAAATGTTAAGCTTTACCCGTGTTGGATTTTCACCAACTGTTCCTTACGCACTTCTTGGCGCACACCAATTGTCAACTTTCGGAAATTCTGAGCTTTTCTGTTCACCTTCAAAAGTCTGATTACTACCACCAGCGCCCTTTGTCAAATTTTCTTTATTTTCACAAGAACCACCTAAAGAATAGCCTTGACCCTCTTCTTGATCTGAAGCACTTAATTTACTATAAGTTGCTTGACTATAACCATTGAAGTTATAACCTAAACCATTACTACCATGCTGTAAAGGATCGCTTTCAAAAGTTTGTGGATTATCACTTTCACCTAACAAACCACCATTTGTTGGATTACATACATTTTCTGTATATTTTTGATTATTTTGTGCTTCTATTTTCCTCTTCTTGTACAACGGTTCAAACTGATCAATTTCAATCGATCGTACTCGTTTCCTTGAAGGAAAGTCCTCTGGAATCTGATCCTCATCGTCAGAATTGTGACCTGAATCACAAATTACATGATCATTGCAGATAGAATTATGCTCTTGACTAATCAAGGAAAGCTGAATTAGATTGCTAAAAACAATATTATCTAGCTGTACTGAATCAGTACTTTCAAAAATTTGTGGATTATTACTCACGTCTGGCAAATCACCTGATAAACCAGTCTGATGATTATTTTCACCTACCCAACCATCAGTTGGTGTTGGAATGCATATTCCTGTATATCTTTGGCTATCAAGAGAATCATTAGTTAATTGTACTGCTGTATAAGTTGTCCGGTCATCCTCATCATCGGAACTAATACCTGAATCATGGCCATCACCTTCTTCAATCTTTTGAGTTTCTATATCGTGTTCATTTATTTCGCTCGACGAATCATAGTTGGAAGGGTTATACTGTTGATTAGGACGTTTAAAAATTTGACGCCAATCGCTGTAAGGCTCCTTAAAATCGAAAGGAGTGCGTATAACTTTTTCCTTGCCTGATACCCCACCATTCATATTGTATAACCATTACTCACTAATCCCTTAGTGAATATCGTAATATATAGGTCTGTCAATAAAAAAATATAACTTTCTTTGGTTCTAACCTTTGCAAATCAGTATCTATAGCTCGGTAATTTCTCATACGTTGCACTCTGGACCTAGGAGCGTTGTTAATAAATCCACGACAGCTAGACAATCCTTGCTCGTCCACTAAAAGGAAAAGCAGCAAGGAGCGAACCAAAAGCGATAAGAAAGGATCCAAGCCAGATTATAGACATTCCAGGTTTATAGTGCACTTTGGCTGCGATTTTGCTCTTACTCTTATCAATCTCTCCAATTACAACATAAATATCAGAAAGCAAATTGTGGTAGATACTGCTTTCAACATTTTTCTGACCTTCCGCAAGGTAAAATCTATATTCAGGAGTTACTTCACCTAATATCTTATTATTCAGCAAATTCCTGATATCCATTGTACCCCTCACTGCATGGAAATTTTTTTCTTTTATTAGCTCAATATTGCGTAAAGTAACTTTAAATTTATTGACTGTTATGCTATCCCCTATTTTTAAGTAATTTTCTTTTTTCTCCTGCCAACCAACTGAATAAGCTATACCAAGCACTAGAATTGCCACTCCAGCATGAGCAAGCATCATTGCATAGTAGGACTTAGAAACTCTTCTTGCTAATAAAATTGATTCACCAAATGCTACCTTAAATAAACGAATTCTTTTACTGTATGCTTCTAAAACAAAGATTAATAATGCTATGGAGATAGTAATTGATAGCACAATTATTAGCTCCATGTGAAAGATAAACGGCAAAATAGCTGCAGCACTGCAGAATGAAAATCTATATTCACGGAATATTGGCAATAGACTATTTCCCTGCCAACTGCAGTATTGCCCGATCATGGTGAGCACTAGAATAGCTAGTGCAATAGAGTTAAATAAAGAATTGTAATATGGTGCTCCAACTGAAATTAATTCACCGGTTAAATACTCAAGCACTGTAGGGTATAAAGTGCCAACGAACACGATGAAAAAGGCAGTGATGAATAATAAATTGTTCATCAGTATCATCGTAAAGCGTGAAAAGAATCTTCTACCCTCTGTCACTTGAGTAGCAAGTTTCTTTCTGGATTCCAGTGTCAAGCATTGGAATGACATCGCAGGCGTGTGATTTTTTCTCGTAAATACTACAAATATTACTAAGCTACTGACTGTAATTACACCAAGTAGAGCTAATATATATAGTCCATATCTTGGGTCATCTGCAAACGTGTGCACTGAGGTAAGTATTCCTGAGCGGACTAGAAATGTTCCAGTCACACTCAATATAAAAGTTGTAAGCGTAAGTAAAATAGCAAAGTTCCTTAAAACATTGAAATTCCGTACCACGAGCAACAAATGTGTCAGCGCTACTGCAATTAGCCACGGCATCAAAGAAACGTTTTCCACTGGATCCCAAAACCAAAATCCACCCCACCCAAGTTCGCGATATGCCCACCAGCTACCCAAGCTGATGCCCAAAGTGAGCAGCGACCAAGAAATAAGTACCCAAGGCCTGACAATTTTAGCCCAAACATTTCCTTCAGTATTTAAAATTAATCCAGCTATAGAGAGCGAAAAAGGAACGCTAAATCCAAGGTACCCCAAATATAATATCGGTGGATGAATAGCAAGGCCTATATCCTGCAATATCGGATTAAAACCCAATCCATCTGTTTCAATGCCTGGCATTTTAGTGAAGGGGCTGGATTCAATTAAAGTGAACAGCAAAAAACAAAAGCAAATCAGCCCATGAGTGATAAGAGATATTTTTTTTAATTTACTACCATTAGTTCGTTTTGGTGTCATTCCAGTGCTTGACACTGGAATCCAGTTTTTATTACACTGCCATTTGATGTACTCATTTGCAATTAAATTGTCTGGATCCCAGTGTCTGGGCACTGGGATGACAGAAGAAGAGACTGGGATGACAGAGGGGGAAACTGGGATGACAGAAGGTATATAAATATCCATTAGTAATAAATACATGACAAGCACTAAGGTCCAAAGCAACATGGACCCTTCTTTGTTTCCCCAAACACCACAAATCTTGTAGATCAAAGGTTTTGTTGTGTGTGAGTGGTAGTATACGTTTTCAAGTGAAAAATCATTTGTAATGTGGCAGTAGATCAAAATAGCCATTGACGCTGATACACAAAAAAATATGGCAGTGGTAATAAACCGACAAGAACTAAGCGGTAAAAACAAATATGTCAAAGACAATAAGCAGGCTAGCAATAGCAATATATTCCCAAGTTCAGGCATAAAAAATTATAGTTTTTATATAAACAATATTACTGATGACAAGTTAGAAGTTAAAGTGTTAATTGATGCTAGCATAATGCTCCCGTAGTTAGCTGTGCTAGTATTAATTAAAAATTAAATATTAAATCTTTATACTTTTATAGATAGCGTTAATATTGAGGTAATATTGTGGGTACAACTAAGATTAGTAAATTTCCATTCAATATAAAAGGTAAAGTGGCAAAACAACATGCCGAACCAATAATCGAAAAAAATCTCTATACTATTTTAGGATTCAAAGATATAGAAGATTTTGAAAATAAGACAAGTAAACTTGTTAATAAAAAAGTTTGGCAATCATTTGTTGACTGCTTTGCAAAAGAAATAGATTATGCAGCAACCGAAGAAGTTGTAAAAAACATCGTTTGTAACATTGCAAAGAGTGATCAAGGTAATGCTTTTACCAAAACTGAACATCTCATATTAGAGGTTGTCCGGAAACAAGTAAAAGGCTATAATATCTGAAATTTTAGTACGGGGTAAAGATGAGAAAAAAGTATCCAACAGATCTAAGCGAAAGGGAATGGGCAAGAATAGAAAAACACTTCAGAGTATCATACAAGAAAGGAGGAAGGCTGCCAAAGTATAGCAAAAAAGAAATATTAGAAGCAATTTTCTATGTATTGCGTACAGGGTGTCAATGGCGGTATTTACCAAATGATTTTCCGCTATGGAAGACTGTGTATGAGCAGTTCAGGCAATGGAAGAAGCAGGGAATTTTGAGAAAATGAATTATGAAATTACAAAATATAGTAGAAGAAAAATAGGAAAGAATGAGCAGCCGAGTGCCTGTATAGTAGATAGTCAATCTGTAAAGACTACAGAAAAGGGGATCAAAGCTATGATGGAAGTAAAAAAAAGTAAAGGGTAGAAAAAGGCATATAATTACAGACACTCAGGGTTTTATACTAGGTTGTTACGTAGGCGCTGCTAACGAAAATGATAGAGATGGTATTAAAATAGCATTAAACAATATGAGAACAAAATATACTAAAGTTAAAAAATGTGGGCTGACATGGGATACCAAGGAAGAAATTTAAAGAATCACATAAAGGAAGAATATGACATAGATATTGAAATTGTTAAAAGGCCTCCATGTAGATTTTGGGTGCACAAAGATACGCCACCTGAGCTACTACCAACAAGAGAACAAGGGTTTAAAGTACAGCCAAGAAGATGGGTTGTAGAAAGGACTTTTGCTTGGGTTAATAGGAATAGAAGGCTATCGAAGGAGTATGATTTACTCACAACATCCACTGAGAATTTCATATACCTAGCTATGAGTAGGGTTATGTTAAAGAGGGAATATGCTTGAATTTACTAGTTTCCGGACAACCTCTTAAATGAAAAGCAAGATAATAAAAAGAGAGAAAAAGCGATTAGAAAAGCTATTAGTATTTTGAGAAAAATCAATCCAGAAAAAGCCTTTAATGAACTTTCAGTAATAAAAAAACAAGCTGAAGATTTTTTACAAACCGATTTTTGTAAAGCACAGAGTAAATCACTTCAAGGATTTGCTCCCTCTGGTGGACAGCTCTTTGCGGAAACTCTGAAATATATAGAAACACTAGAAAGATTATCCGAAGTAAAAAAAGAAGGGCTAGTTAGAGATTTCTTGTTAAATCATGTTAGTTTATTGAATAAAAAGTATCCTAAATCACAAGGTAAAAGGGAAGATGCTATAACAATACTATCAAGTGATGAGTTGAAGAATTTTTACAATAAAGGTGTAAAAGAAGGAATGTTACAACCAATGGCATCTTACAAAGGATGCAGAAACCTGTATGACAAAATGAACCAGATAAAAAATGAATCCAAAAGTATAATTAAAAGAGAAGAACGGGAAGAAAATTTAAAGAAAATAGATAAGTCGATAATCAGCGCAATTAATGACATAAAAAAACATAGAGAAGCAATCCTTAACTGTAAAGACTTTCAAAGTTCTTACATAAAAGAGAAAAAAGAACATCCATTTAGAGGCAACGCATGTCAAAAAATGATTGATATATATCAAGAGAGAATTGTTGGATATCAGGAGAAAATTCGTCAAAACTTAAACCAAATAAAAGCGATATTAAAAAGTGCGCCGCAAGAAATGGATGATGTGGAAGAATTCGAGGAAATAATTGATGATATACATGAAGCAAAGCAGTGTGATGAAATTTTTGATTCAGCTTTAATTTGTTTATCGAACATACAGAATGAGCTAGATATTCAGCTGGAAAATCCTTCAACAGAACTCAGAGCTTCACACATTAACGTTAAAACTGAGCTAACTAGGTTATAAGAACCAAATCTTTAGGGTAATGAAAGCACTTTAATTCAAGACAGCTCTTAGTCTGTGTTTTAATTTGGTTGTGTTTTATTAAAAAAACTTTAGATTTATTTTATAATCGATACTCAAATATAATGACTCAAACTTGGGATTTGTTGCAAACAGGGCAAAAGGAAGGCTATAAAATTGCGTATACTAATGCTCGTATTATCGACCCGGAAACTAAACTTGATATAAAAGGTTCATTATTGACTGAAGGGGATAAAATTGTTGACTTTGGTGAATCATTATTTTCAACAAGTGGAGTTGATGAAACAATAGACTGTAAAGGGCTTGTTCTAATGCCAGGCCTTATTGACATTCACGTACATTTTCGTGAACCAGGCCAGGAACATAAAGAAACTATATATACAGGCAGCAAATCTGCAGCTGCGGGGGGAGTTACAACTGTAGTTTGTCAGCCAAACACTGTTCCAGCAATTGATAGCGTTATTTTGGCTAAATATTTGAAATATAGAGCACTTGAAACTTCACATGTAAACGTTGAATTTTACGCTAAAATCACCACTTCGGAAGAACACCTGACTGAAATGGCACTTTTAAAGGAAGCAGGTGCGGTTGGGTTCACCGATGATGGCATGCCAGTTATGAACCCAATGATTATGAGACAGGCGCTGCTTTATTCAAGTATGCTGAATGTTCCTATTGCTCAACATGCAGAAGATTTAAATTTATCTGCTGGTGGCGCAATCAACGAAGGTAAAATTTCTGAAGAATTGGGAGTAAAGGGGATCTTGAGTGCGTCAGAATCGGTTATGGTAAATCGCGATATACTGCTAATGAAGGATATGGAAAATGTGCACTACCATATTCTACATGTCTCTTCAAAAGATTCACTTGATGCTATTAAACGTGCAAAAGATTTGGGATTAAATGTTACGTGCGAAGTAACCCCTCATCACTTCACTTTGACTGAAGATATAGTAAAACAACATGGAGCAATTGCAAAAATGAATCCGCCGCTTCGCACTGAAGAAGATCGTTTAGCTATGGTTGAAGGTTTAAAGACAGGTGTGATTGATTGCATTGCAACTGATCACGCTCCGCATGATCGTAGTTCTAAAGATCTACCACTTGAAAATGCTGCATTTGGTATTGTTGGTCTTGAAACAATGCTGCCCCTTTCACTTGAACTCTATCACAGTGGGCAAATGGGTCTACTTGATGTGCTTGCAAAATTGACATATAAGCCTGCAGATATAATACACATACCACGTGGTCGTATACAAAAAAACCTTGCTGCAGACTTAATTTTAGTTGACCTCAATCATGAATGGGAAATTAAAACTGACAACTTTGCTAGTAAATCAAAGAATTCTCCTTTCGATGGTCGCAAAGTAAAAGGACACGTAGTACGTACTGTTGTGTCCGGCAAAACTATATACTCGCAGAAGAGTTAGTTATCATATCTTATCTATTCCAATTTGTTATCACCAGAATGGGCTAAGTGCACCTAAATTTAAATTAAGAAATCTTACACTGTCTCCGAATAAACACATCCTCTTATCTTTCCCTAATCTGTAAAGTTATTTTGTCTATCAATCTGATTCCAAAACAGCAAAATTATTGTATAATGTTACTTTGAAGTTTTATTTTCAATGCACAAGTTTGCAATACTTTTTTCTATACTGCTTGCAATAGTTGCTTACTACCTAAACAATGAAATCATATTTGAAATAGCAAAGCTATTTAGTGATATCTTTATCAGCTTGCTCAAATTAATAAGCTTACCTCTGGTTTTTTTATCCATAGTTTCCACAATTTCCGGACTCAAAGACTCAATTGAAATCAAAGTCTTAGTTAAGAAAACACTATTTTATACTCTGCTTACAACTATTATAGCTGCGTTTGTTGCATTATCGTTTTATTTGTTAATAGATCCAGCAAGAAAAAATTTCATAAGTAATACAATAGGGAGTATTAACAGCAATAACCACAGTTATTTTTCATATTTAAAATCACTCATTCCTTCTAATTTTGTGCAAGTTTTTCTTGAAAATAATATGATTGGTAGCATATTAATCGCTTTTTTGATGGGTGGAGCTATTGTTTCACTTTCAAAAGAAAAGCAGGATATATTATATCAAGTATTCTCTGCACTTTTTGATACGCTACTTAAAATTGCTCAAGGGTTATTAAAATTTATTCCGCTTGCTGTTTGGTCTTTTATTACATGTTTTTTGCATGAATTAAAAGGCGGTAGTGAGTTCTACAATCTTTTATGGTATTTTGTTTGCATAATGTCTGCAAATTTTGTGCAGGCATTTCTGATTTTACCGCTATTTATGTGGTATAAAGGCATATCACCAATTCAAACGCTGAAAGGGGTTATGCCAGCACTCACACTTGCGTTTTTTTCTAAATCATCCAGTGCAACATTGCCAACAACTATAGAATGTGTGCAGAACAAGCTAAAGGTGCCAAAGAAATTATCGTCTTTTATTTTACCAATATGCACAACAATTAACATGAATGCATGTGCTGCATTTATACTAATCACTGTAATGTTTGTTGCAGAAATGAACGGATACGTATTTTCCTTAAGCGAAATGTTGATATGGATTTTTTTAGCTACAGGGGCTGCAATTGGTAACGCTGGAGTGCCGATGGGGTGCTATTTTATGGCAACCAGTTATCTCATGTCGATGAATGTTCCTCTGCATATTATGGGACTGATTTTGCCTATTTATACAATCATCGATATGTTTGAAACTGCAATAAATGTGTGGTCTGATGTTTGTATCACTCAGATAATTAATAAAGAATGTAATAGTGAAACTTAAAAAATGATATTAGACGAAAATAACCTAATAATAAAAGAATTTAAAGAAGCAGAAGCAATTTTGCATGGGCATTTTGTTTTATCATCCGGGCTGCATAGTGACACATACATACAGTGTGCGAAGATTTTTGAAAATCCAAGCAGAGCCATGAAAGTTTGCGCATTATTAGCAGATAAAATAAAAAAAGAATTAAATAGCTCCATAGATTTAATATTATCTCCTGCAATTGGTGGAATAATTGTGGGTTATGAGATTGGCAGGCAGTTTGGAATAAAGACAATGTTTTGCGAGCGCGTTAATGGTAAGTTTGAATTACGCCGTGGATTTAAGATCAAAAAGGGTGAGAAAATATTGCTCATTGAAGATGTAATAACCACAGGTAAATCTTCACTTGAAGCAGTGGAATGTGCAGAAGGGGAAGGAGGTAAAGTTGTTGCTGAAGCTTCTTTGATAAAGAGAAATAGTGAAACGAAACTGCCTTTTCCTGTCATATCTTTGATTGAACTGAACATCAAAAACTACAGCGAGGAAGAACTTCCAAGTGAATTAAAACAACTACCCATAACAAAACCTGGGAGTAGGGAATATTTAACAAAGTAATCCTATAATATCTTGGAAACACAGCATTTATACACAGCTTTAGTTATTTACTCCAAGTGTATTTTATGTATACTTATTACTAAATTAATTTTGAAATGATAGAAAATGAACGAATTTAAATCGATCCGAAATATAGCAATAATCGCACACGTTGACCACGGTAAAACTACTTTACTTGATAACATGTTAAAACAAAGTGGCACATTCCGCGAGAATCAAGAAGTTCAAGAACGAGTGATGGATAGTGGTGATCAAGAGCGTGAACGCGGAATTACAATACTTGCAAAATGTACATCAATAATGTGGGGCGATGAAAAGATCAATATTATTGACACGCCAGGGCACGCGGACTTTGGTGGGGAAGTGGAAAGGGTATTGTGCATGGCAGATGGTGTGTTGCTGCTGGTTGACGCTGCAGAAGGTCCCATGCCACAAACAAAATTTGTGCTCTCAAAAGCACTAAAAGCAAATTTGAAGCCAATTGTGATAATCAATAAGGTCGACCGACCAGATAGCAGAATTGATGAAGTATTAAATGAAATATATGAGTTATTTTTTAACCTTGATGCAACCAACGAGCAGCTAGATTTTCCAGTGTTGTATGCTTCAGGTAGAAATGGCTGGTGTGCTAAGGAGCTTTCTGATGAAAGAAAAGATTTAAGCCCATTATTTTCAACGGTTATAGATTATATAAAACCTTCTGTTTATAATCAAAATGCACCTTTTGCTATGTTGGTCACTCTACTTGAGTCTGATAAATTTCTTGGCAGAATATTGACAGGAAAGGTTTATCAGGGCATTGCAAAAGTCAATTCAGATCTTAAGGTGCTTGACCTCGATGGCAAAGTAATTGAACGAGGAAGATTAACTAAGTTGCTCTCATTTTCTGGCTTGAAACGCATTCCAGTAGAACAAGCTGTGGCGGGAGACATAATTGCAATTGCAGGACTTGAGGAAGCTTCGGTTTCAGATACTATAGCAGCACCAGAAGTTACAACTGCAGTAAGCTCAACTCCAGTTGATCCGCCAACAATGGCGATTACTCTGAGCGTTAATGATTCACCTTTTGCTGGGCAAGAAGGTACAAAGCTTACTTCAACTGCTATAAAGGATCGTTTATATGCGGAAGCAGAAACAAATGTTGCAATTACTGTGACTTTGGCACCAAGCGGTGAAGCATTTGAAGTAGGTGGGCGTGGTGAGTTACAGCTTGGAGTGTTAATTGAAAATATGAGGAGAGAAGGTTTTGAGCTTTCGGTATCACGCCCTCGCGTGTTATTTAAAGAAGAAGGCGGTAAAAAACTTGAACCTATAGAGGAAGTAGTAATTGATGTAGATGATGAATATAGTGGAATCATCATGGAAAAACTCAGCTTCCGTAAAGGTGAAGTAACTGACATGAGACCTTCTGGTAATGGCAGGACAAGATTAACGTTTTTAGTGCCATCAAGAGGATTAATCGGTTATCAAGGAGAGTTTTTAACTGATTCTCGTGGCACAGGCATAATTAACCGTTTATTTCACAGTTATGCTCCACATAGAGGTCCAATTTCTGGAAGGCGCAATGGAGTTTTAATTTCTACAGATAAGGGTGAGGCTGTGGCATATGCAATTTTCAATTTGCAAGACAGGGGAATTATGTTTATTAAGCCACAGGATAAGGTATATTGTGGCATGGTTGTCGGCCAGCATAGCCGTGACAATGATTTGGAGATAAATGTGTTAAAGGGTAAGCAATTAACAAACGTAAGAGCTTCAGGTAGTGATGAAGCTATAAAGCTCACTCCACCAAAGATAATGACACTGGAGGATATGATAGCGTATATAGATGATGATGAATTGGTGGAAGTAACTCCAAAATCTATACGTTTACGCAAGAAATTCCTTGATCCAAATGAACGTAAGCGTGCAGGAAGGGCAAAGAATAAGGAGTAATCAGAGGTTGAACATTTGCGAAAAATAGTGTATAATTATTCGTCTCCTAATTGTATTTAATTATGGCCTTTTCGAAATTTCTCGATCCAAAAAACAATTTCGCGTTCAAGAGAATATTTGGCACTGAGAAAAATAAAGATATTCTCATTCACTTTCTCAATGATATATTGGGCTTCGCTGGCAAAGATGAAATAGAAGAAATAGAATTTCTCAGCACTATCATGGATGCTGAGATTGCCTCTAAAAAACAAAGTATTGTTGATGTTTTCTGTACTGATTCTGCTGGAACCCAGCTAATTATTGAAATGGTGCGACCTGAAAGTCTTCGGTCATATTGTTTAAAAGGAGAGGAATTCCTTCAGAAAGAAACTAAAAGAGTTCTAAAACTTATTAAACCAGATGTTTTGCCATCTGAGTCTATGCATCAGTGCGAATCGGGTAACCGGTTGGTGCCAAGCGATGCGGACAATGAACCTCCTCTTGATAAAGAAGATGCTCAATCGTGAGAGAAAGCATAAACTACAAGCATCATGTGGTTGGAGGGCTAGGCTTAGTGGTATGGTGAACGTAAGTGAAGCTTCATAAGTATCGTAACGATTAAAGAGCTAAAGATGCTGATAAGCTCCGACCAAAAGGTAATGTGACATTTTTCATTTCTGGATGTACGCAAATAATAATTCCACCGGTATAGAGAAGCCACCTAACCCACTATTGTATGACAAAAGGAACAGGATAAGCCTGTATTTTCGCCTATATGGCAGGCAACCCGCAAGGAATGCTGATGGATGTGCAGGTAAAGGATAATGGAGAAAGCGAATGCCATTTTGTAACGAAATGGATAGAATTTGTAACATTAATTCGCGTGAAAACGAGCAGACTTCCATTTGGTCCTTCATGACAAGAAACTTTGTTAACCACTTAAGGTAGAGAAGCAGATGACCTTACCCACAGAAATGATGAAGAAATTAGGAATATTTTTTACAAAAAGGACAATACTAACAAAAGAACTTTATTCTATTTAAAATATAAAGTTACAATAAATTTTCCTGTCATCTCCAAATAAATTACATTAACTTAGTATTGTATATTGTTAATAACTTAAATAATACAACCATTTTCAGCAACAAAAACCAAAGGTCTTGAGATACAAGATATTTGTATGGTTACTATGATAGTTCCTTTTTTAAGAAAGTTTTAAATTTCATACCTAACAATAAACAACTTTAGGTTTAAATTTATGAAATCAGTTGTTATATACATCAGCAAATACGAATTTAACTGGTGTTATGGACTTAAATAAATTTACCGAAAAAGCAAAAAGTCTAATTCAAAGTGCTCAAATGAAAGCGTTGGGAGCTGGGCATCAGATTTTTATGCCTGAGCATTTACTAAAAGTGATGCTTGAAGATGAATCAGGTTTAGTTCAGGATTTGATAAACGCTTGTGGTGGAAATGTGCAGAGTATTTCCGATGCTGTGGATAGTGCAATAAAAAAGTTGCCAGTAATTGAAGGTCCAGGAAGTGGTGGCCTTCAACTTTCAAGAGAAATAGCAAAAGTTTTTGAAGATTCAATTGGTATTGCAAAGAGAAATAAAGATTCATTTGTTGCTGTCGAGCGTTTACTGCATGGCCTCACTGCACAAAAAGATGATACTGTAGGCAAAATTCTGGCAGAGAATGGTGTGACTCCACAAAAACTGAACTCAGTTGTTGCAGAAATGAGAAAGGGCAGCAGTGCGGACTCGCCAAACAGTGAGGAAAAATTAAATGCGGCAAAGAAATATACAAAAGATGTTACAGAGCTTGCTATGCAAGGAAAACTTGATCCTGTAATTGGTCGTGATGAAGAGATCAGAAGAACTATGCAGGTATCACTGAGGCGGACAAAAAATAATCCAGTGCTGATCGGTGAACCTGGTGTTGGAAAAACTGCAATAGTTGAGGGGCTTGCAAATAGAATTGTTGCAAACGATGTACCACTTGGTTTGCATGATGCAAAGGTCTTAGCTTTGGATCTTGGAGAACTAATTGCTGGCACTAAGTTTAGAGGAGAATTTGAAGAAAGGTTAAAAGCAGTTATTAATGAGCTTTCGAGAGCGGAGGGAAAAGTTATCTTGTTTATAGATGAGCTTCATACTTTAGTTGGAGCAGGAGCAACAAGTGGTGCAATGGATGCCTCGAATCTGCTGAAGCCTGCTCTTGCGCGTGGAGAAATTCGCTGTATAGGAGCCACAACTTTAGATGAATATCGTCAGCATATAGAAAAAGATCCTGCACTTGCAAGGCGTTTTCAGCCTGTGTTTATCTCTCAACCAACTGAAACTGATACCATTTCAATACTCAGGGGTTTGAAGGAAAGATATGAGGTGCATCATGGTATAAGAATTACAGACGGTGCAATAATTGCTGCTGCAACGTTATCCAATAGATATATAACAGATAGGTTTTTACCTGATAAAGCAATTGATTTGATTGATGAAGCAGCAAGTAGGGTGAGAATTGAAATGGATAGCAAGCCTGAAGTTATTGATGAACTTGAGAGAAAGGTTATACAGCTAAAGATTGAAGCAGAGGCTCTAAAAAAAGAAAGTGATGAAAATTCTAAACAGCGTTTAAAAAAGATAAATGAAGAGATCGAAAATCTAAACAGTAAATTTGCTGACTTGAATAGCAAATGGCAGATGGAAAAGAATAAAATAGCTAGAATACAAGAAACAGCCGAAAAATTAGATAACGCTAGAAAAGAGTTGGAATTAGTTCAGCGTAGTGGGAATTTGGGAAGGGCAGGAGAGCTGATGTATGGTGTGATCCCTCAGCTTGAGAATGAATTAAAAAATCAGGAAAAGGTTACTGATAGTTTCTTAAAGAAAGAAGTGACTGGAGATGATATTGCAAACATTGTTTCAAAGTGGACGGGAATTCCAGTTGATAATATGATGCATAGTGAAAAGGAAAAACTCCTTAACATGGAGAATGAAATAGGAAGAAGAGTAATAGGGCAGAAAGATGCAATAGAAGCGATAAGTAATGCAGTTAGGCGCTCCCGCTCTGGGGTGCAAGATACCAATAAGCCTTTTGGTTCATTTTTATTTTTAGGTCCAACTGGAGTTGGTAAAACCGAACTTGCGAAAGCCTTAGCTGAATTTCTGTTTGACGATCAATCAGCGCTTTTGCGTTTTGATATGTCAGAATATATGGAAAAACATTCTGTTTCAAAGTTAATTGGCGCGCCTCCAGGGTATGTTGGCTATGAACAAGGTGGCAGATTAACTGAAGCGGTAAGAAGAAGGCCATATCAGGTTATTCTGTTTGATGAAATCGAGAAAGCAAATCCAGATATATTTAATCTATTGCTGCAAATCTTGGATGAGGGTAGACTCACTGATAGTCATGGTAAATTAATCGATTTTCGCAACACCATACTGATTTTAACTTCTAACCTTGGCGCTGAGATAATGCTAAAAGGGAATGTTGATTCTGTAAGAAATGAAGTGATGCAAATAGTTAAATCAGCATTTCGTCCAGAATTTTTAAACAGGCTGGATGAAATTATTATATTCCACAGTTTAACCAGAGATGACATCTATAAAATTATAGATGTTCAATTTTCTTATTTACAAAAAACACTTGCTAAGCGTAAACTGAGTATAAGTTTGTTGCAGGAAGCTAAAGAACTAATAGCACAAACTGGCTATGACCCTGAATATGGAGCAAGGCCCTTAAAAAGGGTTATACAAGAGTGTATTCAAAATAATTTAGCTAAATTAGTTTTATCAGGGGAAGTAGTAGAAAATGATGAGCTAATAGTGTACGCTCTTGATAATGAAATCTTAGTTAAAAAGGGTTAAGTTCACTGTGTATTTTTGTTAAAAAAAATGTGTATAGATCATAATGTTGACACTGAGTCTTTATTTAAGTTAGCTGATCAAGAAAATCAGCAAGATAAAGAAAAAATTAAAAAATTTATTAAGTATTTTTATAGTTTTGTTTATAAAAGCGACCTAAAAGCCAATGATAAGTTTTTGCTATATATTGTAAACGATGCTTACAATTTTGTTTCTCAAAAAGAGAAAGATGAAAGTAAGTTAGTAGTAAGCAATATAGATGATATACCAGGAATAGAAGGCGATTTTACCACGATTAAGATAACAAACGATGATATGCCATTTTTGGTTGACTCCGTTATTGCAACTATTAAGTCGCACGATTTAACCATATGCTATTACAGCAATAGCATAATTAACATTAAAAGAAAAGATGGCCTAATAGATGAGATTTACTCTTTGGAAGAAAGCAATGGAGTCAAAGAGTCAGTCATATATGTAATTATCAAAGGTATAAGTGACAGCTTTGTTGATACATTAAAAGAATCTCTACAGAAAACGCTGAAAGCGGTTAATTGCGTTGTGAAAGATTGGCACTTAATGCTCAAGAAACTTGATGAGGCAAGTCTTTCTGTCATCCCAGCTGGGATCCAGGAAAAGGACACGTGGATTCCAGTGTCACGCACTGGAATGACACCAGACCGAAATCAAGAGCAAAAAGATTTTCTAGTTTGGTTAAAGAATAATAACTTCGTATTTCTAGGTTATCAAGAATATATTGCTGGTAAAGATGAAAAACTCGTCTGTGACAGCAAAAAGGACCTTGGCCTGATGAGAGTAGGTCAAAGTACGTTGATTCCTTCTGCAAACCTTGATTCCCTATACATATTGAGACCAGATCTAATCTCAATAGTCCATCGGCGTACATACATGAATTGTATAGGAGTAAAAGAATTTGATGACCAGGGTAATGTGGTAAAGGAACGGCGTTTTTTCGGGCTATTTACTTCTGTAGCGGAGGTCCAAGATATTAGAACTATTCCAATAATAAGAGATAAAGTTAAAGTTATAGAAAAAAATGCAGGGTTTGTAACCGGGGGCCACAATAACAAAGCTTTGATTTCTATTTTGCAAGTGTTCTCTTGTGATGAATTATTCCAATCAAATGAAGACGAATTATTTAAAATTTGCATTTCGATCATGTCTCTTGCGATTAGGCCAAGGGTCAGATTATTTTTAAGAAGAGTCGGGGATTTTATTAGTTGCATAGTGCTGATACCGATGCGTTATGCTAGCGCTAGGCTAATGTTCAAGATACGTGACATATTGAAGGATGAGACAAGTGCAGGAAGTTCAGATATTTATAACAATCACATTATCAATGAATATGATTTGATGAAATTGCATGTAGTGCTAAAGACCAAAAATGCTAGCGTTCTTGATGATGAAGTTTTGCGTATCGAAAACAAATTAAGAAACATTACAGAAAAGTGGGAAGATCGTTTTATAGACAATTTATACAATACTTTTAGCACTGTTGAGGATATATTCATCCGTTATTGCAAGGCATTTCCAATAAGCTATCAAGAGAGTTTCGAACCTCATGACGCATATTACGATATGAAAAAATTGGAGATAGTGAGGAAGAAAGGAGTTAGCGAGGTCGATTTAAGACTTACTCGTGATAATCTTAACTATCAATTAAAGGTTTATACTCCAAACAATGGAGGCCTTGAATTATCGAAGATATTAAGGATCACTAAGAATTTGGGAGCTAAAATTCTATCTCATAATGGCTATTACATAGAAATTAACGGTGGAATATGGATACACCATTTTGTGTTGTCAAGAGTCGATGAATTAATAGACAACATTACTCTAAAAGAGCAATTTGAAATAACACTTGCGAAAGTGTTTAGCAAGGAAATTAAAAATGACTATTTCAATAGTTTGATCATTATTGCTGGGCTCAAGTGGAAAGAAGTGCTTCTGGTTAGAGCGTTAAGTGCTTACCTAAAGCAGACGTCATTTAACTACAATCCAGAATATATCCAAAAGGTAGTCTCAGAGCATCCAAAAATAGTAAAGTATTTGATACAACTATTTCATGCAAGATTTGATCCTAACATAGACATTGATAGAGCAGAAACTACGGACATTGTCAGAGAAAAAATTGAGGAACTTCTAAAAGAGATCAGCAATGTTTCACATGATTACGTTTTGCGCTCGATATTTAACTTGATAATGGCTATTTTAAGGACCAGTTATTATCAAGACGATAAACCATATTTATCTACAAAATTTGACTCAAGTAAAATAAATGGTTTACCTGATCCTCGTCCGTATCGTGAATTGTATATTTATTCAAACCTTTTTGAGGGAATACATCTAAGAGGAGGGAAATTAGCCCGTGGTGGCTTAAGGTGGTCGGATAGGACGGAAGATTTTCGCACTGAAGTTTTGGGGCTCATGAAAGCTCAGATGACAAAAAATGCGGTTATTGTCCCTGTTGGTGCAAAGGGTGGGTTTGTAATAAAGCAAGCTTATAAAGATAAGAATATTTTAAGAGAGAAAAGTGTTGAGTGCTATAAGAGTTTTATCAGAGGAATGCTTGATATTACTGATAACGTGGTTGATGGTAAAATAATTCCACCAGAGAATGTGATTAGGTATGATGAAGATGATCCATATCTCGTGGTTGCTGCTGATAAAGGAACTGCTTCATTTTCTGATTATGCCAACCAGATAGCCTCTGAATATAACTTTTGGCTTGGCGATGCATTTGCATCTGGTGGATCAGTAGGTTACGACCATAAGAAAATGGGTATTACAGCAAGAGGTGCATGGATTGCAGCACAGAGGCATTTTTGGAAAATGAATAAGGATATTTACCAGGATGCAACTGTTATTGGAATTGGGGATATGGCTGGCGATCTATTTGGAAACGGTATGCTGCTTTCAAAAAATATACATTTAATCGGCGCATTTAACCATATGCATATTTTTATTGATCCAAATCCTGATGCAGAAAAGAGTTTCACAGAACGTAAACGTCTCTTTAAGTTACCATTTTCAACCTGGATGGATTATAACAAAGATTTGATCTCTCAGGGTGGCGGGGTATTTGAGCGTAGCAGCAAGCAAGTAAATCTTTCTCAAGAAATGAAAAAATGCTTTGACATAACGGAAGATACGTTATCTCCAAGTGATTTGATTAGATATCTACTCAAAGCAGAAGTGGACTTCATATGGAACGGAGGAATCGGCACGTTTGTTAAGGCAAAGAGTGAAAGTCATAGCATGGTCGGTGACAAAGCAAACGATGAATTAAGAGTAAACGGTAAGGATATTAGAGCTTCTATGTTTATAGAGGGTGGAAATCTTGGTTGTACACAGCTTGGGAGAATAGAATATGCTGAAAGAGGTGGATATATCAATGCAGATTTTGTTGATAATTCAGCCGGAGTGATATGTTCGGACCTTGAAGTTAACATTAAGATTGCATTTGTTTCAGCTATGAAAGCAGGGGGTATTTCTTTAGAAAAAAGGAATGAAATACTGGCAAGTATGGTGGATGAAGTTGCATCCAAGGTGCTTGAGAACCACAACAGAATTGAAACAAAAGCATTACTTCTTGAGTGTTTGCAAGCTAAAGAGAGATTGGAGCAGGACCACAGGTTACTGCTCAGTTTAGAAAAATCTGGGCTGTTAAACCGAAGCGTAGAATTTCTTCCAGCTGACGAAGAGGTAGCAAGGATGTTAACCGGTGCAGAAGGTTTCAGTTCTCCTCAGCTTTCTATTCTAATATCTTATGCTAGAACAGCAATAAAAAATAAAATTATACATTCCGATCTGCCTGAAAAAGATCTTATATCTAATGACTACTTGCTAGGTTATTTTCCTAAAAAGATGTTAACAGAGTTTAAGGATTTCATATTAAAACACCAACTTCGTAGAGAAATTATCTCCACTTGCATTGCAAATGATGTTGTAAATAGGATGGGCTGTATATTTATTAATAATTTAGTTGAGAATACTGGAATTAAGGTACACGAAGCAGTTAACATATATATCGTTGTTAACCACCTATATGATTTAAATAACCTGTGGCAGAAAATTGATGAATTGGATGGAAAAATTGATATTAACTCATACTTGCAAATAGTGAGAAATGTGCAGAAATTTATTGGCAGAGTATCGTTTTGGTTAGTAAAAAATCTTAGCTTTGTAGAATTGGATGATGTTACAAAATTTAAAGATGCAATTGAAACTTTAGGCCATGATGTTTTAGATGAACACCAGTTAAAGGTCTATAATCATGGATACACTTCTTTAGTGGAACTTAATATAGATAAAGATCTAGCAAAAAAAATTGCTGACCTGTGCGTTCTTACTTATGCACTGGATATTATATCTGTTGCTGAACAGACATCTTTGTCCATTCTTGATGCTGGTAAAATATACTTTGAGTTAAAGTCGCTGTTAAGATTCGATCTGATTAGGACAATTGCCATCAAGATGAAAAGCCGCTCTTCTTATTGGGATCGCAGCTTAGTTAATGATTTATTGGACGATTTAAGCAATTACCATCACAAGCTAGCTGTTAAAGTCATAAAAGCTACTGATAACCCTGAAGATAAGGTTCAAACCTGGGCTTGTAATGATAAGGACTACATAGAACGTTATAATAGTTTTTTAGATGAGATGGTTGCTTCTAAACTTGATTTAAGCAAATTAATATTTATAATCAGAAGGATTAAAGTACTTGCTTCATAGGAAAATGTTCAATATAGGTCTTTCAGAAATTTTAGTTGTAGCTTTAGTGAGCATAATTGTTCTTGATAAAAATAAGGTACCTGTATTTATTGATTTTATTAAGACTATATATAGGTATTTTACAATTGTAAGGTTAAAAGCCAGAAGGTTATTGAAGGATGCCGGAATTGAAGACTTATATAAAGAGTGTAATACTGAGAAAGTAAATTACATAGTTGGTAAAAATGGTAAGCTTTATCCTACTTACGATATAGATAATACATCTAAAGATAATGACAGCGAAGATTCTGGTAGTAGATGATGTACTATCTAATGTCAAGCTTTTAGAAGCTCGACTAAAAGCAGAGTACTATACGGTTATCGTAGCTCATGATGGTGAAGAAGCTATAGATTTAGTAGCAAAGCAGCAGCCTGATATTATATTACTTGATATCATGATGCCAAAGATGAATGGCTTTGAAGTTTGTAAGGAGCTAAAGAGTGATCCCTTGACAACCCATATTCCAATAATTATGGTAACTGCGCTGCATGATACTCATGATAGAGTGCAAGGTATTAATGCTGGCGCGGATGATTTTCTGACTAAACCAATAAACGAAACTGCTTTATCTTCACGAATTAAGTCTCTCACACGCTTAAAGATGATTATCGATGAATTGCGTTTGAGAGGAGAAACTAACGCTGAGATTGGTGGAGTCGCAGGAAACAGTATTATGGATTATTCCAATCAGATTTTTGATGCTAACGTACTTGTTATAGATGAGGATGTTCATCAAGCAGAGCAGATATATAATATATTAAAGCAACGCTTTAGGTCAATTAAAATACTGAGTGATCCAATGGAAGCATTGAAGGTTGGTATTGAGAATGGTTACGACCTGATCATTTCTGATATGCAATTTTCAAAAACTGACGGCTTGCGTTTGTGTTCTGAGTTTCGTAGTAAGGTGGAAACACGTTATACACCAATTCTGATTCTTTCTGAGGATTATGATAAAAACAATTTAGTAAAAGCACTTGATGTAGGTGCTAATGATTATTTAACAGTACCTTTGGATGAGGGTGAGCTAATAGCAAGGGTTAATTCGCAAGTAAAACGCAAAAGATATCAAGATGCCTTGAGAATGAATTTATTTAATAATGCGGAAATGTCTATAAAGGACCCATTAACTAACTGTTATAATAGAAGATATTTTGATGCACACTTAAAAAACATTGTTAAGGACTCTGTGGAAAAGGATAGAAGGTTGTCTCTTATGATACTTGATATAGACTATTTTAAGATAGTGAATGACAGTTTTGGGCATAGTGCTGGAGATGAACTTTTAAAGCAAATACAGAAAAGAATTTCTGAAAATATCAGAGTGACAGATTTACTAGCTAGGTTTGGTGGTGAGGAGTTTGTTGTTGTAATGCCAGATACCAATGTATCAGATGCGTATACTATTGCGGAGAGAATACGAAAAATTATTGCTAAAAAACCTTTTATACTTGCGGATAAAAATACAACCCACGATGTAACTGTGAGCATTGGAATTGCAGAAATGCAAGAATCTGACCTTGACAATATTAAAGAATTTATAGTACGTGCCGACAAATATTTATATAAAGCAAAAAACAGTGGTAGAAATAGAGTGGTTACTGGCTATAGCTAAAGTGGCTTAAGTTTGCCGACAACCGTCATTCCGCTACTAGTTAGCGGAATCTATGCTGAGATACCGCGAATGAATCGCGGTATGACGGTTCGCGGCAGCATGACGATAAGGTTTATACCTTGTCATTCCAGTGCTTGACACTGGAATCCAGTTTTCCATATAATCTCATCGAAAACGTTGTAACCACTTTCCATGCTAGTTTGCTTGTTCACAAGCAAACTTTTCTGGATCCCAGTGTCTGGGCACTGGGATGACATCATAGGGGCGCTGGGATGACACCCTGACAACCGTCGTCCCGCTGCTTGTTAGCTGGATCTATGCTAAGAGATACCGTGAATAAATCACGGTATGACGGTTCGCGGTGGCATGACGATAAGTTCGTCATACCGCTACTTGTTAGCTGGATCTATGCTAAGAGATACCGCGAATGAATCGCGGTATGACGTAGGACTGCTAAGATTAAAGCGACAACATGAGGTTTCTCAGCTCTGGAAATTTCACGTTTAACTGCAAAAATAGATACTTATTTAAAAAATATCCTGTGACTTTCAGTCCTAACTGAAATTCTTGGAATGAGTAGCTGTTTTGTAGGTTATTATTGTATACATCATGTAACATTTGTGGAAAAGGTAGGAGTTTATCTGCATAATAATCTCCTACTTTTTTTGACACTGCTCTACCAGTTTTTGGAGAAATAAATTGTAAATTTTCCTTAACACCTGTTACAGCGCATTTGGATAAGTCTAACTTGAATCCCAATTGCGTAAGAAGCAGAAGCTCTAAGTTAAGATAATGGCTTTGCCAAGACTGATTGTTGTGTTTAATTACATCGATGAAATATCGAAAATTGTCATACAGCATGGCACAGGGTTCACTTTCTGGAAGCACTTTTTCTAAAATAGAGGAGAAAGAAACAATAGTAATGCTTTTTAACCTATCTTGAAAGAAATGATGGAATGGAGATTCGATTAATTCGCACTTAAAAAAACCTAGATTTTCAGGTAACTTAGCACTCCATTCTGCATGTAATAGATTACTTATCTGAAACTTATAATTGCTATTGTTTGTTAGCTTAGTTAATCCCCTGCGCTTTCCATGATTTTTTGTAAACAGAGAAAGAATTAAGTTTTTATCGCCGTATTTTTTAGCAGCTATAATGATGCCTTCATCTTTCCATCTCATTTAGAGTGTATTGACCGTATGATATATAGGATAGTGCACCTAGAGCGTATAATCCATAAAAATCACTTACTCCGTTACTGTTTGCTTCCAAAGTTTCAAGGCTATGAGAGAGTAAGTTATTGGCTGCCACTCTTCTTCCTGAGCCTGATGCATTTCATACTGAGCTTTTGGTTTGCTAAATAATTGTTTGAATGATTTTAGTAACATTACTTTTCCTCGTCTGAAATTTTGGATAATTCAGCTTCTAATTCTTCTATCGTCGGTAAAGCTGTTTTTATGTTCTCTGGTAGATTTTCAGTTATTCGATATTCTGCTAGCCCTATTGGCTTGTTCATGTCTCGGAGTGTATATTTAGCAAGTACATCGTCTTTAGATTTACATAAGATTAACCCTATAGAAGGTTGATCTGTCGAGTGCTTCAGTAAATCATCAACTGCAGAAAGATAAAAATTCATTTTACCAGCATATTCCGGCTTAAAATCCTTATCTTTTAGTTCAATCACTACGAAGCAACGTAACTTTAAATGATAGAATAATAAATCAATATAAAAGTCTTTATTACCAACATCTAAATGAAATTGTCTACCAACAAATGCAAATCCTTCACCGAGTTCTAACAGAAATTTTTCCATATGCCCTACGAGTCCTTTTTCTACTTCTCTTTCATGAGCATCCTTACCTATACTTAAAAAATCAAAAATATACGGATCTTTTAATGTGTAATGTGCTAGATCGGATTGTGGAGATGGTAATTTTTCTTTAAAATTAGTTATTGCTTTTCCTTGACGTTTATGTAGTCCAAGTTCTATCTGCATCACCATAATGTTACGTGACCAGCCATGTTCAATAGCTTTTTTTACATAAAATAATCTTATTTCATGACTTTCTATTTTTTCCAAAAGAGTGATATTGTGATACCAAGTTAATTGTGCAAGAGGCTCCTGCACAAATTCAACATCAGGATATTCTTCGGCAAACTTACGCATATACTTCAGATTTCTCATGCTAAAGCCTTTCATTTCTGGAAATGTACTTCTCAAATCCTTACTTAATTGATCAATTACCTTAGCTCCCCAGGTATGTTCTTTTTGGCGTTTTAGGATCTCTGTACCAATATGGTGGTAAAGCAAAATAAGCTTACTATTTACTGCAAGTGCTGCTTTATAACGGTTTGTTGCAATATGATCCTTCAATTGCTCTAAAAATTCTGTATATTCTTTTGCTATAATTTTTGTCATACGATTCCTTTTAATCCATTATACAATTCCTTTGTCTGTCGAGAAGACAATCTTCCGCTTGCCTTCAGCTTTGAAGGGATTCCTTATTGACTTCAAACTCGTCCATCAACTAAAATATATTGACTTTACGTGCAATATTAGCTTTAAACCAGTAAAACAAGCTGCTTAACATATGCGTTTTTTCTATTCGAATTATATTCTTTTTTTGTCTTTATGTTGTTTTTTGCTTTTTTCGTTATCTTCAACAAAAGCCCAAACGAATGATACGTTAGCTGTTCCTATACCACAAAGGAAAAAAGAAATAGTTGAGCACACTGTTGTAGCACAACCGAGGCAAATTATCGAAATGCAAGAAGAAGTCATTATTAACGAGGGTAAAGAATTCATTCCAATTCCAAAAAGAAAAAAAAGTGTAGAGAAAAAACTAAGAAGGGATGTTAGAGGGGCAAAAAATGAAATAGGAAACGAAAAAAGCGTTGAGAGCAAAAAGGATGAATTAGTTGTAACAGAAATTATTAACTCTATAAGAGACAAGCTCACAAAATGCTGGAGCATTCCTGAAAGCATAGCTTACAAAGAAAATTTTAATATAAAAATTAACTTATTGTTATCCAGTCAAGGCGAGATAATTATGGCGGATGTAGCAGACAGTGATTCCTATCGAAATAATCCACTTTTCAGGTCGATAGCAGATAATGCAATGCGTGCAGTATATAAATGTAGCCCATTGACCGGCTTGCCTACTCAGCACCACCACATTTGGCGTGAAGTAACACTAGATTTTATTCTATAGCTAAAGTAATTCTATAATTTAATAAGCCCACTGTATCCGTTCAGAATAGCAGCAAGGTAGTATAACCATAGAGTAAAAGTGAGTTTACAACAAATGGTGTCATCCCAGTGCTTGACACTGGGATGGCTTTGTTACATCGCTACTTATGAAAGGCTAACTATAGTTAGGATTATAAGCAACTTATTGAAAATCTTGTTTTTTTGCAATCAATCTGATCAAATTTAAGAATAGTAATTTGTTATTTATATTAATAAATTTAATTCTATTGAAAATAGCTAAAGCATTGAAATTCTTGAATTTTAGCCGGATTGGTAAATGGTAGTGAAATTTCTTTTACTCAAATTTAGGTATTCATTGACCGTTCTTGTTATAAATACCAGAATAATAAGCTACTGATATTCCCTATCTTTTTTATCTTTAATCCATCATAGCTAGCGATGCAACAAAGCCCACTGGGATCCAGTTTTCTTTACAAATTCACCAAAAGTGCTTCATTCTATAACGCAAAACCCATACTTACCAAACCCAATGCATTACTTGCAATTAAGTTTCCTGGATCCAAGTAGTCTGGGCACTGCCGTCATAAAGGAACTAGTGTCAGCTACTTTCATGACACCCTTCTGGTAGGCCCAAATCGCAATGTTCGTACAGTTATGGAATGAACCGCGGTATGACGTAGGAAGATCTGAGCAAACTTTCAATCAGAAACAGCAAAAGATCTCTCTAAGATGTCAGTTTCTTTTGTATCTTCAACTTTACCGTCCTGGTCGAATGAAATTTGCAGAGACTTACTACTATACTTCCTTTTTCCTAAAAAATTGGCTTGTTTAATTTTATATGAGACATAGTACCAAACATTGTCATCGAACTTTGATACTAATGTTGGTGATCCTAAAGTGTGAACCACTTTTTCTTTATCGTCACCTACTTTTATCTTGCTCCACAATTCAACACTAATGCCAGGAGCTCCGTGATTGTGAATAGTGTGAGTGCAGCTCACTGTAAATAATAAAATAAAAGATATTAATACTCGCATTTCTGTTGATAAATTACTTGAAGCTATAATACACTAATAAATTATCTGCCGTCAAATTTCAAAAAAGTTAAATTGACTGATTCTCAATATCACTTAATATAATATTTACTTTAGAAAATAATAGGTGTCTTATGTCATTGTTAGAAGCAGATCCAATATACAAACCTTTTAATTACCCTTGGGCGTATGATGCGTGGCTGCAGCAACAAAGAATCCATTGGATACCTGAAGAAGTTCCGCTCGCTGATGACGTGAAGGATTGGAAAACTAAACTTTCAAGTGTAGAAAAAAATCTACTAACCCAGATCTTTAGATTTTTTACTCAGGCAGACATTGAAGTAAATAACTGCTACATGAGGCATTATTCAAATATATTTAAGCCAACAGAAATATGCATGATGCTTGCAAGCTTTTCCAATATGGAAACCATACACATTGCAGCTTATTCTTATCTTTTAGACACAATTGGCATGCCAGAAAGTGAGTATCAAGCATTTTTAAAGTATGATGCTATGAGAAAGAAATATGAATATATGTTAGAATTCGAGGAAAGCAAAAAACACGATAAAAAACATGTAGCTAAAACTCTAGCAGTGTTTGGTGCATTCACTGAAGGGTTGCAGTTATTTGCATCATTTGCAATTTTGCTCAATTTCCAACGTTTTGGAAAAATGAAAGGAATGGGGCAGATAATCGCCTGGTCAGCCCGTGATGAAACTTTGCACACCAATTCAATTATCATGTTATTTAATACATTTATTAAAGAGAATAATGAAATTTGGGACAACGAGTTTAAAGAGGAATTATATTCTGCATGTCGCACCATCGTTGAACTTGAGGACGAATTCATAAAGCTTGCCTTTGATTTAGGAGATGTTGAAGGACTATCCGCAGAAGAAGTGCGCAATTACATACGCTACGTAGCAAACAGACGGTTAATGCAATTAGGTCTTGAGTCCATATATGATGTCAATGATAATCCTATTCCGTGGCTTGATGAAATACTAAATGGCGTTGAACATACGAATTTCTTTGAAAATAGAGTAACAGAGTATAGCCGCGCAGCAACTCAAGGCACGTGGGAAGAAGCTTTTACTGAAAATGACACGAATAATAAGTGAATGCTAATTTCACTCTTTTTTGTCATTCCACTTTCATTACACCATTTGCTGTGCAGTTTAGACAGTTTTGCTTTACTTAACAACTAACTTACCATATGTATGTCCATAGGACATTGGTATATAAGAACGTGCTACAACTATTAATCTTACTCACGGTCATCACTTCAGCTGCATTCTTTGGTCATTTAGTTCCAATGGAAGTAAAAACCTTCTTGTACTCAACGAGCCTTAGTATAAAAGAGGTTTTGCTATTTATAATGCCTTTTATTATTTTTGCGTTAATCTTTAGCAGTGTTAACAATCTTAAGCAGTCAGCTATAAAGTTCATATTGTTACTTATTATAATGATCTTCTTATCGAATCTGGCTTCAAGTTTAATAGCTTATTCTGTTGGGCATTTTATCATACAAAACACTTATTCAATACAAGATATAACGTATGAAGAAACAATTGTTCCCTTATGGTCGTTTAGACTGCCTGCATTGCTTTCTAATTTTTATGCCCTTGCTTGTGGATTTGTGTCCAGCATAGTAGTGTCCACACTGCTACCCAAAAAAAGCAGAGAGCTTTCGAACAAAATGTTAGATTTAACTCTCTTTATTTTGAAGACGTTTTTGACGCCGATTATTCCAATATTTGTACTTGGGCTTGCTTTAAAAATGCAGCATGATCAAGTTTTATCTATAATATTTAAGGATTACTCAATAATTTTCATTATTATAGCATCTGCAACCTACCTTTATGTTTTCCTCTTATATGGAGCAGCAAATTCATTCAAGATCACAAGCTGGATAGCTAGTATAGGCAATATGATACCGGCATTTATTACTGCAATGAGCACAATGTCTAGTAATGCAACTATGCCGCTTACTCTTGAAGGAAGCAAAAAAAATGTAAAGCAACCTGACATAGCATCGTCTGTTGTGCCAATAACTGCTAGCTTTCATTTAGTAGGTGATTGCTTTTTTATTATAATATTATCAATGATAATTGCCTCCGGTTATTCATTGTGCACAACAGACTATGTAACTTTCCTTCTCTATTTTTTGTTATTTAAGTTTGCTATCGTGGCAGTTCCGGCAGGAGGAATTATGGTAATGCTACCTATTCTTGAGAAATACCTCAAATTTTCTCCAGAAATGCTTTCGTTAATCACAGCACTGTATATAGTGTTTGATCCAATAATCACTTCAGCAAACGTTATGGGTAATGGTGCCTTTGCTATAATGTTTACAAAACTCTATGATAAGCTTAAGTAATGTCTATTTTAGCGATTGATACTGTAGGTATTGGTAGTTCAATAGCAATAGTTGATTATGATGGTAACTGTTTTGTAGAGCACAATTCCGCCAGCAACAATCATGCAGAATCATTTTTTCAAATTCTGAATACTTTGTTTGATAAGCACAACTATAATTATGATAAAATAGATCATTTAGTGGTAGTAGTTGGACCAGGAAGTTTCACTGGAATTAGAGTTGGTATATCAGCTGCACAAGGTATAAATCTTGCTACAAATAAGCCATTATACGGAGTTAATGCGCTGGAAGTTCAAGCCTACGCAATATCTTTGCTTTGTACGAATAACAAAAAAAATATCAGAGCTATAGTCAAAAATGCTCAAGGGTTTTATACGCAGTTATTTGATTTCAATTTATTGCCACTATCTGCACCTGGATCCCAGTGTCACGCTACAAGCAGTACACATATGGATTGCAATTTAAATGCTAGCCATGCAGGGCTATTAGTCCGTTATAGATTAGAGAACAAGCAAAAATTAAATGAAGTTGAAGCTCTATATTTAAATGAGCCTCAGTATATGAAATCATTATAGACTATTCTTTCGCGTACATGCAATGTTACTAAGCTTGTGCATCTGGTTTACTATCTCTTGAGCTACTTCTTTTATACTCATATCTGAATTTTCTATCTCTATGGCACTTGGTGGTATAAATAAATCGTCAGTCCTAAATTTCTCTACAATGCTATTTAGATTAATCACCTTCCTATTTTTTCTTTGCCTTTTTAATGCAATACGCTTTTGTAATGTCGGTAGATCACACCTAAGTACCACAGGAAGGATTTCTGTGTTCATTTTTTTACTAAGCCTTACTATTGAATCATACATCCTCATGTTCTGGTCATTATTTTCCATCAACTCATCAATAAATATGTAATTTTTTGAGTGAATTGGATAATTTTCTATTACCTGAAGCATAATTTGCATAATGCCATATATTCTATCTTGAACTTCTTTAGGTATTTGATCACGTTCAAAGACACCATCGTATATAGAGCAAGCTTGAACATTGTTATAGAACTTACTATTTACAATTAATGCGTTTATCATATTAGATAATTCTATTGCTGTGGAAAGTTTACCTCTTCCCGAAAGACCAGAGAGATATATGAAAAATCCTGCTGGCTGTTTTTTTGTGTTAATATTTATCATATTATTTTCAATCTTGAAACTTACATTTATAATAACATAAAAATGAAGCTTTAAAACATATGAAATATTATATAGAAAATTACTTTTGCAGTTAAGATATTATGTAATTTAAAAACATAAATTCTGTATATAAACTCTATAATAACGATAACTATTTTTAAGCAAGCTACAACACAAAAGTGTTTGGTATTCAGAAAGCAAGACAGAGTGGCATAGACTTATTAGTTTACTACAAGTCTCTTTTCGCGTATAAACCTTCAGAAGATTCTAACAGAGGATTGTGTTGTTAACAAAGAGCAGAGTAAAAAGGGATCTAGTCTATGCCTATCAGATTTTGTCCTACCTTAAGTTCGATGATCATACATATACTCACCTTTCAGTGCGTTCTGAAGATCAAAAGTCGTTTTATATTTATCCGTTTGGTATGCGTTTTGATGAAGTAGATGAACGTTCGTTAATGAAAGTATCATTTGATGGAGATGTAATTGAAGGCAAAGAATATCAATATAATAGAACTGGCTATATAATTCATGGTTTTGTTTATCAAGCAAGGAAAGATATTCAAGCAATTTTTCACTTGCATACACCTTCTATTGTAGCGGTTTCTTCTCTCAAAGATGGGCTGCTTCCTATAAGTCAATGGGCACTGCACTTTTACAATAAAATCTCTTACCATAATTATAATTCCCTAGCACTTAGCGATACAGAAGGAAAGAGGTTAATAGCTGATCTGAAAGAAAATTTTGTCATGTTAATGCGTAATCATGGATCTATAACGTGTGGTCGGACTATACAAGAAGCAATGTTTTACTCGTATCATTTAGAACAAGCGTGCAAAACTCAATGTTTAACGTTAGCAATGAATAAGGAGTTATCAATTCCAAGTGAAGAAATTTGCTCAAAAGCTGTAAAGGATCTCCTATCTTTTGAAAGCAATCTTGGTGAGAGGGATTGGCACGCATGGGTTAGACTAATTAAAAGTAAGTTGTAAGAGACTTTCGCACTACTATCTGTCATCCAAGTAGTGACCTTACCCAGAAAAAGTAGAGAGAAAGTTAAGACGTTTTTGGAGTAAAATAAAACGTTTTTTCAAAATATGACAAATAGAAGAGAATATACAGCAGAATTCAAATTAGAAGCTGTTAAGCTGGTTAAAGAAACAGGTCAAGCAAGTACAAAAATAGCAAAAGATCTAGGTATAGATGGCAGTATGTTAAGTAAGAAAATATAATGGAAAATGTCTGGAGCATACGCATTTCCAGGCAAAGGCTCCTTATGACAAAGAAAGATTTGATCTAAAAAAAGAGCTAATAAGAGAAAGAGACATCTTAAAAAAAGCCCTGGGCAAAGAAAAAGAGTAAAGTATTCTTTTATATAGAAATTGCTATAAAACACAGGAACTATGTAGGGTTTTGTACTGGTGGTATGGGTTGCTAAGGAAAAAAGCAGTAAAGAATTAGCAAAAGAAGGGCTTCTAGCAGATATTCAAAAAATACATCAAGCTTCTAAATGCAGATATGGAGCCCCTAAAATTCACGCTGAATTAAAAGCTTTAGGCAAAAATTAAAACAGTACAAAGTGTTATGCAAGAAAATGGCATTAAAGCCAAGTTTAGACGAAGGTTCAAAAATAAAAAACAGCAAATAAGCAACCGAGTTGTGGCTCCGAACACATTGGATCAAAATTTTACTACTGATCAGCCAAATAAAGTTTGGGATTACCTACATAAAAACTAAAGAAGGTTGTTGGCGGCAATAATTGACCTATATTCACGCATGGTGGTTAATGAGTAACATGATAATTAGTTATAGATTCTTTATTGATGGCCGTTGATAAACGCAAACCCGATAAAAATCTGCTGTTACATAGCGATCAAGGGTCACAGTATACCTCTCAAAATTACCAATTTCTATTGAATACAAAAAACATCATTTCCAGCATGAGCCATAAGGGCTGTTGTTACGATAACTCTGTTGCAGAAAAGTTCACTTAAAAGGGAGCTGCTTATTGATACTTCTCGCTCAACAAACCAGAACTGCCATATTTGAATACATAGAAATCTTTTATAACAAATAACGTAGACATTCTACTATTAACTATTGCATTCCTGCACAATTTATTCTCATGATAAAAACGTCTTAACTTTCTCTCTACTTTTTCTGGGTAAGGTCAATTTGGGTCTGCACCATTTTTGAGTAATAGTTTTACTTCTTGTGCATTACCATCTTCTACAGCTAGGAATAATTGTTCTTCCTGTGTTTTTACGCGTGTTTCCACATTAGATATAAAAAATAACAATACTAAACATGCAATACCAATAATGCTAATATATTTTATAACTTTTCTCATAAGATATTTTACAATGCTTCTAATAATATTAGATATCATCTATAAAATTAAAAATCCATGAAAGGGGATGAAAATATGTAAAAAGTATTATTGATTAATTAAAAACAGATTTTGATTTAATAATACTAATAAAATCGATTTATCTTAAATTTACGTTGATTTTTACCTGTTATTTTTTGTAGTTTATCCAACGTAAATTCCAGGTAAAACAAAGTCGTTATCTCCAACCGTTACAACCAACTCTCCTTCTTTAATTTTTATTTGATTAGGTGTATGGTCCCATACCATCACACTCTGGGATCATACACCTAAAGTACTCCGACACTGGGATGACACCCCGGGGTTTCTGGGATGACAAAAAAGAGCCCCCTGAGCAAAAATCTTATAGCCACTTGAATGATAATTGACTTTTTGCCTAAAATAACTAAGAAAGAAACTTCTCATCAAGATAACTTAAATATATACTAATTCTCTTATTTTTAAACGATTTCTCATCATGAATTGCACGATCAAAAACCTGAATTTGACTTGTTATAATGCTACAATTATTATTTGCAACTTCTAATACGCCACTATCAATTACAACCTTCTTTTCTGTTTGGTTACTCATTTTAACAGTAATCATACCAGGCAATAAATAAATTAAGTAAGGAGCATGGTGAGCTAAAATCATAAGCTCCCCTTCGAGCCCAGTTACTGAAAGAGAAACCACTCCACTGAATGAAATTTGATCATCAGGAGAGAAAAATCGCACTTTAAAAGTATTCATAATCTTTAACTTTTATTTAGCTTCAGCTTGTATTAATTCAGCCTTTTTTATTGCTTCATCTATATTCCCCACCATATAAAAAGCAGCCTCTGGTAAGTGATCATATTTGCCTTCAACAATCCCTTTAAAACTGGAAACAGTATCAGAAAGTGAAACAAATTTACCAGGCATGCCAGTAAATATTTCTGCAACGTGAAAAGGTTGAGAAAGAAATTTCTGAATCTTCCGAGCCCTATCAACAATAATTTTATCTTCATCAGATAGCTCATCCATACCAAGTATTGCGATAATATCTTGCAGTGATTTATAAGTTTGCAATATACGTTTCACCTCAGAAGCTACATTATAATGTTCTTCACCAATGATTTCAGCAGATAAAGACTGAGAAGTTGAATCAAGTGGATCAACAGCAGGGTATATTCCCATTTCAGCTATTTGCCTTGACAACACTGTGGTTGCATCAAGGTGAGAGAATGTAGTTGCTGGGGCTGGATCAGTCAAATCGTCCGCAGGAACATATATAGCTTGCACAGAAGTAATAGAGCCAGAAGTTGTTGAAGCTATTCTTTCTTGCATTGCACCCATATCAGTTGCAAGGGTTGGCTGATAACCAACAGCTGACGGTATTCTTCCAAGTAAAGCAGAAATTTCAGAACCAGCTTGTGTAAATCTAAAGATATTATCCACAAAAAATAGAACATCTTGGTTTTCACGGTCACGAAAATACTCTGCCATAGTAAGTGCTGTTAAAGCAACTCTAGCCCTTGCTCCAGGAGGCTCATTCATCTGACCATAAACCAAAACAGCTTGAGATTTTTCATGCTCATTTATATTTATTACATTTGAAGTGATCATCTCGTGATAAAGATCGTTACCTTCACGCGTTCTCTCCCCTACCCCGGCAAACACAGAAAATCCTTTATGAGCTTTTGCTATATTATTAATTAATTCCATTATTAGGACTGTTTTACCAACACCGGCTCCACCAAATAAGCCAATTTTTCCTCCTTTAAGATAAGGTGCAAGAAGATCCATAACTTTTATTCCCGTAACTAAAACTTCTTCCTGTATTCTCTGTTCAGTAAAACTTGGAGGTGCTCTGTGTATAGGCTCTAAGTTATACTTTCCCTTCAGTGGACCACACTCATCTATAAGCTCTCCAACAACATTAAAAATCCTTCCTAAAGTTGAACGCCCAATTGGCACCGATATTGGTGCACCTGTATCAACAAATTCATCCCCCCTTGACATGCCATCTGTGCTATCCATAGCAATACAACGAACTATATTGTCACCTATATGCTGCGAAACTTCTAAAACCAGCTCCTTATCCTTATATTTTAGTTTGCTTTTTAAAGCATTAAATATTTTAGGCAATTCACCTTCAAATTTTATATCAACAACTGCTTGAGTTACCTTAATCGCTCTACCTATATTCATCTCTTTATTTTTATCACCTAACACTATAATTCCATAAAAGAACTTCTAAAGAAAATAAATTTTATATTATTAATAGAAATTTTGCAACATTAAAACGCTTACTAGTTACGCTTCATTACAAACAATGCAAATGCATTTAATAGCCAAGTAATAATAAACAATACTAAACTAAGCGCATAAGCAGCAAGAGTTTGTACACTATTGAAATCCTGATCTCCGGTAAGTAATGTAGCGATCTGCACGGTAATGGTAGTAACTGAATTAAGAGGGTTAAAAGTCAAATTTGCGTTGATTCCCACAGCCATTAGCACAATCATTGTTTCACCTATCACTCTTGAAATTGACAATAAAATTGCACTTAAAATTGTAGGCATTGCATAAGGTATTGTTATATGCCATATAGTTTCCGCTGGAGTTGCACCAAGTGCCATGAAGCCATAACGCAAGCTTTTTGGAACAGATCTTATGGCATCTTCGAGTAAAGAAATAATAAAAGGAAGAATCATTATCCCAATCGATAAACCGGCAACTAAGGCACTTTCTGAGTGTATACTTAAACCAAAAAAATTTGCTACCTGCTTTATAAAGAAAGACAAAAACACAACCGCGAAATATCCATATACAACCGTAGGAATAGCAGACAAAACTTGCAAAGTTGTATTAACAATATAACGCACTTTCTCACTCGCATATTCACTAATATATATTGCAGAAAATAAACCAAGCGGAACGACAACTAACATTGCTATAATAGTTATAAGTAATGTACCAACTAAAAGCGGCGCTATACCAAAACATCCTATCTTCTCTTCATTGATAGTGACTACATTGTGGCCCCATTTCAAGCAAAACAAGAATTCTGAAATAGCTACTTTATTAAAAAAACTAATGGATTGAATAAAAATAGACAGCATTATAAATAAAGTGATAAAAAATGATATGGCCAAAGCCACAAATAACGAAAGTTTTATTATCTTATTTCTTTTATTTTTAAAGATAAAAGCAAGCATGAAAAAAAGTAACGCTATAGAAATAAAAGTTACAAAACAATTATTATAGAATACTAACAACCAAGTTAGCATCCATACACAACTAAGATATAGATAAGATTTAACCTTATTTACTTCTTGAAACCTACTAAAACAAAATAAAAGGATTAGTAAGACAGGTATGACTATCACCGAATTCATTCTTCCATGCATCAAATTTTATTCTACGAAAATGTCATACAAGTTCACCATTATTTGACAATAAAGTAAAACAATTTAAAATAAATAATTATATTAATATAAAAACAATGAAGAGAACATTTCAACCAAAAAATTTGATAAGAAAGCGCAGACACGGATTTCGTTCACGTATGGCAACAAGAGCTGGAAGAAAAATCCTTAATAGGCGCCGTTCATTAGGGTGTAACAAATTATGCGCATAGTAAGTATAAAAAAAAAGATTTTTCTTCTGCTTTCAAAAATAAGTTAGCACTCAACAGTCTTTTTTATCGTGGGCTTTATATATCACTGTACGCTATAAAAGAAAGAGAACCTGAAAAGTACATTCATACTATTAGAGTAGGTCTGGCTATCAGTAAAAAAACCGGAAAAGCAGCAAAAAGAAATAAAATAAAAAGGCAACTACGAATGCTTGCTAAAATTAGCATTTTAAATATAAGTAATATAGGGCACTACTACATAATACTAACTCATAGAAACATTATGCAAGCAAGTTATAAAAATTTACAAAAAGATCTAACTATTTGCTTAAAAAAGATAAAATAAAAAAAATCTCAATTAAGGTATTTACAACTATATTTTTTATGATAATATAGGTAAAATTTTTAAAAATAGTTAATGGGTGTGGTGAATGGTAGAGCATATAAAAGAGGTAAATAACACAGGCTTTGGTCAGATGTATCAATTCTTATTTCTTCCTAAAGGAACAGGAACAGATTGGAGGTCAGCATTTCGCCAACAAGAAGAATTATTTAAAAAAGTGGGAGGTAATGTAATATTACCAGAAGTCAGTAATTCTCCTTCAAAAGGGAATCAATTAGGGGAAGTAGGAACAATGCTAAATAATGTAGAAAATGACCAAGAACATATAAGAAAAAAAAGATATCGTAGTTAAAGTAAAAACTTAAAGAATAGTAACAAAACAAGAAAGTTAAAATATAAGTATACCTACTGTCTAATTAACAAAGAAATTTTTATAAACTTGGCGGCGACCTACTCTCCCTTTTCAAGTACCATCAGCGCTAAAAAGTTTCACTTCCGAGTTCGAGATGAGATCGGGTGGTTCATTTTTGCTATAGCCACCAAGTCAATAAAAATTTCTAACTTAACAATTTTAACTTAATATTTAACACTGCATACACACATATAGAAAGCAAATAAATCAATCAGGCTATTAGTACTAGTTAGCTTCACATGTTACCATGCTTCCACACCTAGCCTATCAACGTGGTAGTCTTCCACGGCCTTAATTGGGAAATCTTTTTGAAGAGGGTTTCTTGCTTATATGCTTTCAGCAATTATCCCATCTATACATAGCCACCCAGCGATGCTATTGGCATAACAGCTGGTACACCAGAGGTATATCCATCTCGGTCCTCTCGTACTAGAGTCAGACCTTCTCAAATTTCCTTCACCCACGGCAGATAGAAACCGAACTGTCTCACGACGTTCTAAACCCAACTCACGTATCACTTTAATCGGCGAACAGCCGAACCCTTGGGACCTTCTTCAGCCCCAGGATGTGATGAGTCGACATCGAGGTGCCAAACGGTGTCGTCGCTATGAACGCTCGAACACCATCAGCCTGTTATCCCCGGCGTACCTTTTATCCGTTGAGCGATGACCCTTCCATACAGAATCACCGGATCACTATGACCGACTTTCGTCTCTGCTTGGCTTGTCAGCCTCGCAGTCAGGCAAGCTTATGCCATTATACTATCAAGCTGATTTCCGACCAGTTCTAGCTTACCTTCGCACGCCTCCGTTACTTTTTAGGAGGCGACCGCCCCAGTCAAACTACCCACCATACAATGTCCTAGTTCCAGATAATGAAACATAGTTAGATATCAAAAGTGTAAAGGGTGGTATCTCAAGGTTGACTCCATTATAGCTAGCGCCATAACTTCAAAGTCTCCCACCTATCCTGCACATCACACTTTTAATAGCAATGTAAAGCTATAGTAAAGGTGCACGGGGTCTCTTCGTCTAACCGCGGGTACCCCGCATCTGCACGGGGAATTCAATTTCGCTGAAGTGATGTTGGAGACAGTGGAGAAATCGTTACGCCATTCGTGCGGGTCGGAACTTACCCGACAAGGAATTTCGCTACCTTAGGACCGTCAGTGTTACGGCCGCCGTTTACTGGGGCTTCAATTCGGAGCTTGCACCCTTCCTATTAACCTTCCAGCACCGGGCAGGCGTCAGACCCTATACTTCCACTTACGTGTTTGCAGAGTCCTGTGTTTTTAGTAAACAGTCGCTACTCCCTATTTTGTGCCACCTACTCATAGTTGCCTAAAAGCAGGTTACCCTTCTTCCGAAGTTACAGGTATAATTTGCCGAGTTCCTTCAACATCATTCTTTCAACACCTTAGTATACTCTACTCATCCACCAGTGTCGGTTTGCGGTACGGCCTCATAAATATAAGTGCTATTTCCTGGAGCTTCTTTTAAGCATAGATCAATCCAATAAGATCTATACAAATACGAAACCCGTCACACTTAAGAGGTTTAGGAATATTAACCTAATTGCCATCGACTACTCCTTTACGGACTCGCCTTAGGAACCGACTAACCCTACGCAGATTAACTTAACGTAGGAACCCTTAGATTTTTGGTGAGAGTGTTTTTCACACTCTTTTACGCTACTTATGTCAGCATTCTCACTTCCGATATCTCCAGCAGTTTTCACAAACCACCTTCACAGACTTACGGAACGCTCCGCTACCGCGCCTATTGATCGAAATCAATAAGCACTCACATCTTCGGTATACAGCTTTAGCCCCGGTACATTTTCGGCGCAGAAAAACTTATTTAGACAAGTGAGCTGTTACGCTTTCTTTAAAGGATGGCTGCTTCCAAGCCAACCTCCTAGCTGTAATGGTTTTTCTACTTCCTTCCCCACTTAGCTGTAATTTTGGGACCTTAGATAGTGATCTGGGTTGTTTCCCTCTTCACCACGGACTTAGCACCCGTAGTGTGCCTGCTGTATAATTAATTGTTGGTATTCGGAGTTTAGTTAGATTTGGTAAGACGGTGAATCCCCCTAGTCTATCCAGTGCTCTACCCCCAACAACATACATACAACGCTCTACCTAAATAGATTTCGCGGAGAACCAGCTATTTCCAAGTTTGATTGGCCTTTCACCCCTAATCACAACTCATCCAATAATGTTGCAACATTAACTGGTTCGATCCTCCAGTGTGTTTTACCACACCTTCAATCTGGTCATGACTAGATCACTTGGTTTCGGGTCTAATCCATAAAACTAAAACGCCCTATTCAGACTTGCTTTCGCTACGCCTACACCTAACGGCTTAAGCTTGCTTCATAGATTAACTCGCTGACCCATTATGCAAAAGGTACGCTGTCACTCTAAATATCAATAAATTGATATAGAGCTCCAACTGTTTGTAAGCACTTGATTTCAGATTCTATTTCACTCCCCTCCCGGGGTTCTTTTCACCTTTCCCTCACGGTACTTGTTCACTATCGGTCGTTAAGGAGTATTTAGGCTTGGAGGATGGTCCCCCCATATTCAAACAGGATTTCACGTGCCCCGCTCTACTCAAGGATTTAAAAACTTTCTACTTATACAGGACTATCACCTTCTATGGTTACTATTTCCAGAGTATTCTAATTCTTATTCTTAAATCACTAGCCTTTTCCGCTTTCGCTCGTCACTACTAACAGAATCTCGGTTGATTTCTTTTCCTTTGGCTACTTAGATATTTCAGTTCACCAAGTTTGCTTTACATACTTAGTACGTAATAACTAGCTAAACTAGTTGGGTTTCCCCATTCGGAAATCTGCGGATCAAAATTTGTTGACAATTCCCCACAGCTTATCGCAGCCTGCCACGTCCTTCATCGCCTCTTAACGCCAAGGCATCCATCAAGTGCTCTTAATAATTTATTTATCCGACTATATGCAGAATATGCAGAGTTAAATATTATTAAAATTGAATTGAGATTAAATTAATCTCTACCATAAAACTTGTCAAACATCTAAAAACTAAATTAATCTTTTATATGTTATAACCTAATAAATAATATGTCAACGCCTTTTTGCACAAAACATTTACTTATATTATCAACAACAATATACTAGCAATCCTAAACAGTATAATCTGAGAAATATGTGGTAAACTTATATATACAGTAAAAATTAATAAAAAAGATATTTTGTAAGATAAAATGTGTTAAAATCAATTGCCTAAAAATGATAATAAACATTCGGAGTATTTCTAACGTATGAAAAGTAATCTCTCTTTTATAAAAACGTTGCTTTAAATTGTATGTCTAAGCTCATTGGCGTATTAAATATTAAGAAAGTAAAACACTTCATTGTGAATAAATATAATACTCTTCATAAAGAAATGACAGTGCTTCTTAAAAAATCTAAGAACCTGTTAAACACCAACATTGAAATCGGTTTACATCACTTTTATAAGGATAGCATATCAGATGCAAAGTTACGATTTTGGTTAATTAGCATATTTTACCCCCATTTACCTATAGTCTGGTATAACATCGGAAGGTGTCATTTTGCGGTAGGGAATACTAACAAAGCTTATAATTATTTAACAAGGGCACTAAAATTAGATAATGACCACGAGGAGGCGTCTTACTATATAAAAAAAATGACAAACTCAGCGCCTATTACAGAATTGCCAAAAAACCTCATAAGACAATATTTTGATTACACAGGTGAATATTTTGTTGAGCATTGGTTGATTGCCAAACAATATAGAGGGCATGAACTTGTACACATGATAATTACAAAAATCTTCAACAACTCCACTTCTGAGCTCAATATACTCGACCTTGGTTGTGGAACTGGAATATGTGGTCATTTCTTGAAAATAAATAGTATTGGAAACCATATAACAGGAATTGACATTTCAAGTAGAATGCTAAATATCGCAAGAGGATGCTTTATAAAAGGTAAGCCTGTTTACAATGAATTAATACATATGGAAATGAAAGAGTTTCTTAAACAAGAGAAAAACCAGCAGTATGATGTAATTATCTTTGCTGAAGTGCTACATTATCTACATGACTTTCAAGAAGAGTTGGAATTAGCAAAAAGATCTACGAGCAAAAAAGGAATTATTGTATGTTTAATAAGAAGAAAGGAAGGTGAAGGTATTGACTTTGTAAACAAAGGAGACTATTTTCGTCACTCAGAAAGTTATGTTCAACATGTTGCAAAAGAAATAAATATGCAAATAAGTTATATGAGTTACTGTAAAATATATGGCAGTCAGGTTGACGGTATCTTGTTTGCATTACAGCATCAACAAAAAAATCCGAAAAACCTAACTTAAAAATCGCTCAAAATGACTTTTAAGTACCTATGACTTTTAAGTACCTATATATAATAAAAGAATAAAAGGAACTTTATGAATAACATTACCATTAATTACGCAAAGGACAGCAAATTAACCGACTTTGGAAAAGCAGTTCTATCAGACAGGTATTTAATAGAAAATGAAAGTTATCAAGACCTCTTTGCACGTATTGCTAATTACTATTCTGATAATAAAGAACATGCGCAGCGTCTTTATGACTACATGAGCAACTTGTGGTTCATGCCTTCAACACCAATACTCAGCAATGGTGGCACTAAGAGAGGGTTACCTATCTCTTGCTTTCTTAATGAAACCGAAGACAGCTTGCAGGGAATAGTTGATCTATGGAACGAAAATGTTTGGCTTGCTGCACGTGGAGGAGGCATAGGTAGTTATTGGGGAAATTTACGCTCAATAGGCGAAAGCGTAAAGGGTAGCGGCAAAACATCAGGAATTGTTCCATTTATTGTAGTGCAAAATGCTCTAACACTTGCAATTAGTCAGGGATCCCTAAGGCGAGGAAGTTCAGCAGTCTACCTTCCTGTATCTCATCCGGAGATAGAAGAGTTTCTAGATTTACGCAAGCCAACAGGCGGTGACCCAAATCGCAAAGCGTTAAATATACATCATGCTGTAATAATAACAGATAAATTTATGCAGGCTGTTGAGAATGATCAAGAATGGAATTTAATAAGCCCTCACAACAATAAGGTTATTTCAACTGTAAAAGCGCGGGATATATGGATCAAAATATTAACAGCAAGAGTTGAAACTGGAGAACCTTACATTATTTTCCTTGATGCAACAAATAACAATAAGCCAGAATCTTACAAAAAGCTCAACTTAGACATCAAGATGTCAAATCTATGCAGTGAAATAACTTTAACCACAGGTTATGATCACCTGAATAAGTCACGCACTGCTGTGTGTTGTCTATCATCCGTAAACCTTGAGTACTACGAAGAATGGAAAGACAATAAACTCTTCATAGAAGATATAATGCGCTTTCTTGATAATGTATTGGAAGATTTCATAAATAAAGCACCGAATGAAATGCAGCGAGCAAAATATTCTGCAGCCAGAGAACGCAGTATTGGTCTTGGTGTGATGGGCTTTCACTCATTTTTACAAAGCAAAATGGTTCCTTTTGAATCAGTAACAGCACAACAATGGAATAAAAAAATATTTAAGTATTTACGCGAGCAAGCAGATATAGTTTCTAAAAAATTAGCAGAAGAAAAGGGAGCATGTTCTGATGCCAAAGAAGTTGATCTAATGGAAAGGTTTACACACAAACTCGCTATTGCTCCTACTGCCTCGATCTCCATTATTGCAGGTAATACCTCCCCTGGAATAGAACCATACGCAGCAAACGTATTCATACAAAAGACACTTACAGGCTCATTTGTAGTGCGAAATAAATTCTTGCAAAAACTATTAGCAGAAAAAAATCAAGACAATGATAAAATATGGTCTTCAATTTCAACAAACGAGGGTTCCGTTCAGCATTTAGATTTTCTTAGTGAGCATGAAAAATTGACATTTAAAACAGCGTACGAGCTTGACCAAAGATGGATTATAGAACATGCAAGTGATAGAACTTCGTATATTTGTCAATCTCAATCAGTAAATCTGTTCTTACCTGCCAACGTACATAAACGTTACTTGCACAAAATACACATGCTTGCTTGGAAAAAAGGATTGAAGAGCTTATATTACTGCAGATCACAATCAATGCAGAGAGCCGATAAGGTCTCGCATGACATATTCAAAAAAAGTGAAATATTGCAACAAAAAACAGATATTGACTACGATGAATGTCTGTCATGCCAATAGCGGCCTTACTCAGAAAAAGTAGAGAGAAAGTTAAGCAAATGGGTAAATAGACTTCTTGCATAACCATATAACGCACTTTTATTGGGAATAGAAACGAAAAAACTTCCTTGACAAACTCCGCCAGCCCTCTTATCATAAAATTGAAGCTATTTATTTATCTTCTCTGTACAGATTAAATGACAAAAAAACTCACGTATCTGGCGTCTCATGTTTAATTTTTTGCACTATGTGCACCTTATGTCTTTATAAAACTTCTACCTACATAAGCTGAAACGCGCTTATAAAGCGTTTAAAACATAAAAAAACGCCAACTTAAAAAATGGATAGTGAATAACTAGCTACCCTAGGGTTTCTTTTGCCTTTTTTTCTGTTTAGTAAATTTCTTAAACATTTATAGCTAAGGTTAGTTGCATTTAAAAGCAGCTGAGTCGCGGTTATTAAGCGTTTAGAATAAAAAAACGCCATACTTGAAAGTATAATGTAAGTAATTAGCCAATTACGGGGCTTCTTTTGCCTTTTTTTTCATTTGGTAAATTTCTTAAATATTTATGGCTAAACGACAATCGTCATCCCGCTACTTGTTAGCGGCCGAGATACCGCGAATGAATCGCGGTATGACGGTTCGCGGTGGCATGACGATAAAGTTTATACCTCGTCATCCCGCTGCTTGTTAGCGGGATCTCTTGTTAGCGGCTGAGATACCGCGAATGAATCGCGGTATGACGGTTCGCGGTGGTATGACGGTTCGTGGCAGCATGAAGATAATCCCGCTACTTGTTAGCGGCTGAGATACTGCGGCGGTATGACGTAGATTGCTGTCATTCCGCTACTAGTTAGCGCCGCAGCGGTATGGTGTAGGAAAATTAGCTATATAGCTAACTTGTACCACGCGTTAAAGCTTTTAAACAGGTCTTGGTTTACTTACTCCATTATTTTCTTTATTATCAGATATCATTTTAAATAATATGGAGGAGCAAATTGTCAGCAATTGCCATTATTGATTTTGGTTCACAGTTTACACAGCTTATCGCAAGACAAGTAAGAGGAATGGGTGTTTATTGTGAGATATTTCCAAGCAACATCAGTTTTGAAACAATATCAAAATTCAATGGGTTTATTCTCTCTGGAGGACCACAATCTGTAAATGATGATTGTTCTGAAATAAGTAGAGTAGTACATGAAATTATAAAACTTAATGAGGCAACAAGCGTTCCTATACTTGGAATATGCTATGGACAGCAACTCATTTGTCATTATTTTGGAGCAAAAGTAAAAGAGAGTTTCAAACAGGAGTTTGGTAGAACTAAAATCAAGATACTAAAAGAATCCCCCATTGTAAAGGATACCTGGGATGTTAATTCTGAAGTGGATGTATTAATGAACCATGCGGACAGTGTTGATACTATACCACAGGGGTTTACTGTTATCGCATCAGGTGTGATAAATCAAACAATTGCAATGATTGTCAACGAACAGCGGAAGATTTACTGTACTCAGTTCCATCCTGAGGTTAAGCCCACAACAAATGGCAGTAAATTGCTCTCTAACTTCTTGGATATTGCAAATTGCAAAAGAGACTGGACAATGAAGTCGTTTATTGAGGAGCAAAAGGAAAAAATCAAAAATGTAGTAGGAGAGAAAAAAGTAATCGCTGCAGTAAGTGGTGGGGTTGATTCAAGCGTTGCAGCGGCTCTCACACATAAAGCTATAGGAAAACAATTGAACTGTATTTTTATCGATACTGGGTTGTTACGCAAGAACCAAACCATCGCTATGTTGAAAGAGATTCCGATAAATTACGTTGATAAATCAAATTTATTTTTGAGTAGGTTGAAGGGAATAACTGATCCAGAAGAAAAGCGAAAAATTATCGGTAACACTTTTATTGAAGTGTTTGAAGAAGAAGCAAAAAAAATAGGTGATGTGGATTTTTTGATGCAAGGTACCATCTACTCTGATGTAGTTGAGTCAGGGCATGCCTCAGACAACACTAGTACAATTAAGTCTCACCATAATGTTGGTGGGTTGCCAGAAAAGATGAATCTGAAGTTAGTGGAGCCTTTACGTTACCTCTTTAAAGATGAGGTAAGGCTACTTGGAAAAGAAATTGGGCTTTCAGACGAGATAATATTTCAACATCCATTTCCTGGACCCGGACTTGCAGTGAGGATTATAAGTGAAGTCGATAAAGAAAAGGTGCAAATATTGCAAGAAGTAGATGAAATATATATTAATACGATGAAAAATTACGATCTATATGATAAGATATGGCAAGCTTTTGCTGTATTATTACCAATAAAAACTGTAGGCGTTATGGGAGATGGTCGTACGTATGGATATGTTTGTGCTTTAAGGGCTGTAACATCATCTGATGGTATGACAGCCGATGCATTTCCATTTGAAGATAAGGATCAACACTTGCTAGTATTTTGGGATTTTTTACGCAATGTCGGCAGTATAATTGTTAATAATGTTCCCGGAGTAAATAGAGTTGTTTATGATATCACTTCTAAACCACCCGCAACTATTGAGTGGGAGTAAATCAAAAAGATCCCGCTGCTTGTTAGCTGGATCTAGAGATACCGCGAATGAATCGCGGTATGACGGTTAATTTTCTTTATTTTGCTTATAATTTCCACAAGCAGTGCAAACATAAATGAAGAATACAAATATCCTTTTGGTAATTCTATATGAAATCCATGAAGTATGAGGTACACACCGACAAGTAAAACAAATAAAATGGCGATTATTTTTAACCCTGGGTTAGATTTGATTAACTGGGCGGTATAACTTGATAAAAACAGCATTGCTAGCATGGAAAATGTAAATTCTGTAGCAATTATTACCATGTTATAAGTTAGCGCTATAGCAGTTAATATCGAATCAACCGAAAAAACTAAATCTATTAATATAATTTGTAGCACAACTAAAAAAAATTTTGATTTAACGTTTGCTTTCTTTTTATTTTTCTTACATACAAAGATGTCATCCCGTAACTCCATAGAGCTCTTAACAATAAGGAATAATCCCCCTGCGATCATAAGTAAATCCCTTGCTGATGCAGTGTGAAATATAGGTTTTTGCATTGATAATATAGATGATGTAAAAATAGTATTACAAAACGCATTAATAGTGCTAATCCAAGGCCCATAAGGCGCACTCTTTCTCTCAGCGCATTTGGTACCTTATCTATTGCTAGAGAAATAAAGATTAAATTGTCTACACTAAGTATAGTTTCAAGTAGTGTAAGTGTCAGTAAAGTCCAAGCATCAGTTAGCATTTTTGTTTCAAATTCGGTTCTTCTTACTCTACAATAGATGTGTAAAAATTAAGTGACTTCACTCAGAAGTTTTATAGCAGTTCTCCAGAAAAACAGGATATATAAAGTTCAGCAGCTTCTTCTATTTTCGTTTTTGAGCAAAATCAATAATAAGAGAGTTTCTTATTTTCATGCACGCAAATAAGATAAAGCCTTATTTTCATTTTTGACTTTATTTGAAAATAATATATACTATAAAAATAGTGTGCTAGGCTGAATGAATGTATATTAAAGGATCACCATCAGGCAAAGTATTCGCTGGTTATCAGGCATTTATACCAAGCCCCTTGCCACCAAAATTTGAATGGGACAATGATTTAGTGAATAGTCTTTAAACCCTTACTTTACTATAAGGAAAGTGGTTGAAAACTTAGGTGTCGTATTTACAACAGCCCAAAGAGCAATCGTAAAGCTTGAAGATTTAGGCATCGTTTCACAAACTTCTCAAGGAAAGAGAGATCGGGTTTATTGTGCAACTGATATTTTGAATATTCTAGAAGAACCAACTAAGATTACAGAGAACTTCGATAGCACATTGTAGCTATTGTGATGAATAAATTCAGCAAACAGCAAGCTTAAAGAGTCTGATCCAATGGACATGCTGAACAAAAAGTAAGGAGCTCCTTTTGGAGGATTATATTAACTTATTAATTAATTGCTTGACTTTTAGCAGGATTTATTATATTATTTATTAATGAGTAATGCAATCAAATCAAGGAGGATAGCATGATAAATAATTTGGATTCAATAATTCTTGGAATAAAAGATGGTGAAAAGGCGATTGAAGATTTAAGGGTTGTTCTTAAAAAAAGAAAAGAAGAAGTTATTACTACACAGACATTTAATTACGCTTTACAATGCCCACAAACTACAAAGGAAGCGATAGTACACGAAATTCTGCTTCATTTTATACAAAATCCTGGCGAGCAATCACTAGAACAAGTAATACAATACTTAGATGGAGCAATACAATCTAGGATATATGCAAAAAACAACCCAATAAGAAATCTAGATGAAGAATTTCGTACTCATATAAACTTTAAAGATGAAGAGGGAAATACATTACTACATCATGCAGTTATAGGTAATAAAACTGAAGAAATAACCACCCTGCTTGTTACATATAGTGCAAATCCTTTGATACAAAACGCGGATAATAAAGTTCCTTCAGATTTAGCTCAAGGAAAAACAAAAGAAGTGCTTATTAAAAGTATGAAAAAACAAGCTAATACGAAAAAAGAAAGCGCTATGGTAGGCAGTTTGGTGCCTGGCGTAATAATTGGTGGTTTTCTTGGTGTTGTACTTGGAGCTGGTGTGTGTGTTGCAGTAAGTCTTTCTGGTGGTATGATACTAGGTGTAATGATAGCATCTTCTCTTGTTGCTAGTATAGCTATTGGACTGGCCATGTATTTTTTGAGTCAAGACTATGAACAGGCTAAAGCGATAGAAAAAACTATTAGCACTGTTAGCTCTGAAATATCTGTTGATGATACAACTGTCGCAAATGGTAAAAAGGGGCCACAACTTACATAGAAAAAGCTATAGTATTTTTCAAACTAAATAATAAACCTTGTAATTAGGATATTCTGGATTCCAGCGTCACGCGCTGGAATGACAACTGTGTTTTTGTTTTTTTGTCATCAAATACTCCTACTCTTTATGTCATCCAAGTGTCCTGACTACTTGGATCCAAGAAATTTAATTGTTTTAAATTTTCCCCTCTATACACCTATTTAAAATTTATGTTATTCACATGTGCAATATAATCTATAATAACGTTTATCAATACAATATATTAAAAAATATTATGAGCTTCGTAAAAGAAAAAACACCCCTGTGATGGAGCAGTATTTGAACCTGAAAGCTCAATACAAAGATCATCTGCTATTTTATAGGCTAGGAGATTTTTATGAATTGTTTTTCGATGATGCTATTAAAGCTGCGAAATTGCTGAATATAGTGCTCACTAAGAGAGGTAATTCGTGTGGGCAAGAAATACCAATGTGTGAAGTGCCAGCACACAGTAGTGAATCTTACCTGCACAAGCTAATAGATTTAGGATTCAAAGTAGCAATCTGTGATCAATTAGAAACTGCTGATGAAGCAAAAAAGAGGGGCTATAAATCCATAGTAAAACGTGATGTAGTGCGAGTTGTAACTCCAGGTACAATTATAGAAGATTCACTACTGGAGGATAAAAGCAATAATTATCTCGCATCCATAGTTGAACAAAATGACGAATATGCTATTAGTTGGCTTGAATTATCGACGGGAAAATTTTTTCACACTTTAACGAGTTTGAAAGCTCTAGATAGTGATTTATTGCGTATATCACCAAGAGAATTATTAATTTCTGAAAAATTCACTGAGGATGAAAAAATTAGATCGATTTTAAAAAATTATAAAATATCAATTACGCAACACGCACAGAGCTTTTTTGAGTATAGTAAATCTCACAGAACATTATGCGAGTTTTATAAAATCAGGGAACTTGGGAGTATAGGAAATTTCAGCAAAGTAGAAATCATGGCGTGTGGTGCACTGCTTGAATATGTCAGAGTAACACAAAGGGGCTCTATTCCAAGGCTTGAATTCCCAAAAACCTATAAGCAACAAAATTTCATGCTTATTGATGCTTCAGCAAGGAGAAATCTTGAGTTGTTTTCAACTCAATTTGGTGAAAAGAAAGGTTCACTAATTTCAGTTATTGATCATACAGTTACAGCTTCTGGTGGACGCCTGCTCAAACAAATGCTCGCTTCACCCCTTGCTTGCTCCAAGGCAATCAATTTGAGGCTCAGCACCGCTCAATTTTTTGTAAATAATCATGATTCACGCAGAAAAATACGAGAGATATTATCTAACATTCCGGATATTGAAAGGTCTTTATCGCGCTTAATACTAGGGCGTAGTTCACCAAAGGATATGAACCTATTGAAAATAGGCCTAGGAAAGACTTTAGAATTGTCTGAGTTCTTATGTAAAATTGAATCAGGTGAAAATGGATCTCTCCCACAACAATATGTCATCCAAACTGAGATCCAGCTAGCGTCACGCGCTGGAATAACAGTAAAATCAGACGAGAGTGAACTAAGCACAATACATAAAAGCCTTGGCAATCATAAAGACCTATTTGAACTGTTAAATAGTGCTATACTCGATAATAACCTCAGTTCCGTGAAAGAAGGAGGATTTATTCACTCAAAATACAACTCAGAATTATCTGAGTTATCTTATATATTGAACAACAGTAACAAGTTGGTAACTAAGCTCCGTGAATCTTATCGCGATCTTACTGGCATTGCCGCACTCAAAATATTACACAACAACATACTTGGTTATTACGTTGAAGTGTCGGCAAATCACAAAATAACTTCGGATATATTTATTCATAGGCAAAGCTTAGCAAATAGCATGCGCTACACTACTAATGAATTGAAAGAACTAGAAAATAAAATTCTTACGGCACGTGATGCTGCAATCGGCTTAGAAATGAAAATTTTTAGTGAACTGTGTAGTGAAGTCGCTAAAGAATCTGAAAAATTGCTCTTGCTGCAAATGCTTTGGCAAAACTTGATGTTAGAACCGCATTTGCAGAGCTTGCAGTGCAAAATAATTACGTAAAACCCATTATTGATGACAGCAAAGAGTTCAATATCTGTAGCGGAAGACATCCAGTGGTTGAAGTTAACGATAAATTCATTGCAAATAGCATCAATTTAGCTGGTATACATCTAATTACTGGTCCTAATATGGCTGGAAAAAGCACTTTCTTGAGGCAAAACGCTCTCATTGCAATTTTAGCTCACATGGGGTCATTTGTGCCAGCAGAGAGTGCACATATTGGAGTGATTGACAAGATATTCAGCAGGGTTGGCGCAACGGATAATATAACAGCTGGTTATTCTACCTTCATGGTAGAGATGATCGAAACAGCAACGATAGTAAATCAGGCAACGGACCGTTCCTTGGTGATACTTGATGAAATTGGTAGGGGCACAGGGGTGTATGATGGATTATCTATTGCACAGGCGGTGATTGAACATATTCACAATGTAAATAAGTGCCGCGCCATTTTTGCAACTCATTATCATGAATTAACTAAAGTAAGCAAATACTTGAAGAACGTGAAATGTTTTTGTGTAAAAATAAGAGAGTGGAACGGAGAGGTTATTTTTCTACATGAAGTAATTGAAGGCATTGCAGATGAGTCATATGGAATACATGTAGCAAAACTTGCTGGTTTTCCTGATTCTGTTTTAAATAGAGCAAATGAAGTGTTTGAGGAGCTGAAGGCTTGAATCATTATTATAAGTGAAGAATTACCTATACAATCGTGGTAGTAGCTATAGAAACGAAAAACTTACTTGACACCCTTCGCCAGCTCCCTTATCATGATAGTGAAGCTATTGTATTTGCTTTCGCCAATCTGCAGATTAAAAGGTAAGGATTACTTAATGTATCGGCGTCTTATGTTCAATTTTTTGCAGTATATAGATACTATATGTCTTTACAAAACTTCATCTACATCTAGATTTTTATCTAAATAAGCTGAACGCGCTTATAAAGCGTTACAAGACATCAAAAAATGCCAATACTCGACAGAGATAGTAAAAGACTAGCTAACTCGGGGATTCTTTGTCTTTTTTTCTGCTTAGTAAATTTCTTAAACATTTGCAGCGTAAGTTAGTTGCAATTAAAAGCAGCTTAATCTTGCTTGTCAAGCGTTTAAAACATAAAAAACGCCAATATTTTAAAGCGGATAATAACCCCAGGGCTTCTTTTGCCTTTTTTTTGTTTGGTAAATTTCTTAATATTTATAGCTAAACGACAATCGTCATCCCGCTACTTGTTAGCGGGATCTAGAGATACCGCGGCGGTATGACGCAGGACTGCTGTCATCCCAGTGCTCCTTTTTTTGTCATCCCAGTCTGGGATCTATTTTGCATGTAACTCCAATTGTGTTTTGGCATAAAACGCGACGCGTATTAGACTTATTTGCAAGCAAAGCTTGCTAGATCCAAGTAGTCAGGGCACTGGGATGACAGGAGAAGGAAGCACTGGGATTGGGATGGAAAAGGCTATTTGTGTGATGCCAATGAGTGATAGAAAGTTCTGCAAGAAGTCATTAATTGCAAAAATTTAATATAAATTATAAAATAAATCCACTGAATAAAAAATATATGCTAATTAGTACAACATCAGAACTGGAGAATACATGTGAAGAGTTAATAGCAAAAAAGCCGAAATTTATAGCAGTTGACACGGAGTTCATTAGAAATAATTTAATCTACTACCCAAAATTATCGTTAATTCAAATTTCTTACGGAGAGAAGAGTTTTATTGTAGACGCATTAGTGCCAGAAATTGATTTATCATTCATTAAGAAAATAATGCTAAATCAGGGGATAACCAAAGTGTTTCATAGCTGCCGGCAGGATATAGAATCCTTACTCACTGTGTTTAAATGTATTCCCACTCCCATTTTTGATACCCAAGTTGCTGCTATGTTTTGTCATTATTATCATGACTTTATTGGTTACTCAAAAGTAGTGGAGCAATATCAAAGAATAGCACTGGATAAAATTAAAGCTAAAAATTCAGATTGGTTAAGGCGTCCGTTGTCCGAAGATCAGTTAGATTATGCAGTAAACGACGTGGTACACCTATATGACCTATACCAAATATTGTGCAATAAACTTGAAGAAAATAATAGGATGGGTTGGTTTCAAGAAGAGATGGAATCAATAGTTGATATAAATAAGTATTTACATAGCCCAAAAGATGCATGGAAGAGGATTAAATTTAATTATGAAGTAAATCCAAGATTGATACTAACTGTTAAAGCAGTTAGTGAGTGGCAAGAAACCTTAGCACAGCGCTATAATATGAACCGTAATAAAATAATCAATAATGCTGTAATAGCTGATTTTATTGAAAAAAATGTAGAGCATGTTGATGAGATTTTAGATGATCTCAAGAGGAATACAAAAATATAAAAGATGCGGATTTACTAGAGTTTGTGAATATTTTTAATGAAAATGAGAGAAATTGGATGCAGCAAAACAACACCTTATCGAGTAATTATGACAAATCTGTACTTGATATACTCTCAATTATTTTAGATAGTAAATGTAAAGAAAGTAACATATCAAGGAAATTAGTTTCTTCAAAAGATGAGTTAACCGGGTCAATATCTGGACAGACAGATAAATTATTCAAGGGATGGAGATATGATTTTTTTGGCAGGTCAGTTGAATCATTTTTGAACACAAGCTCAAAATTTGAGATTTCAGCAGTGAAATCCGCAAATAATATAACCAAAATTCAGAGTAATTTAGTGGAGAATAACTGTTGCTAAAGTAACTTAGATTTATCGACAATCGTCATCCCGCTACGTGTTAGTGGCTAAGAGATACCGCGGCGGTATGACGGTTAAGTAGGGTGTTATCCAAGTAGCCCTGACTACTTGGATCCAGGAAAATTGATTGTGCACTATGCAACATAAAAGCTAGATTCCAGACTGGAATAACACCACCTACAAATTGCAATGTTCGTATAGTTATGTGCTTGACACTGAGATCTAGAAAATCTAGTTAATATATATAGAGAAACCTTAGCTATAGTTTCAAAAGAAGTCGAATGTATTTTGTTATATGATTATAAGTCTAACAGGCGGAATTGGGGTAGGAAAGAGCTTTGTAGCTAATTGCTTTCAAGAGTTTGGTGCTGTTGTATTTGATGCTGATTCTGTTGTACACCAACTTTATAAAGTGGATAAAAGCATAATAAGTTATGCAGAGAAAAATTTTCCTGGAGTGGTAGTAAATGGTGAAATAGATAGAACAGTACTGTCTAAATATTTCTTAGCCTACGATGAAAATTGGAAACAATTTCAATCTTTGGTTCACTCTGCTGTGCTGCGTGAATTAGAATTTTTTATTGCCAAGGAAAAAAAGATCGATAGAAAACTTTTAGTTTTAGATGTGCCACTTCTATTAGAAACAAAATTTTATTTATATTGCGACCTTATTGTTTTTGTTCATGCAGATAGCGTTGTGCAAGCTCAAAGACTTAACGAACGCAACATAGATAAAGAAAAGCTTAATCTAATCTCCGATGTTCAGTTATCTATTGAGGAGAAAAGGAAGATGAGTGACTTTATTATCGATACCAGTGTAAGCAAAGAGTATGTTTTTTCTCAAGTAAAAGATATAGTGGATTCATTAAACCTAAACACGTAGCTCTACGTCATACCGCCGCGGTATCTCTAGATCCCGCTAACAAGCAGCGGGATGACGGTTGTCAGGATCCCAGCAGCCTCCCCTGTCATCCAAGTAGCCCCCTATGGTGTCATCCAAGTAGCCCAGACTACTTGGATCCAGGAAAATTGATTGTGCACTATAGCAACATTTTTGATCAAAAACTGGATTCCAGTGTCAAGCACTGGAATGACACCCTTCCGATGGGAACTGCTCTCAAACTACAACAGCATGAGTAGCTACAGAAGCTTTAATGATACAAGAAAAAATAAACAGCTATCATTTTTTTAGTAATTAAGTAAAATAGAGTGAAAGATTGCGAGGAAGTTTTGAAAAATAAGATAAAAAAGATAGTAATTTCAGGAAAGGAAGTGTGGCCAATCATCGAAGGTGGTAAAGGCATTGCAGTTAGTGATGGGAGATCAAGCGGAGCATTTGCTGCAGCAGATGCTGTGGGTACATTTTCTGGTGCAAATGCTAAGCTTATTGATGATAATGGCGAGTTAGTGCCACTAATTTATAAAGGCAAAACAAGAAATGAAAAGCATAGTGAATTGATTGAGTATAGTATTGAAGCTGGAATTAGTCAGGCAAGAATAGCAAATGAAATATCAAAAGGTCATGGAAGAATACACATGAATGTACTTTGGGAGATGGGAGCAGCAGAACGCGTACTTCATGGCATATTAGAAGGAGCGAAAGGTTTGATTCATGGTATTACCTGCGGTGCTGGTATGCCTTATAGGCTTGGAGAAATTGCAGCTAAATATCAGGTTTATTATTACCCTATTATCTCATCGGTGCGTGCTTTTAAAGCATTATGGAAGCGTGCTTACCAAAGAATATCTTCCTATTTGCTTGGTGGAGTAGTGTATGAAGATCCATGGCTTGCTGGAGGGCACAATGGACTGAGTAACAGTGAAGACCCAGAGCTACCACAGGCTCCATTTGAAAGAGTTGCAGAGCTTAGATCTTTCATGAACGAGATCGGTCTTTCAGAAACACCAATTGTTATGGCAGGAGGAGTGTGGCATTTGAAAGATTGGGAACATTGGTTTGACAATCTGCAAATTGGACCAATAGCTTTTCAGTTTGGCACTCGTCCACTTTTGACGAAAGAAAGCCCAATTTCTGCAGAGTGGAAAAAGAAGCTACTCACTTTAGAAGAAGGTGATGTATTTTTAAATAAATTCAGTCCAACAGGGTTTTACTCATCTGCGGTGAGGAATAATTTTATACGTGAGTTACAGGAACGAAAATTACATCAAGTAAATTTTTCAGAAAATGCCAGCGAAGAATCCAATAGTGAATTTGCAATGGGTAGCAGAGGTAGGAAGATCTACCTTACTGCAAAAGACAAAGAACTGGCAAATACATGGACTAAAGCAGGGTACACAGAAGCAATGAAAACCCCAGATTCAACTGTTATTTTTGTGACGCCAGATAAATTTAAACAAATAAGAGAAGATCAAATCAATTGTATGGGATGTTTGAGCCATTGTTTGTTTAGCAATTGGAAAGATCATGGTGACCATTCAACAGGACGAAAGCCAGATCCGCGTAGTTTTTGCATACAAAAAACACTGCAAAACGTTATACACGACGGTGATATTGAGAACGAACTCATGTTTTCCGGGCACAATGTGTACAAATTTAAGCAAGATCCATTTTATGAGAATGGCTACGTACCGGCAGTAAAAGAACTGGTGGAAAGGATATTGACTGGGTATTGAGTCAGTGACCTTACCCAGAAAAAGTGGAGAGAAAGTGTGGAATGTTTTTTACAAAAAGAATGATGCATCAAATTGTTCTGGAATGCAATAGTTAATAGTGACGTTGTTTGTTATAAAAAATTTCTATGTATTCAAATATTGCAGTTCTAGTTTGTTGAGCAGAGTGTTGTGAAGTATCAATAAGTATTTCTCTTTTCAATGAGCTAAAGAAGCTTTCTGCAACAGAATTGTCGTAACAACAGCCTTTATTACTCATCTATATTCTTTACAGCTAAGAGATATTGATAACCTTGCAAAGTATATTGTGAACCTTGATCACTATGTAATAGTAGATTTTTGGCAGGTTTACGCTTGTTAACGGCCATTAATAAAGAGTCCATAACCAATTGTTTATTTATTGAACTGCTCATTAACTACCATGCGTGAATATAGATCGATTATTGTTGCCAAATATAGCCATCCTTCTTTGGTTTTTATATAAGTAATCCCATACTTTATTTGGTTGATCAACAATAAAGTTTTGATCTAGTATATTGGGAGCTACAGCTCTATTATCTGTTTGTTGTTTTTTAATTTTAAACTTTCTTTTCAGTATAGCCCTGATGTCATTTTTCTGCATAATACTTTGCACCGTTTTCAAATTGCAACTTTTACCCAAAGCCTTCAATTCAGCATGAATTTTAGGAGCTCCATATCTACATTTAGAAGCTTGATATATTTTTTGAATATCTGCTAATAACTCTTTATTTGCTGATTCTCTACTGCTTATTTTTCTTGTGGTCCACTTATAGTAGCCACTAGCAGAAAATCCTACATAATTCCTGTACTTTATAGCAGTTACTATATAAAAAAATATTTTACTCTTTTTGACTGGCCAGGGCTTTTTTTTTAATGTCTCTTTCCCTTGTTACTCTTGCTTTGTAAATCAAACCTCTCTTTGTCATAAGGTGCTACATCTGGAAATGCATTTGCCGCCGACTTTTTTTTTCGTTGTGTTTCTTTATCCATTTTCCTAATACACTATCCCTTATTCCTAGATCTCTTGCTACTTTTGCAACTGGTTGACCTACCTTTCTTTGTTCATTTGCCAGTTTAACAGCTTCCAATTTGAATTCTGCTGTATATTCTCTTACCATTTCTAATCCTCCAAAATTTTATTTTACCCAAAAAAACTCCTTTCTTTCTCTCCACTTTTTCTGGGTAAGGTCAGTCTTTAGGCACCCAAACAAAGGGAAATGCTGGATAAAAAGAAAATACTTTAAAAAGTATAATAACGATAACTGGCGTTTTATGACAAGTAACAAGATACATTTTATTATACACAGCGATCATGTTATTAAACGACATATCAAAGTGCAAAAAACCAGATCTCCATATGATGGTGATTGGGTTTATTGGGGTAAACGTCTGAGAAAAATACCAGATAAGCCATTAAGAGTAATAAAACTATTGAAGTTACAATAAAGTAAATGTGATAATTGTAGACTATGGTTTAAAAGTGATGATACAATAGAAATACATCACAAAGACCGGAATAGACGAAACAACATGATCAAAAACTTATCTTTGTTACATGGACATTGTCACGATGAATTACACAGGAGGTGTGCATGAAAAGCTCCAAATTGGAGAGAAGCCGTATGAGGCGCAAAGTCTCACGTACGGTTTTGAAGTCGAGTGAGGAGGGGCGACCTTCTTCACTTAGACAACAATATGCAGATGAAACTGCGGAAGAAGACTTAAGGAAAATAGCAGAAAAAGCACCAATAATAAAGTTAGCCTACGATGAATTAGACAGGTTTAGCTGGAATGAAAAAGATTTAGTAGCATATGAAGAAAGAATAATGGATCTGCGGAAAGAAGAAGCCATTCTTGAATACAAACTTGAGGAAGGTATAGAGAAAGGAAAAATCGAAGTTGCAAAAAATTTACTTAAAGCTGACATCTCTATTGATATTATCTCTCAGACAACCGGCCTTCCTCAAGCTGAGATTAAACGACTTCAGGAAGAAATCACCTAAAAGGCTAATGATCAACGAAAAAATTGTAAGAGAGAACTTAAAAAAAGTCATAGAGCAAAAAAGCGGTAAAGATGTGATCGCTCTTGGCATAATATCCTCAATTATTATTAAAGGTCAAGATGTTGGTTTTGTGCTTGAAGTTGCCGGTAACACGCAAGCAAATGAAGAATTAAGAAGAAATTGTGAGCAAGCTGTTAAAGCTATACCGGGGGTGACAAAAGTGACCGTGGTTGCTACTTGTCAAAAACAAACTGGGCAACAAAAAGCTAAATTACATATCGAAGGAGTGAAAAATATAATCGTTGTGGCCTCTGGTAAAGGCGGTGTGGGCAAGTCCACAGTTGCGCTAAATCTTGCTCTCTCATTAGCAAAGTTAAAACACAAAATTGCGCTGGTTGATGCAGATATATATGGTCCTTCAATTCCTAAAATGCTTGGCGCTGAAAAATTAAAGCCAGAAATACAGGATAGTAAAGCAATGCCTATAGAAAAGTATGGACTGCATACTATTTCAATTGGCTATTTTATCGATAAAGATCGTGCAGCAATATGGCGCGGACCTATGATTACAAAAGCACTTTATAATCTGCTAATGGGAACAAAATGGTCCGATATAGAGTATTTGATAGTTGATACACCACCTGGAACTGGCGATGTGCATTTAAGTCTTATGGAAAATTTTAACTTAACTGGGGCGATAATAGTTTCAACTCCACAGAAGCTCTCTTTAATCGATGCTCGCAAAATTTATGATATGTTTACAAAGCTCAGCGTACCGGTTATTGGCATTGTAGAAAATATGAGTTATTTCATTCAAAGCGGCTCAAAAATATACATATTTGGAAAAGACGGTGCAAAAAAAATGTCTGAGGAGCTGGGCATCAAACTTCTAGGCAGAGTTCCTCTAGATCCACAAATATGCCATGCTTCTGATTGCGGAAATCCTTTAATGTTAAGTGAGGATTTGGCAAAAATTTATAAAGATATTGCTTTGGAAACAGTAAAACATTGCATAGCTGTAAAATTCTAAAAAAAACACAGCTTTACGCAAAGAGACTTTAAGAATTCGTCTGTCCTCTTTACTATAAAATAGATATTCGTCTATCAAATATTATCTTCAACTTGAATATATTTAAAGATGTTTTGTGTATCATCTAAAAAGTTATTCTTTATATTAGTTAATTCCGATTGTTTTTGGGATAGATTATCCTTTATTGTTCTATCAAAACAATCAAGATCTCTGCACTTTAATTGAGAATCCATGTCTCCATTTTCATACAAACCTCGTATAATGTCATAATATGCTCGAGTTTCATCAGTTTCTGGTTGTTGCTTTTCTCTGAATATTGCCTTTAATTTCGAATCTATGTCTAATTCTCTTTTTATAGCTTCAACAGCATTTTCATGATACTTTTCATAATCTTCAAAACTCTTTAATATTTTGTCTTTTGCTTTATCTTGTAGCATTTTTAGCAAATCTTTAGCATGAGATTTTTCAATTTTTTGCTTCCAGTCATCATACGTATATTCTGAGTTACCATGTTTTGTATCTTGACACTCGCCTCCTACATTAAATATTTCTTCGTTGCAGATTTTATCACCCTGGTAAAAGTGATCGCTTATATTGATTTTATCATTAGTTAAAGTTTGTTTGATTGCTGCTTTGTTTTCTCCAAGTTCTTCTCTGTACTTACTAATGCAATTTAACATTTTTGCTTTGCAATCTGTAGTCATAAACTAATACCTTTAATAAAATAAGATCTATCTTAGCATGAAGTAATTAACATTTTATTACAGAAGTTTACTTTTAGGTGTTCTCAAGATGATATAGCTAAAGTGGCTTAGGTTTACCGACAATTTGAAAAACCGTCATTCCGCTACTAGTTAGCGGAATCTATACCGCGCACAACTGTACGAACGTTGTAGTTTGGGCCACCAGTGGGCAGTGCCCAGACACTGGGATCCAGGAATTTTATTAAGTTGGTAAGCATAAAAGTAGCTGTTTTATGTTAAAATACAATATTTTGATGATTATGAAAAAGCTGGATCCCAGTGTCAAGCACTGGGATGACATCATAGAGGCACTGGAATAACATCATCCTTTTTTCTGAATTCCAGTGTCAGCTACTTTCATGACATCGTTTACTATGTGCCACATTGCAATGTTCGTACAGCTATGGAATGAATCGCGGTATGACGTAGGGAAACCTTTCTTGGGTTAGCTATAGGTCTTTGTCTATAAAGTTTGTTTAAACTATTTTCAAAACAGATAAAATATAATTTTACAATTAGCGTAAATAAAATGAATTATGATGTAATCATTTCAGGTGGTGGGTTACTTGGTCTTATTACTGCCATTGGCCTCAGTTGTGACTCTGTGTCTGTAGCTGTGATTGAAAAAAATAGTCTACCACGTGTAGTAGATGATAATCGAGCATTTGCTATTTCTCAAGGCTCGAAAAAAATATTGGAAAAGTTAGGGATTTGGCAGTTTGTGGAAAGTGAAGCTGAGCCAATACTTGATATATGCATATTAGATGCGGTTACTGTGCATTACAATCATAAAATGGTTAGCGAAGAGCCAATGGGTTATGTTATCAACAATGCTACTATATGGAATGCAATCAACAATAATTTTCTAAATAAACTGAATATATACTCTCCACATTCCTATAAAACAATTGCTTGTGATTCAGGATATGTGGAAGTGATTCTTGATAATAACCAGGAATTAATATCATCGCTACTTATCTGTGCTGAAGGCAAAAACTCTAAATTACCAGAGTTATTTTCTATACCGACAGTGAAATTTGACTATAAACAAAGTAGCATAGTATTTAATGTAAAGCATGAACTGCATCACCAAAACTTAGCTGTGGAGCGTTTTTTCCCTGGCGGTCCATTTGCAATTCTACCGATGAAGGGTGGCTATACTTCTTCGATAGTTTGGACAGAAAAATCTGAAATTTCAAAAATGCTAATGGATCTGTCTGAAGAAGAATTTATTATAGAGCTTAAAAAAAGATTTGGTTCTTATTTAGGAGAGATAAAATTAGAGGGTGAAAGAAAACTTTATCCTTTAAGTTTTGTTTTCGCAAAAAAGTTATATAAGGGTAGAGTTTTGCTTATCGGCGATGCAGCACATTCAATTCATCCAGTTGCAGGTCAAGGGCTTAATCTTGGAATTAGAGATGTAGAAAGTATTATAAAGCACGTAGTTGCCGCAAAAGCATCTGGTATTGATGTTGGCAGTAGTTATTTATTAAAGAAAATTTCACGTAACAGATACTTTGATAATTTTACAATGGCGCTTGCAACTGATGGATTAAATAGGATGTTTTCCAACAGAATATTCTGCGCTAAAGCACTAAGAAATCTTGGCTTGATTGCAGTTGAAAATTCAAATTTCCTCAAAAAACGCTTCATTCGGCATGCTATGGGATTTATATAAATCACTATTTTATAGCTAATGCAAGTCAGGTTTCCCACGGCATACCGCCGCGGTATCTTGGCCGCTAACACGTAGCGGGATGACGAATGTATCTGTTCAGCAGTTGTGTTAAAAGTCAATAGAAAAATTGATGTAGCTGTGGATAAGTACTTTTATCTGTATAAACGTGCTTATCCACAGCTATACTGGCTCTTAGATAGAAACAGACAGAGAGTTATATTCCTCAGTAAAAACCCTGTCATCTCTGACTAAAGAGTTAGCAAGAATAAGCAATTTCCTCATGGCAGCAGTGGAAGCAATTTTATATGGCTTTTTATATTGACTATATAATCTAGTAAAGAAAGGTTTGATATAGGAATTAGGGGGGAGGGGGGGATGTATGGTCCCAGAGTGTGATGGTATGATAAAATATGAGAAAACAATACCATCAAAGGAGGAATTATGGGACAAATATTACATGGGTGCGCCAAAACAACAGAGACAATTCGTAGAGCAATACAAAATAGTAAAGAGAGCATAGCAAAACTCTCCAGGTACTATAACCTTAATCCAAAAACTATCATTAAATGGAGAAAACGGTCTTTTGCCAAAGACGCTGATATGGGTCCGAAGCATGCAAGATCAACTGTTTTAACTTTAGAAGAGGAGGCTGTAATTGTTGCATTTCGTAAGCATACTCTATTGCCATTAGATGATTGTCTCTACGCTTTGCAAACCTCAATCCCACACTTGACTCGCTCTAGTCTACATCGTTGCTTACAGAGGCACAGCATTAGCAGACTACCAGATGTTGATGGCGAAGTTAAACCAAAAAAGAAATTCAAACAATATCCTATAGGCTATTTCCATATTGATATTGCAGAAGTCAGAACAGAAGAAGGAAAGTTATATTTGTTTGTTGCAATAGATAGAACATCCAAATTTACGTATGTTGAGTTGCATAAAAGTGCTACAAAACCTATAGCTGCTGAGTTTCTACGTAATTTGATTAAAATTTTACCATATAAAATCCACACTATTTTGACAGATAACAGTGTACAATTTACCAACCAAAAACGCCATAAATACGCTTTTCAACATATATTTGATAGAGCTTGTGAAGAAAATGACATTGAACATCGTCTAACAAAAGTTAGCCATCCTTGGACAAATGGGCAAGTTGAGCGTATGAACAAAACTTTAAAGAATGCCACTGTTAAGAAGTATTACTATCAGTCTCACCAGCAACTCAAAGAGCATCTTTATGACTTTGTTATGGCCTACAATTATGCTAAAAGACTCAAAACTCTTAAGGGTCTTACACCTTTTGAGTTTATATCTTTACAGTGGACAAAATCTCCTGAATTGTTCATACTAAATCCACACCATCACACTCTGGGACCATACACTTCCTGTGTTTCGTAATATTATACAATCAAATTGATAAAAGCTGTATTATCTCCTTGCAGCATTAAGTGTATATTTTTTGCTATTTTTTCCACTAAGGGAGTAACATTATCAAAATTTGAAAATTTTGATAACACATAATCTGCTAAGCTTCTTTGATCTTCAGGTCTACCCACTCCAAATCTCAAGCGCCAATAATCGTTGCCAATAAAACTATCTATGGATTTAAGTCCATTATGTCCAGCAGAACTACCACCTTTCTTTACTTTTATTCTTCCAAGTTCCAAATCAGCGTCATCGTGTATGACAACGATATTATCTAGCGATAATTTGTAAAAGTTTCGTATTTTTGCAACAGGGATGCCTGAATTATTCATAAATGAATAAGGCTTTATTAACATAATTTTATTATCATTAATTATGCCAGAGGTTATCAGATAATCGGCTTTTTTAGAGAACGAATGGAAATTCCAATATTTGCAAATTGTATCAACTACGATGAAGCCGATATTATGATGAGTTAACTCATATTGACTACCAGGGTTACCAAGCCCAACTATCAGGTGCACTATTCCTCTGTTTCTGCTTGAGGTTCTTCAACGTCACTATCGGCAGCAGAAATTGTAACAATGGTAAAATTTTCTTCTTCATGAGCTACAAACTTAACACCTTCTGGTAATTTTACATCATTGATATGTATAGATTGGCCAATCATTTTACCGGATAAATCAACTTCAATAACCTGAGGTATTTTATCAGGAGAGCATTTAACAGCAATAGAACGACACAAAACATTAAGCACTCCACCTAATTTGATTCCTGGAGCTTTACTTTCATTCACAAATGATAGAGGTATGTCTATTTTAATTTCACTGCCTTTATCAACAAACTGAAAATCAACATGTTGCACAGTATCCTTTACTACATGCAATTGGATATCGCGAACAAGAGCATATTCCTTTTTGCCCGAAATATTCAGCTCTATCAAATGTGCAGAAAGAGAGCCTGACTTATATTGCTTTGTGAATTCCTTTGCAGACAATGTCAAATTTACATTATCATGGCCCTTTCCATATATGATTCCAGGGATGTTTCCTTTCTTCCTTAGAGAATGCATCGCTTTTGTTTTTGTTATATCACGTAACTCTGCATTAATTGTTACTATTTCCTGTTGCGTCATCGGTTACTCCTATTCAGCTAATCCTTTTAATATAATTTAACAATAATATAACATAAAAATATTTATTTCAAACTTCATTCTTTCATACTAATTGTTTGTGAAAGGATTTATTTAGATATATATTTAAGCTTATTTAACAAGAACTATGGGCATTGACGATAAAGTAGTTTTTAGGATTTATAAACCAACAAGAACTGCAACACAATCTGGTTTAGGTAATACAAATTTCTGGCACCTAAAAATTGAATCTGGCTCTTACTACATTGAACCTTTGATGGGGTGGGTTGGCTCAAAAGATCCAAAAAAACAGATTGTATTAAAGTTTGATTCTCTTGAAAAAGCAGTATTCTACGCAAAAAAACGCAACGTTAAATACATAATTGAAATGCCAAAAAATGTTAAGAGGCTGCCAAAATCTTACGCAAGCAATTTCATACTAAAGTAAGTTGCACAACAAATGGTGTTATGCAAGTAGCTGACACTGCTCTCCTTTGTCATCCCAGTGCCCAGACACTGGGATCCAGGAATTTTATTAAGTTGGTAAGCATAAAAATAGCTGTTTTACGTTAAAATACAATGTTTTTGATGATTATGGAAAGGCTGGATCCCAGTGTCAAGCACTGGGATGACACCATTTGTTGTAAACTCACTTTTACTCTATGGTTATACTACCTTGCCGCTATCCTGAACGGATACAAAGTAAGTTTTATTGTGATGTGCTCATCTGTAAAAAATAAGACTTAATCTCACTGTTGATCATGGATTTTAAGTTGTGCTAGCACACTGCGGCCATTTAGAGAGTCAAGATTTTTAACCTGGCTAGCCAGTATTAAAGAGTTATTTTTCAGGTATTTCTTTACAAGGCTTGCAAGTCTTTTTGGATTATTCAAATAGCTCCATTCTGCTTGTAAAACTTTCATATCACTTTGTACTAAATTAATTTCACTTTTTATTTTTATTAGCTCTCTATTTAACGACTGAACATGTAATTTTACCTTAAATAGTCCTACAATGCTAAGAAAAAACATAACTATTGAGATGATGCAGAAAGTTCTCACGACAACCTCTGTATAGCTCTTAGTTTTGCTGAGCGTGAACGCGGATTTGCACTTACTTCTTCTATACTTGCTTCGATCACTTTTTTATTTAGCAGAGAGAATGTCTTGCAATCAGTAGCACATAAATCTTTAAAAAAAGTTTTGACTATACGATCTTCTAAGGAATGAAAGGTGACGACAATTAATTTGCCATTCTCACTTAAAATCTCAGATGCAGCTTTAATACCCTTTTCAAGTTCTTCTAGCTCATCGTTTACCCATATTCTGATTGCCTGAAATGTTCTGGTTGCAGGATCAATTTTGCTTTTTCCACGAAATACCACGGAACGTACAATATCCGCAAGCTCAAATGTAGTTTTGATAGTTTTCTTCTTCCGTGCATTTATTATTGCTCTTGCAATTTTGCGAGAATGACGTTCGCCTCCGTAGTTATATATAGTATTTGCGATTTCTTCTTCGCGTAAAGCGTTAACAAACGTTGAAGCGTTTATATAAGAAGAGTTATCCATGCTCATATCGAGTGGACCATCATGTAAAAATGAGAACCCTCTATCTCCGTTATCAAGCTGCATAGATGAAACTCCGATGTCAAAGACCACTCCATCCACTCCGTTTGATGTCATTCCAGCGCGTGACCAGTTATTTTTTCCAGTATCAAGTACTGGGATGACAGGAGATGGCTCAACGCTGCTTAGTATACTTTTAATATTACTAAACTTCTCAATGAATAGTTTTATTCTATCGGGATATCTAACGCTTAAATCATCATAAAACTTAGTTACCGTTTCATCTCTATCAATTGCATATACCTTGCAATCAGCTGACTCCAATATTGCTTTGCTATACCCTCCAGCTCCAAATGTGGCGTCCACGTATATGCCACCATCCTGCGGTGATAGTAGTGATAGCATCTCTTTTAACAAAACTGGAGTGTGTGTCATATCAAAAAATTTAAGTACAGTTGGTGTAGATATCCTACTCTACTCTACTCTTCACATCAATTTTATTTATGTACATAGATTTTCTTGCCAAAATATGGTATCTTATCGGAATATATGAGCAATAATATTAAAATCAAGGTTTAATATTGTTAATATAATATTCACATAACGTTCACATTTTTTTTTATATATAAGATCAAACAGGCTATAGGGAAATTATGCAGCAAATAACAAAAGTAATATTTTCAAGTTTGATTTGTAACACTTTATTGTGGTATGACCACATGCTTTTTGGCCACTTAATAAACATAATAGGTGGTGTGTTTTTTCCATCGGATGATCAACTAACCAGCGTATTGAAGGCTTTTGGAGTGTTTGCAGTGGGTTTCTTAATGAGACCAGTCGGTGCTGCTATATTTGGTCACATTGGTGATAAACATGGCAGAAGAGTTGCCTTATTGCTCTCGATTATATTAATGACTTTATCAACCGTATTAATTGCTTTTGTTCCAGGTTATCAAAGCATTGGAATACTAGCATCAATTCTGGTAGTTTGTTTAAGGCTATTGCAGGGTATATCCCTTGGAGGAGAAGCAGGAAATGCACCATTTTTAATAGAACATGCTCCTAAAAACAAAAAAGGATTTTTTGGCAGCATTGAAGTATTAAGCGCAATTTTTGGTTCAGTATTAAGCCTGATAGCGGTACTCATATGCAAAAAAGTATCTGATTTTGAATCTTGGGGGTGGAGATTACCTTTCATTTTCAGTTTAGCAATGGGATTAATTAGCATATATGTGAGATATATACTTGATGAAAGCCCAGAGTATAAAAGACAAAAAAATCCGTCTAAATTGCCACTAAAAGAGTTATTAAACAATTACAAAAAGCCTGTTCTAATATCAATAGGTATTGACTTGGTTGAAAATGCGTCTCTCTATATATATTTGGTATTTTTCAATGTGCTTACGAATAAAATATTAACAGTAAATACTCATTTTAATCATATAGTGGAAATACTGAGTCAAATTGCGCTCGGAGGATTGACAATATTGTTTGCAATACTTTCTGATAAGGTAGGAAGAGAAAAAGTTATGAAATTTGCATTCATAGCTTTTGTAATAGTGAGTTATCCAGTTTTTTCAATGTTATGTAGTGGCAATTACTTGCTGGCACACATTCTTTTTATAATTCCAATAGCTGCATCGCTTGGTCCTGTCAGTGCACTTATGTGCGAATTATTTCCAACAAAGGTTCGGTACAGTGGATTTGGTTTATCAAGAAATATAGCTGCTGGATTTTTTGGCGGCCTTGCACCATTTATATGCACAACAATTATCAAGGTTACAGGACAAGAGACTTCAGCTAGTTTTTACATGATTTTCTGTGCATTAATTGGGCTAGTTGCTATATCGCAAATTAAGGGTGAGCTTTCTTCAAAATTACCCAAAGTAAACCAAGTATAGTTGCAGTATAGCAGAATTTAAAAAAATCTAATTATAAGGTGGGAAATGCCAATTCTTAGGTGATAATGTGAATATTTCAGCACCATCTTTTGTTACTCCAAGTGTATGCTCAAATTGAGCAGAAAGTGAAAGATCGCGTGTTGTTACTGTCCAGTCATCGAGTTTACTGAGCAGAGTCTCATGTTTTCCAGCATTAATCATTGGCTCTATTGTAAAAAACATACCTTCCTTTAAGACAAGATCTTCATCTTGATCATAGAAATGCACTACATTTGGTGGAGCATGAAAGACTTTTCCTATACCATGTCCGCAGTAGCTGCGTACGATAGAATATCCAAAATCTCTAATATATTTCTCTATAGCAAGCCCTATTTCATTTAACTTATTGCCGGGCTTAACTTGTTTGATTGCTTCCATCAACGCATTATAAGTAGCGTCACATAAACGTTTTGCTTTTATTGATGGCTTGCCAACCCAAAACATGCGACTTGTATCACCATGCCAGCCATTCAAAATCACCGTAACGTCAATATTCAAAATATCCCCATCTTTAAGCGGTGTATCATCAGGAACACCATGGCACACAACGGCATTTTTTGAGGTGCAGATTGATTTTGGATACCCCCTATAATTTAGTGGTGCTGGAATTGCACCTGCATTAATTATAAAGTCATGGCATAGATCATTTAATTCATTAGTTGTCACCCCTACCTTTACGTACGGTGCAATGAAATCAAGAGTTTCAGCAGCAAGCCTGCCAGCCTTGCGCATAAATTCAAAATCTTCTTGTGAGTGTATAGTTATGTTCATATTTTCCATGTCTTATTGTAATTGGTACGCTTACTCGCAAATACATAAACATAATAATTTTACATATTATAAAAATAAGTCCTATGGATCCTAGTGTCAAGTCATTTGTATGAAAGGTGGTAAAACAGAAATCTAGACTGTAACTTTTGATTTAACCCAATTATACAATTTACTCATTTTACCATCCTGACCTAAAATACCAGAATTATTTTTATAAAAAGTGTCAACTATTAGCTTTATAGAGCCTATAGCAGCAGAAAATACAGGATTTTTATCATATTCGCCATCAAGACCGCTACAAGACTCAGGGCACCCAATTCGAACTTGCTTATTGAATATATAGCCTGCAATTTCCTTCATGCTTGTGAGTTGACTAGTTCCACCTGTGATCACTACTTTATTAATTGGATCTTTCTGCTCTTGAAATTGCTCTCTTACCATTTCAAGTATTTCTTCAACTCTTGGTCTTATGATGTTAATAAGCTCAGATTTGAATACTTGAGTAGGTTCATCATTTTCGTTGTTTTGCATTGTAATGTACTCATTCTCATCTATTGAAGTTACGATAGTGCTGCCATACAGTATTTTTATATACTCTGCACGTTCTATGCTTGTGCATAGCCCGTAAGCAATATCTCGAGTGATATGAACACCACCAATTGGAACGCTGCTTGCATACACAAGTTTCCCTCTTTTGAAAATTCCAATTGCAGTGCACCCACCGCCTATATCAACAATAGCAGTCCCGAACTCTTTTTCATCTCCACTCAGACAGGCAAGACCTGCAGAATATGCAGAAGCAATACAACCTGCCATATTCAATCCACCATTATTGGTAATACAGTTTTCAATATTGGTAAGCGCTGGACGCGAAGCAGTGACAACATTAACATCAGCAGATAGTCTTTTTCCGTACAATCCACCAACTTCTTTTATGTCAGTCATGTCATCTAAGTGATATTTTAGTGGTATATTGTGAATGATAACATTGTCTTCAATATATTTCTCAAATGTTTGAAAAACTACACGTCTTATATCACGCTCAGAAATCTCATGGTTAGCTGCAATAATTTCATTATGTACATTAAAAGATGAGATGCCACATCCAGCAATGTTCACATATATCTGATCTATGGTTTCTTCTGATACTTGTTCAGCTAAACCTATAGTTGATGAGATGGAGTAATTTGCGTGTTTTACATTAGTTATTGATCCACCGTTTACACCTTCTGCAATCTTATAACCCGTTCCTGTTACTTTATAGCTGAAGTTGCCATTTATCTTAACGATTAGACAAATAATCTTTGTTGTACCTATGTCTAAAACAGCAAAAACATTTCTCTTTGGTTTTGCTATTACTGCAGAGTACATTAGTTAACCTTATTACGCAATTTCATTTAAATTGTAGCTTCCTTTAATAATTTATATTTCTATTATAGATATAGCAACATTTTAATATACACTAAATTCTGGACAAAAGGAAAAGCAAAACATAGAATTATAATTTTTATGTCCATATTACCAATTGTAATTGCCCCTGATGAAAGACTAATCACACGTGCCAGTGAAGTAACAGATATAAACGATAAAATTAAAGAATTAGTAAACGACATGTTCGAAACTATGTATGATGCAGAAGGTCTTGGCCTTGCTGCAGTGCAAGTTGGAGTGTTAAAGAGAATTTTTGTTATGGATATTCAGCTAGAAACGATTGAAAATGAGCCAGCAGGATATGGCTCAACTGGCAAATTTTACATGATTAATCCTGAGATTACAGAATTATCCGATGAACAAGTAATTCTCAAGGAAGGATGCCTTTCAATTCCAGAGCAAAGTCATGAAATTAAGCGTCCAAAGTATCTAACTGTGAAATATAAAGACTTAGATAATGAAGAACAAACACTAAAAGCTAGTGGTTGGCTTGCAAGGTGTATTCAGCATGAATTAGATCACTTAAACGGCATATTATATATTAGACATTTATCTCAATTAAAGTATGATATGGCCATGAAAAAAGCACAAAAGGTTAAAAAGCATTATGAGCAATAAAGACCTAGAATTATTAAAATTTTACCATGAAGTGGGCGTTGATTGCACACTAACAGAGGGTGAAGAGGAAAAAAAATTGGAGAGCAAAGAGAGTGTACAACCCTCTGTTATCCAAACTGGGACCAAGAAGAAAGATGCAGATACGCGCTGGGGTGACACTAAAGATGGAAAAGACATGTTTCCAAGTGACTGGATAATCGAAGCAAGGAAACTTGCAAGCAAATGTAATAGTGTGGATGAACTAAGAAGTGCAGTTGAATCATTTGAAGGTTGTGAGATAAAAAAAACTGCAACTAATACTGTCTTTTCCGATGGTAATCCAAACGCAAAAGTTATGCTCGTTGGTGAAGCTCCAGGAGCAAATGAAGACCTTCAAGGCATACCATTTTGTGGTGCAAGTGGAATGTTGCTCGATAAAATGTTAAATGCAATCAATCTTGATCGCACTAAGGTATACATAAGCAATACTGTATTTTGGCGTCCACCTGGCAATAGAAAGCCAACCGACCTAGAGCTTGATATGTGCAGACCATTTGTCGAAAAACACGTTGCACTAGTTTCACCACAAATTTTAATTTTGGTCGGGGGAATCGCATGTTATAGCCTTCTTGACAGCACAAAAACTATATCGAATTTGCGTGGTAGATTTCATACGTACACTAACCAATATTTGTCCAATTCAATCACCACAGCCGCTATATTTCATCCAGCTTACCTACTTCGCCAACCGGCACAAAAACGTTTAGCCTGGGAGGACTTAAAGAAGATTAGGGAGTATCTTGATAACACCAATAACTGCACAAATACCTAATAAAGTGGTAGACCTCTTGCATAGTTTTTTGCAGCATGTTAACAATCGTTAGAAACGAAAAAACTTCCTTGACAAACTCCGCCAGCCCCCTTATCATGAAACTGAAGCTATTGTATTTGCTTTCGCCAATCTGCAGATTAAAAGGTAAGGATTACTTAATGTATCGGCGTCTTATGTTCAATTTTTTGCAGTATATAGATACTATATGTCTTTACAAAACTTCATCTACATCTAGATTTTTATCTAAATAAGCTGAACGCGCTTATAAAGCGTTACAAGACATCAAAAAATGCCAATACTCGACAGAGATAGTAAAAGACTAGCTAACTCGGGGATTCTTTGTCTTTTTTTCTGCTTAGTAAATTTCTTAAACATTTGCAGCGTAAGTTAGTTGCAATTAAAAGCAGCTTAATCTTGCTTGTCAAGCGTTTAAAACATAAAAAACGCCAATATTTTAAAGCGGATAATAACCCCAGGACTTCTTTTGCCTTTTTTTTCATTTGGTAAATTTCTTAAATATTTATGGCTAAACGACAATCGTCATCCCGCAGCGGGATCTATGCTTTGAGATACCGCGAATAAATCGCGGTATGACGTAGAGCTCGCGTTAGCTACACTTTTATGCTTACCAACTCAGTATCCAATCAAAATCCTGGATTTCAGTGTCAAGCACTGAAATAACACCGAAAGGGCTACTGCTGTCTTGGATGGAAACCAGTGTCAGCTACTTGAATCTGCCACGCAAATTGCCTGCAAATTGCAATGTTCGTACAGCTGTGCGTCATGCGCTGGAATGGCATCAAGGGGTAACTTTTTATTTAAACAATGATTGTAAAATGATTATAATAAGAGATCTATTGAAATTTTAAAGTTATTAAATATTGACGCTATATACTTAAGTGTTAAAATAGAATGAAAAGTTTTTAGGAGTTTATATGGCAGCAGGTGGGAAAGCAAAGACAGCTAGTAAAAATAACCCTACTCAGCGTAAGAAAGCTGAGCAAAAAATGTATAAAGATAAACCGGTAAAACCTGTTAGATATATAGATCGTGATTCGCGCATGAATTATATGTCTGCTCAATATGACAACGGCAATCTGGTTGAAGATGAGGTAAGCGGCAATCCTATAAAGTGGGAAGCTGTATAATAGTTGTGGTTAAAGTTACTATTAATTCTAAGGAATGTGAAGTAGAGCATGGGCTCACTATAATTCAAGCTTGTGAAGTCGTGGGCGTTGAAATTCCACGTTTTTGTTATCATGAGCGTTTAGCAATTGCTGGTAATTGCAGAATGTGTTTGGTTGAAGTGGAGGGTGGACCTCCAAAACCAGTAGCCTCTTGTGCAATGCCAGTTGCAGAAGGGATGGTTATTCACACTGATACCCCTAAGGTTAAAAAAGCACGTGAAGGTGTGCTTGAGTTTTTGCTAATTAACCACCCGCTTGATTGCCCAATTTGCGATCAGGGTGGTGAATGCGATTTGCAAGATATCACGATGGCTTATGGGAAAGGAACCAGCAGACTTGATGAGCATAAGAGGGCTGTGCCAAAAAAACACTTCGGACCACTGATTGAGACCGCGATGAATCGATGCATTCATTGCACTCGGTGTGTTAGATTTTTGTCTGATGTTGCAGGTACAAATGAACTTGGAGGAATCGGAAGGGGAGAAAATGTAGAGATTAGCACTTACATAAAAAGGCATATTAGTTCTGAATTATCCGGAAATATCATAGATCTCTGCCCGGTAGGAGCTTTAACTTCAAAGCCTTACTCCTTTACAGCGCGTCCATGGGAGCTATCACATTGTGAGACTATAGATGTGCTAGATGCTGTGGGTAGCGCAATTAGAGTTGATTATCGTGGCCCGGAGGTTATGAGGATATTACCAAGGCTGAGCGAAGAGGTAAATGAAGAATGGATATCAGATAAAACCCGCTTTGCCTATGATGGACTAAAAGTTCAGCGTCTTGATCGACCTTATATAAAAAAAGATGGTAAATTAGCCCCAGTTGATTGGAATGAGGCATTAACTGCTGCTGCAAAGAAATTAAAGAATACAAAATCAAATAAAATAGCTGCAATTGCAGGTGATTTAGCAGATTGTGAGTCTATGCTTCTACTTAAAGAAATGATGCAGAAGCTCGGCTCGGGAAATATAGATTGCAGGCAGGATGGTGCAAAACTTATACCAAATAATCGTGGATCGTATGTGTTCAATACCACTATTGAAGGTATAGAGAATGCGGATTTGTGTCTGCTTATAAATACAAACCCAAGGATAGAAGCACCGATCATTAACGTAAGATTGAGAAAGAGATATTTACAGGGCAACTTTCCTGTTGCAAGTGTTGGTCCTAACATTGAATATTTGTATCATGTTGAGAAATTGGGCGATAATCCTGATATTTTGAGTGAAATAGCAAATGGAAATCATAAGTTCTGTAAGCTGCTGAGTGCTGCTCAGAGCCCTATGCTGATTATCGGTCAAGATGCATTAGTAAGAGACGATTCTGAATCAATTCTAATTCTAGCTGGCAAAATTGCAGAAGAATTTAACATGGTCAGAGATGACTGGAATGGCTTTAATGTGCTGCATAAAGCTGCAGCAAGAGTTGGTGGGCTAGATATTGGGTTTGTTCCTAAAAAAGGCGAAAGGGATATTAATCAAATATTGGAACATGCAGAAAGTGGTGAAATAGAAGTTGTTTATCTTCTTGGTGCAGATGAAATTGACACATCAAAGTTAGAAAACACATTTGTAATTTATCAAGGTCATCACGGTGATAAGGGTGCACATGTGGCAGATGTTATCTTGCCTGGTGCTGCATATACAGAAAAATATGCAACTTATGTAAACACTGAAGGTCGAGTGCAAAGAACAAATTTAGCTGTATTTCCTCCAGGTGAAGCAAAGGAGGACTGGTTAATTATTAAAAATCTCTCGCAATATTTGGATCTCTCCTTACCATATGATAGTTTATTTGACGTGAGAAAAAAATTAGATACTATCGGTCCACAGTTTAGAAATGCTGATCAAGTGATAAAAAACACATGGGTGCCAATTAGCAATGGTAAAATAAATTTAAGTGATACACCTTTTACTTTAAAGGAGTGTAATTTTTATATGACGGATTCAATAAGTCGCGCTTCAAAAATAATGGCAGATTGTACTAAAGCTTTTTATGAACACACTAGTTAATATTTTATTTATTTTAGTACCGCTACTACTTTCAGTTGCATATTTGACATACTTTGAGCGTAAGGTCCTTGCTGCAATTCAATTAAGGCACGGCCCGAGTGTAGTTGGACCTTTTGGGCTATTGCAGCCATTTGCAGATGCTATTAAGCTACTGATTAAAGAGCCGATAATACCATTTAGAGCGAGCACCATACTGTTCATTATGGCTCCAATGCTTACCTTTATCTTGGCATTAATTGCCTGGGCAGTTATACCGTTTGGTGCTGAAGTAATTGTAGAAAATGGCCAGCAAGTAGTTATTCCTAAGGTTATAGCAAATATTAATGTTGGAGTGCTTTACGTGCTAGCTATATCGTCGCTGGGAGTATACGGCGTGATTATTGCAGGCTGGTCAAGCAACTCCAATTATGCATTCCTTGGCGCTATACGGTCGGCTGCTCAGATGATTTCATATGAAGTTTCAATAGGCTTAATAGTTGCTGCAGTCGTTATTACCACTGGAACATTAAATCTTGGAGAGATGGTGGTAGCGAAACACAATATGCCATTTTGGGTTGATTTGCTACTAATGCCTATAGGAATAATATTTTTTATTTCTTTGCTTGCAGAAACTAATCGTCACCCATTTGATTTACCAGAAGCTGAAGCAGAGCTTGTCTCTGGATATAACGTTGAATATTCATCCATGCCTTTTGCCCTCTTTTTTCTTGGAGAATATGCAAATATGATTCTAGCAAGTGCTATGATGACGATATTCTTTCTAGGAGGATGGTATCCGCCGCTGGAGTTCAGTTTACTTTACAAAATTCCAGGTTTAATTTGGTTCATTTTGAAAATAGTTATACTTTTGTTTATATTTATTTGGATTAGAGCAACAATACCTCGTTATCGATATGATCAGCTAATGCGCCTTGGTTGGAAAGTATTTCTACCAATATCGGTGCTTTGGGTGATACTCATTTCAGGGGTGTTGCTCTTTACTGGGAACTTGCCTGGATCCAATGTTTAATTTTCCAAATACAAGATTAAGACGCAGGCGCTCGAGCAAATGGGTTCGCAATTTAACAAGTGAAAATAGTTTATCAGTAAATGATCTGGTTCTTCCTCTGTTTGTTCATGACAGAGAAGAAACAACTGAACCAATTTCTGGCTTACCAGGCGTAAAATGTTATTCAATAGATGGATTAGTGTCTATAGTTAAGGAAGCTAAAGATTTAGGAATTAATGCTGTTGCAATTTTTCCTGTAGTTGATAGTAAACTAAAATTTGAAAACGCTGAAGAAGCATATAATTCTGACAACTTAATCTGCAGAGCAATTTGTGCTGTAAAATTAAAGGTACCTGAAATTGGTATTATTGCAGACGTTGCACTGGATCCATACACTATTCATGGCCATGACGGCATTTTAAAAGATAATCAGATGGATATAGAAAACGATGAAACTATATCAGTACTGTGTAAGCAAGCACTTGCTTTAGCGAAGGCAGGATGTGATATAGTTGCTCCTTCTGATATGATGGATGGTAGAGTAGGAAGAATCAGAAAATCATTAGATGATAACAACTTTCAAGACGTATTAATATTATCTTATGCAGTGAAATACTGCTCTAGCTTCTATGCTCCATTCAGGCAAGTCGTTGGTTCATGTGGGCTATCACATTCTATAGACAAAAGTGGTTATCAAATGGATTATAAAAATGCGCACGAAGCAATGTGCGAAATTGAAATGGATATAAATGAAGGTGCAGATTTTATTATGATTAAACCAGGTATGCCATATTTAGATATTATCAAAACAGCAAGTGATAAGTTTAATTTTCCGATTTTTGCTTACCAAGTAAGCGGTGAGTACGCAATGATAAAAGCTGCTGCAAATAATGGCTGGCTAGATTATGACAAGGTGATTTATGAATCTTTGATTGGTTTCAAACGTGCGGGTGCAAGTGCAATATTCACTTACGCTGCACTTGATATTGCAAAAAATTTAAGTGCATAAGCCCTATAAAATTATTAAATTTTTGGCGCACGTTCTTCTACTGTTGCTGCATATTACTTAAAGTTTTCCAATACATGTTTTAAGTTGTTGATAAGTCCGTTACAATACAGTATTATAAATAATATAAACCAAGTGTTACTTAGAACATGGGGATTTTTTTTAAATTTTTGGGAAAGATGCTAGGCAAGGTTTTTCCTGCTAAAACAGTAAGCTCTCTTTTAGGAATAGGATATTTACCAAGTTGGCAGAACTATTGGTCTTCTTTTTTAATATTATTTATTGTCGATGTTATATTAATTCTTACATATGGAGGCGAATACTTACTATATAAAATGCCAAATTCAGGAATAGTTGTAGCTGCTGTTTTTACAAAATTGGCAATAGTTATGTTAGTAATGCAATTAATTGGAATATTTATTTTTCATGCTCAAGACCCTTCAGCAAACAGTGGTGAAGAAATAGTAATACAAATAGCGTCAGGGCAAGTACTGACTGTAGCACTTTCAATGCCGGCAATGATGTCGATTTATTATGCTGTAAGTAAACTCTATGGGAATATATGTAAGCAGATGTTTCAATGCCCATTTTGGTTTAATGATTTTATGCACTTTTTCTTTTTTCTTATGATACCTTACGTATTTTTTAATGTCGTAGAAGTGATAAAACCATGGCCAATAAGTTCAATACAGCTCAGCTATAATAATGCAATGTCAATTACATTTGAGGGGATTTTTCACACATTTTATGCGGTGATTTTACTGTATTTAACAGCATTTATATTCTGCGATTTAACTATGCATGATGCAATTGTCCTAAATAAAAGCATAATTCAGTATGTGAGGGAAAGTTCAGCAGTTTTAGGTGATTATTTACATGATACTGTTAAAAAAATAGGTATTGAATAGTACTTATTTATTTATATATTTAGTATAAAAAGTGTACAATTTGTGTGAACTTACAAAGTATAATAAAAGAGTTACAAGATTTTTGGGCTAGTGAAGGATGTGTTATACTTCACCCATACACATCTGAAGTTGGTGCTGGCACATTACATCCTGCAACAATTATGTCTGCAATTGATACAAAACCGGCAAAAATTGCATATCTACAACCAGTAATTAGGCCAGCAGATGGACGCTATAGTGATAATCCTAATCGTTTGTATCAACATCACCAATATCAAGTTATAATAAAGCCATCTGGTAATAATTTACAAGACGTCTATTTAGATAGCTTAAAAGTTCTTGGCATATCTACAGAAAAATATGATATTAAGTTTGTTGAAGATGATTGGGAAAATCCGAGCGTTGGTGCATCAGGACTTGGATGGGAAGTTACATGCAATGGAATGGAAGTAACACAGCTTACTTATATACAGCAAGTTGGAGGGATTGACTGCAAGATGATTCCTGGTGAGGTGGCATATGGGTTGGAACGTTTAGCAATGTGCATACAAGGTGTAGATAATGTTTACGATATAATTTGGAACGATAACGGTGTAACTTACGGAGATATTTTTAAACAAAGAGAATATGAATTTTCTTATCTAGCGTTAGATTATTATGATACTAAAGTGGTACGGCAGCAATTCGAAGATACGGAAAAATTGTGTAAGTTCCTTATTGAAAAGGAGCTACCAATGGCAGCCTATGATCAATGTATTAAAACTAGTCACCTACTTAATCTGCTTGATGCAAGAGGTGTGCTTGGTGTGAATGAACGTACAGCTTATATTGGTAAAGTTAGAGAGCTAACAAAAAAATGTTGTGAATTGTACATGAGTAAATAGCGTATGTCGTTGCAGTTATTATTTGAGTGCCTTTCAGAAGAAATACCACCGAGAATGCAGAATGTAGTTGCAACTCAAGTTAAAAGCTGTATTGCCAATGTTTTTAACAAAAATAATGTAAAATTTACATCAATGGAGGTTTTTATAACGGCACGTCGCATTACCCTATTTGTCGACAACATAAATGCTTTGGAGCTAAAGGATTCCAATAACGAAGTTAAGGGACCAAACATTAACGCACCAAAAAGTGCTATCGAAGGTTTTTTAAGAAAATATCAGAAAAATGAAGAAGATTTGCTCGTTCGAAAAGTAAATAATGAGGATTTTTACTTCATTAAAAGAGAAAGCTGCTCATTTAACATCAGAGAATTCCTCAAAAATCAACTGGAGGAAATGCTCAAAAACTTTTCTTGGTTGAAGAGCATGAGATGGGGCGAAGGAAAAGAAAGGTGGGTTAGGCCAATCAAAAACATTTTATGCATTTTAAATGACGAAATAATACCTGTGTCTTTTGCAGGGATCACAGCATCTAACACAACATATGGCCATCGATTTCTCTCAAGTGGTACAGCGTTAACTGTTAAAGCACCTAAAGACTATTTTGAATTGCTAGAAAAAAACAGTGTAATTCTCCAAATGGACAAAAGAAAGCAATTTATACTAGATCAGATTAATAAATTCACAAAAGAGCAGAATTTACAACTTGAGAAAAATGATTATTTACTAAATGAATTGACAGGGCTTATAGAGTGGCCAATCGTACTGCTTGGTGAAGTGAATCAAGAAAAGTCATTTGGATTACCGAAGGAAGTAATACTTAGTATAGTTAATACACAACAAAAATACCTTGCTTTAAGTAATGGAAAGAGAATTTCACACTTTGTCACTGTTGTCAACATCAACAATGGTGAAGTTGTTAAAGGGCACGAAAGAATATTAGAAGCACGTCTTGCTGATGCCCAATTTTTAATATCTCAAGATAAAAAGGAAAATCTAGATTATTATGTCAAAAAATTAGGTTCGATATTATTTCATGCTTCACTTGGCAGCGTGGGGGAAAAGGTGAAGCGTATTACGGCTCTGTCAAAGTATATAGCTATATTTATTCCACATGCTTCGCTGATAAAAGTTGAACGTGCTGCATATTTGGCAAAAGCTGATTTGGCAACATCGATAGTCAGAGAGTTTCCAGAATTACAAGGAGTAATGGGTGGATATTATGCTTCTTATTTTCAAGAAGATAAAGAAGTAGTGGAAGCTATAACTGAGCATTATAAGCCAATCGGGCCAGAGCAAGAGTGTCCTAAATCTCCTTCTGCAATTGCTGTGTCAATTGCAGACAAAGTGGATAGCTTAGTTGGTTTAATTGCAGCAGGTGAGAAAATCTCTGGTTCGTATGATCAATTTGGTTTGCGGAGAATGACAATTGGTATAATTAGAACAATACTTGAAAATAATTTGCATGTTCCAATTAGGCTAATGATAGACAAGTCAGTATCTTTATATTCAAGGCTTCTATTTAATAAAAATACAGCGTCAGTTGATAAGCCGAATAGAAAACAAATTTCAGAACTAGTATTTAGATTTTGCTTAGAAAGATTCAAGGTTATTTTAAAAAATAGAGATATAAGGCAAGATGTTGTAGATTCAATACTATATAAAATCGATATTAATGATCTGCTGACAGCAGAAAAGCGAACTGTTATATTGGATCGTTATCTTAGTACTCCAGAAGGTGAACAAATTCTAAGCACTTACAAAAGAGTCAGTAACATGATGAGCAAAGCAAGGAAAAGTGATGGCACTACTTATAGTGCATCTTACGGTAAGAGGTTTTTGATTGAAAGTGAAGAAATTGCGCTATCAAATTGTGCTATAACTGCTTGTAAAAACATAAAACAAGCGATAAAAAATAACCACTTTAATGTAGCACTTGATGAACTTGCTGGTTTTGCTCCGTTTATCAATCAGTTTATGGACAGTATAAAGATTAACTGTGATTCTGATAAGCTGAGAAGAAACAGATTATCTTTGCTTGAAAATGTAGTTTCCATCTTTCATTTAGTAGCAGATTTTAACCTCATACAGGTTAAACAATGGATAAATGCTCAGGCAATATAAAGAACAAATCAAATCATCTCCACAATCCTGTGGCGTGTATAAGATGGTTGGAGATAAGAATAAAGTTTTATATGTTGGAAAAGCAAAAAACTTAAAGTCAAGGTTATCCGACTACCTTCAATTCGAAAACCTTTCTGAACGAATTAGAGTTATGCTCTTACAGGTTATTAAGGTTGAAATATTCATCACTGAGAATGAAATCGAAGCACTGCTTCTTGAAGCACAGCTAATAAAATCATTGAAACCACTTTATAATATTGTGCTCAAGGATGGAAAATTTTATCCTTATATAACAATTTCCAAGCACGATTATCCAAGAATAGCAAAATATAGAGGCAAATTTAAGAAAAATGAGTTTCATTATTATGGTCCCTTTACATCTGCCGCTGCTGTTAAGCAAACTATATTGTCATTGCAAAAAGCTTTTCTCCTAAGAGTATGTTCAGATCAATACTTTTCCTCAACAAAAAGACCATGTATTGAATATCAAATTAAGCGCTGCTCAGCACCATGCATAAACAAAATCACAAAAGACGACTACTGCCAATCAGTAAAACAGGCACGAAATACATTGCTTGGAAGAAATAAGGAAGTGAAAGAACAGTTACTTTTCACAATGAGAAAGTGCAGCAGTGAAGAAAACTATGAGCTTGCTGCTATATATAGAGATCGGGTAAAGTTTCTTGAGCAAATTCAAATACAGCACACGGATTTTTCTTTTGAAAAAGATGCAGATTTCTTCAGTATTGTACGTGAAGAGGATCTAGCATGTATTAGTGTGTTATCGTTTAGAAATAAAGACAACTACGGCAGCACTCCTTACTTTGCCGAGAACTGTGGTGATCACTCAAATGATGAAATTTTATCCACCTTTTTGGTCAATTTTTATAATTCAGCTAACATACCTCCAATACAAATTTACGTTCCAGATTCTATTGTGGATAAGGAAATTATAGAACAAGCACTATATAAGGTTGCTCAAAAGCCAGTAAAAGTTCTGCATGCAAAGAATAAAAAAGAGCGTGATTTATTGAAATTTGTTTATGATAACTCTCAGCATAGCTTAGAGCAGAAGCTTATCGATTATAGAAATAACCTAGAAAAGCTTGAGGAGCTTAGCAAAATCTTCTTGTTACCAAACATTCCAAAGCGTATCGAGGTTTATGATAATAGCCATATTTCTGGAAGCCAGCAAATTGGTGTGATGATTGTTGCAGGGCAGGAGGGTTTTTTAAAGAGTGAGTACAGAAAATTTACTATAAAGGAAAAATTTTCAGGCGATGACTATAAAATGATGAGGGAAGTGCTAACCAGACGTTTCTCCGGCAATATAAAAGGCATAATACCTGATTTTTTACTGATTGATGGTGGACCAGGACATGTTTCCATAGTACAGAATGTACTGGAAGTATTGAATATAAACGTTCCTTTTGCTTGTATGGCAAAAGGTCCTGATCGTAACGCAGGAAATGAAAGATTTTATATGCTGGGCAGGGAAGAATTCAGTCTGGCAAATGACAGCAAAGTCATGCTTTACTTACAATCGCTGCGTAATGAAGCCCACCGTTTTGCGATAACTTCACATAGAAAAAAACGCGATAAACAGTTTATAGTTTCACAATTAAGCAAAATACCCGGCATTGGCAACAAAAGAAAAAAAGCGTTGATGTCTTATTTTGGTTCAGTGAAAAATATAAGCAAAGCTTCTCTGGCTGAAATTCAAAACGTACCTGGAATTAGTAAAGGTTTAGCAGAAATCATTCTTAAATACGTGAATTATAAGAGAGGAGTACTGGAATGACACAAAACCCGTTTTATTATTAGGGAATTTATATCTTAAAACCGCAAAAAAAGGTGTGCGTATTTGTGAAAAAAAATCTCCATAAAATTTGTGAAGCAATGTGGTGGGACTAGTGCGATTCGAACGCACGACCTTCAGATTAGGAGTCCAACGCTCTATCCTGCTGAGCTATAGTCCCGTATTTCCTACCATTCATGTAAAATTATAGCAAAAAATCCTTTCTTTTCTAGATTTCTTGCATAACCAATTTATGACGACAAAAAACATTTCTGTACTTCTTGAGTATAATGCTATTATATTTAATAACATGGTTTAAGTAAGATTAATGCTAGTTAACAATATTGGTTATTTCTATAACAATCAAAACGACTTTGCTTTAAGCAATATAAACATTAAAGTAAAGAAAGGAAATGTTGCATGTTTATTGGGGCATTCTGGCTGTGGCAAGTCAACAATTTTGAAATTAATTGCGGGGATAGAAAATCCAAAATCTGGAACTATTTTTATAAATGATAGGTTAGTTGCAAGTAATAAGGCATCAGTCGCTATAGAGCATAGAAATATCGGATTGATTTTTCAGCATTCTGCATTATTTCCTCATAAAACAGTAGTAGAAAATATAACCTTTGCTATCCGCAGCTCTTCCAAGAGAGAAAAGCACCTAATTGCATTGGAAATCTTGAAGTTACTCAATATAGAAAAATATGAAAATATGTACCCTAATGCCTTATCTGGAGGACAGCAACAATTAGTTGCAATAGCAAGAGTGATGGCACAAAACCCTGATGTTGTGTTGTTAGATGAACCATTTTCTAATTTAGATATACTGCTCAAGTGCCGAATAAGACAACATATATTGTCCCTTTTTAGAAGTAAAAATATCCCTGTGCTAATGGTAACTCATGACCCGCAAGAAGCATTGAAAGTTGCAGATTTTATCTACGTAATGAAAAATGGTAAAATTATTCAATCAGGAGTTTCTAGCGATATATACCATAAGCCTAAAGATGATACGCTAGCAAAGTTTTTGAGTGAGCTCTCTTCTACTCTACAGTTAAGCGAAAAGTTTCCACTTATTCGCTGCAAGAAAATAATCTAGTTTGGGATTGTTATAAAATAATTAAAAAACCTTGATTTATAATTAAATAAAGGTGATATAATCTATGTGTTACTTGACTTCAGTCAAGTTTTAATATTTAAAGGTCAATATTTTAAATGGAGGTGAAAATGAGTTTAGGACCATGGCAATTGTTTCTAGTCTTAATAATAATTTTAGTTCTGTTTGGTGCAGGCAGATTACCGCAAGTTATGGGTGATTTAGGAAAAGGCATCAAAAACCTTAAACAGGAGCTTAAGGACTCAGAAAAATTATCGTTTAATGAACCAGATCGTTAGCGTCCTCATACTTCGTGACATGCACCTTAGTGCATGTCATCTGTTTAAAAACTTAGTCAGGTTAAAGAATGAAAGAGATGAAGTGTTGGTATGAAATAAATAACAAATATTGAAATACAGCAACAACTATGTTAGCTTAAGAGGAATATTTTATTAAAGGATAATTGTGCAAAAAAGTGAGAAACTAACTAAAGATAAAAAACTAGCTTCTGATATTCTAAAAGAGGTTGCAGATACCAATAACAATGATAGCAATAAAGTAACTTTGTTTGACATTAAAACAGCTTTGCATGAGCGCGGTTTTAGTATTTTAATAATCATCTTCTCCTTGCCGCTATCGGTGCCTATACCGGTTCCACCTGGTTATACAACTATTCTTTCTATACCTTTAATCTTATTCTCACTGCAGCTTCTATTTGGATTTGATTCTCCTTGGATGCCCAGTTGGCTAGAAAGAAGATCTTTTCAGCGTTCAACACTAGCTCTTGTGGTAGAGAAAACTTCCCCTGTATTAGAAAAAATAGAAAAATTCATGAAGCCAAGACTGTCTTTCATTTTCTATGGGCCTGGTGAGAAGATTCTGGCTTTTATGATGTTGCTTTGTGCAATAATAATAGCTCTTCCATTACCTTTTACTCACTTCCTTCCTGCAATTGGCACAACTCTTATTTCACTTAGCATTATGAGTAAAGACGGGTTTCTATCCATATTGGGAGTTTTAGTATCATTGTGCGCGTTGTTGCTTACTCTTGTTGTAATAGTCAAAGGACCACAACTTATAACCGGAGCACTTTCTCTTCTTAAAAGCTTTACAACACTTTAACAAAAGAACGAATTACTAGCGCAAAATGAATAATGCATATTGAAATAAAACAATAATTGTGTTAAGAATTATTTTTATCAAAGGTTTTTCGTGTCAAAAAATGATAAGTTGACTAAAAGTGATAAACTAGCTTCTGATATTCTAAAAGAGGTTGCAGATACCAATAACAATGATAGCAATAAAGTAACTTTGTTTGACATTAAAACAGCTTTGCATGAGCGCGGTTTTAGTATTTTAATAATCATCTTCTCCTTGCCGCTATCGGTGCCTATACCGGTTCCACCTGGTTATACAACTATTCTTTCTATACCTTTAATCTTATTCTCACTGCAGCTTCTATTTGGATTTGATTCTCCTTGGATGCCCAGTTGGCTAGAAAGAAGATCTTTTCAGCGTTCAACACTAGCTCTTGTGGTAGAGAAAACTTCCCCTGTATTAGAAAAAATAGAAAAATTCATGAAGCCAAGACTGTCTTTCATTTTCTATGGGCCCGGTGAAAAGATTTTAGCTTTTGTAATGTTGCTTTCTGCATTATCGATAGCTCTTCCATTGCCTCTTACTAACTTCATTCCTGCAATTGGTACGACTCTTATTTCGCTTGGCATTATGAGTAAAGATGGGTTTCTATCCATATTGGGAGTTTTAATATCATTGTGTGGGCTATTGCTTACTCTTGTTGTAGTAGTCAAAGGGCCACAACTTATCATTGGGGCATTTTCTTTTCTCAAAAGCTTCGTATATGGTTAGGCTTTACAACACCTTAACAAAAAAAAAGGAGCTTTTTACACCTATCGATAAAGATCATGTGAAAATGTATGTTTGCGGACCAACAGTATATGACACAGCACATATAGGCAATGCACGGTCTGTTGTTGTGTATGATGTGTTATTTCAGCTACTTAAGTTTTGTTATGGCAAAGTTACCTATGTGCGTAACATAACCGACATTGATGATAAGATAATTAATGCAGCAAGTGAAAAAAATAGCAACATAGAAAGTATCAGCACATATTACACCAAGGCTTTTCATGAAGATATGAGAAGCATAAATTGTGCAGAGCCAACACACGAGCCAAAAGCAACGAAAAACGTAGATTATATTATAAAATTAATTGAACATTTGCTACAATCAGGCCACGCTTATGAATCTGACAAACATGTGTATTTTAATATAGAATCTTACCATGAATATGGTGCTTTATCAGGAAAAAAAACTGATGAATTGGTTCCAGGTAGCAGAGTTGAAGTTAATGAAAATAAAAAGCACCCGGGAGATTTTGTGCTGTGGAAGCCTGCAAATGATATTGACTACAAACTTTCAAGTTATTGGAATAGCCCATGGGGAGAGGGCAGACCTGGATGGCATATAGAATGCTCAGCAATGTCATATGCTTACCTTGGCAAAGATTTTGATATTCATGGTGGCGGCATAGATTTACAATTTCCTCACCATGAAAATGAAATTGCACAGAGTAAGTCTGCATTTGCTGGATCAATGTTTGCAAAATACTGGATACATAACGGTTTTCTTACAGTAAATGAAGAGAAAATGAGCAAGTCCTTATTTAATATAGTCAAAGTAAGAGATTTGCTAGATAGTGGAATAAAGGGTGAAGTAATACGCTATGCACTGCTCAAAACTCACTACAGAAAACCACTTGATTGGACAGAAAACGTTATTTCTGACGCACAGGAAACCTTAAATAAATTTTATCGGCTATCACGTGGTTTAGATACAATAAATATTGATGAAAGTAACGCAGAGATTTCTAAAGATTTTATAGACGCTTTAAAAAACGACTTAAACATTCCTGAAGCTCTAGCTATATTACATGAAATGGCTGCAAAAATTAACAAAATGAGTAATGAAAGTGAAAAGCTAAAATTAACTGAGAGTTTTGTTAAGAGTGCCAGATTTATTGGTCTTCTTGAGTCAAATTATGAAAAGTGGTTTGCTGTGGATGTAAATCATCAAGAAATAGAAAGGTTGATAGACTTAAGAAAAATTGCAAAAAAAAATAAAAATTACGATACTGCAGACAAAATAAGGGATCAGTTGAAACAAATGGGGATTACAATTTCTGACAATGAAGATGGTACAACAACCTGGTAAACTCATATGGAAAATTACTTTCTGTTATTCACAGATAGTCTAGTATCATCATTAGTCTTACCCATACATCAAGGTTTTGTGTTCAATACCATGCTTTATTTCAGGTCGTATCACACTCCACTACTGATGTTATTTTTTGGAGTACTAGGATCAAGCCTTGGTGGAATAGTTAACTGGTATTTAGGTAGAATAACAATCTCTATACGAAAATCATACCGCAAACTAGAGAACGAGCATAAAACACCAAAAATCGTAAAAAATCTACTGATTTGTGCAGTTACATTACTTTCATGGGTGCCAGCACTTGGAAGTGTGATTCAAATTTTATCAGGTTATTTTAAGTTAAACCTTTATACCCTTGCCCCTTTAATCATTCTATCTAATTTCTTCTATTTGTTATATCTAATACTTACTTTTGGAGTATAACAGCTATAGTACTACAGCCATTAAAGCCCACTTCTGTCATCCTATGCCCTGATAGAAGCGGAGCTATAAATTAAATGCAAAATTTCAGTAGTCACAGGATGGATGCACCATGAGCTAAAAGCCATTCCACAAGATCCCTATGATCAAAATCAGTGGCATAATGTAATGCTGTCATTCCCCTATTATTCTTAGCATTAACATCTGCTTTGCGTTTTAGTAGCACTCTAGCCGTGTCAAAATTTCCCATAATAGCAGCAAAGTGTAGCGGAGTGTTGCCATTTTCATCTTTAGCGTTAATGTCCGCCCCTTTGCCTATAAGGTATTCTACTATATCAACCCTTCCATCATAAACAGCCTGATGTAACGGAGTGATACCATATCTGCTCTTAGCATTGACATCTGCACCCTTATTGATAAAATATTGCACTATGTCCAATCCTCCACTCTCAACAGCTGAACACAATGGAGTGCTGTCAGATCCATCCCTAGCATTAACAACACAATTAAATTTATCTGGGTGTTTTTCTTCCATATGTGTTAATACGCACCTAACTGCCTCATAACTGCCACTTTCGGCAAGTGAATGCAACGGTGTATATTTCCATTTACCATAAATAGGATTAAAGTAAAATTCGTCAATTAACTCACCATACTTACTCACATATCCCCAAACAGATGCAACAATAGAATTATCTATTAATACATCATAACTGTTTATCAATTCTAGAGCTTTCCTTAAGACCTCTTCTTCTCGGCCTTTCTCTTGTAATTTTAATCTAGTCACCTTTTGCACTAGTCTGTAAATATTTACTACTCCTTTCCTTAATTTAATCATTGAATATCGATTAAGTAACTCAACAGCATTCCACAACGCTTCTTTATCATTAGCTACTTGCTGTGAAAAGATTTCTTCTATATAAATCTCATTAGGAGAAAAATAGGCCATTATCTCGAGAATGCTCAATGCTTCCGGCCCAAATTTTTTTTGCACTATAGCATCAATTGTAATTTTCCAAGTTATGAAAGTTGCCTTAGCATAACGATCACTTTTATATTCGGACTTAAAGTCAAGTAGCTTCTCTGCTATCTTTTCACACTTTTTCAGATAGCCACCAACTCTAATCCTTTTTCTACCCCTATGACTAAATACAATATTTTCTTCACTAATATATGTAACCGCTAGTTTTAAAGCCAATTGGGAATATTGTAGTTCCTGTGCTAGCTTTTTTATTTCCTTATTCTGTAAATTGTTTTCTATATTCAAAGCCCTTTTAACAAATTCTAAAGCTTCTATTTCATCAAATTCATCTGATTCTTCTATATCTCCTTCTTCTCTTGCTTTCGATTTTTTGTCACGAGGACCATAAGGTTTCTTATGGGGTCTTTGCTTGTTATTTTGCGCTGTTACAGCTGCATGTATTTCATTCAGTGTTTTACTATCCTTATGCTGTTGTTTTGCTATTTTATCAATTCCTTTATTCCCTTTCTTTACCCCTCGTTCTATCCCACATAGAGTGCTGGCCCATAGCTCCACTTTTTGGAAAAATTCTTTTCCTTCTTCTGGCGAAAGAAAACGTCCTTTTATATCTTTCACCCAGTCTGATATTTTCTCCAGAAGGTCATTGCAAAAGATTTCATTGTCACCAACATAGCCAAACTTTTTGGCCAATCTACCACTCATCTCACCTTTAAACAATTCTTTTAGCTGACTTTCATTGGGCAAATTAACCGCAAACACTAGTTCATTTAAAAAGTCTTCGACTTCTTTATCACTGACTTCTCTACCTACCTTACCCTTTATAAAATCCTTATTTTCCTGCAAGTATGAGATAATACTATTATCAAATTTATATCTTACACCATCACCTACATCCAGAAACTCATCTTGTGTGTCTATTCTTATAACTGAAATTTCCTTTTCTTTATTCTTTCCACTCGACATCATTCTCAGCTTTCTCACTTCATGTTGTGCTGAATCTGTGAAATCAAAATCAATATTCGTAACAATAGCAAAATACTTCATCTCACCCTTAAACTTTCCATTACTTTTGATCTTTAAATAAGCAATAAAGTATTTCAACAAATTAAACTCACCACTCTTTGTTAATAAGCTACCTACACTGATTTTTTCAGTTCCATCTTGTTTGTGTTTGACTTGCACAAACCTATGTATTGTTGTTTTATTTTGCTTACATTGGAGAACAACATCATCAAAGCCTGCAGCTGACTTCAATTCTGTAGCTAAGCGGAAAGGACATTTTTTATCCATCACACGCATGAGAAATAATATGAGCCACAACTCTTGATAGTCAATACCATGGCGAGAACATTTTGCCCCCTAAACAGGATGATCTTCAAGCATCCTCAACCTCACATAATTTTAAAAATAGTACCAACAAATGGTAAAAAAGTTATATGTCATGATATACAGATATCGTAGCGTAAATCTGAGAATATCTACGAGATGTGCTGTTATGTAAATAAAAAAATGTGACTAATTACTTAATCTTTCACTCAAAATTGAATTCACGACATCAGGGCTGGCTTTTCCCTTGGTAAGTTTCATAACTTCGCCGACAAAGAATCCGTATAACTTTGTTTTACCGCTTTTGTATTCTTGAACTTTATCTTGGTTGTTATTGATGATTTTGTCGATAACTTCTGATATTTGACCTCTATCGGTTATTTGTTTTAGGCCTTGCTCTTCTATAATTAAAGATGCAGGTTTGCCAGTTTCAAACATACTATCGAATACCTGCTTGCCAAGTTTAGCAGAGATTGTTCCATCAACGATAAAATCTAAGAGTTCGGACAAAGCATTTGCTTTGATTGGGGAGCTCACAATATCAATACCTGCTTTATTCAAACGACCAAAAAGCTCTACGGTTAACCAGGTAACGGCGAGCTTTGAATCATGTTTTTTTATCAATTCCTCAAAATAATCAGCAATTGCTTTATCGGAGGTAATGACGTTTGCATCGTATTCATTGATACCCAATTCCTCAATGTATCGCAGCTTTTTTTGATCTGGCAACTCGGGCAAAGATGATTGAATTAAATCAATTTTATCCTGGCTTACCTCAACAGGTAATAAATCAGGCTCAGGGAAGTATCTATAATCGCTTGCATCCTCTTTGCTTCTCATCACTTTTGTTTTTCCCGAAGCAACGTCAAACAATAAGGTATCTTGACTTATTTCTTCTCCACTTTCTAAAATTTCAATTTGTCTTTGTATTTCATAGTCTATAGCTTGCACAATATAACGTATCGAGTTCAGATTTTTTATTTCACAACGAGTGCCAAATGTACTACTGCCTTTTAGGCGGACAGAAACATTTGCATCACAACGAAGTGATCCCTTTTCCATATCACCATCACACGAACCAATGTAACGCAAAATCTGCCTCAATTTTTTCATGCATTCTGCAGCTTCCGCAGATGAACGGAGATCTGGTTCTGAAATAATTTCCATTAAAGCAACCCCTGCACGATTTAAATCTACATAAGTTTTGCTTTCCTCATGAACGCTCTTTCCTGCATCTTGCTCTAAATGAATTCTCGCAATTCTTATTTCCTTTTCATTGTCGTTGATAAATACTCTACCATTTTTAACTATTGGCTCAAAAAACTGGGTTATCTGGTAACCTTGCGGTAAATCAGGATAAAAATAATTTTTCCGATCAAAGTAAGAATACTTATTAATTTCTGCAGAAAGTGCAAGACCAGTGCGTATTGCTTGCTCTATGCAGTAATAATTTAGTATTGGCAGCGTACCTGGCATTGCCGCATCAACTAGAGAAACTTGAGTGTTATGCTCAGCACCAAATTCCGTTGATGAGCTAGAAAATAGCTTCGTATTAGAAGAAACTTGAGCATGCACCTCAAGCCCAATTACCGCTTCCCAATCCTCTTTCGTCATGTATTTTATTTAAATGATAATCTTAATATTCTGCAAAATTAGCACAAAAAGTCAAAACAAAACTCATGTTAGCTAAGTGGTATGCAGATTGTTTTACCCATAGAAACGGGTTAAATGCAAAAGATTACTTGACAAGCTTCGCCAGCTCTCTTATCATAAAATTGAAGCTATTTATTTATCTTCTCTGTACAGATTAAATGACAAAAAAACTCACGTATCTGGCGTCTCATGTTTAATTTTTTGCACTATGTGCACCTTATGTCTTTATCAAACTTCTACCTACATAAGCTGAAACGCGCTTATAAAGCGTTTAAAACATAAAAAAAACGCCAACTTAAAAAATGGATAGTGAATAACTAGCTACCCTAGGGTTTCTTTTGCCTTTTTTTCTGTTTAGTAAATTTCTTAACGTTTATAATTTAGATTAGTTGCGGTTTAAAAGCAACTGAATCGCGGTTATTAAGTGTTTAGAATAAAAAAACGCCATACTTGAAAGTATAATGTAAGTAATTAGCCAACCACGGGGCTTCTTTTGCCTTTTTTTTCGTTTGGTAAATTTTCTTAATGTTTGTAGCTAAACGATAACCGTCATCCCGCTACTTGTTAGCGGCCGAGATACCGCGAATGAATTGCGGTATGACGTAGGATTGCTGTCATTCCAGTGCCAAGCACTGGGATCCAGCCTTTATTATTTGGTTGAAATTAAGTCTTCTGGATCCCAGTGTCAGCTACTTGGATGACACCATTCTTTTTCCTGGATTCCAGTGTCTGGGCACTGGAATGACATCCTCCCTTGTGGAGATTGCTCTCAAATCACAATGTTCGTACAGCTATGCAAACACAAAGGTGTCATTTCAGCGCGTGACGCTGGAATCCAGTTGAGCTATTTCAACAAAAATACTGCATTTTGAGATGAACGTCTATTCTCACCAGACTTATTTACAAGTATAACAATTAAAGTCTGGATTCCAGTGTCAAGCACTGGAATGACATCATAGGGGCACTGCCCTTTTGGATGGAAACCAGTGTCAGCTACTTAGATGATACCTTTTTTCTACTTAGTTTGGGTTATGCAAGAAGTCTATTGCATTCCTGAGCAATTTGATTCATTATTCTTTTTGTAAAAAATTTTCTTAACTTTCTCTCCACTTTTTTGGTAAGGTCACTTTAAAGGAAGTCTAATAGATGCTACATAGAAATCCAGATGAATTTCTAAAGTCTATTCCAAAAGATAAGCGCATAATGTGCCTTGACATGGGAGAAAAGCAAATAGGCATAGCATTTAGCGATAAAACACAGCTCATAGCCACAGCTCATAGCATATATCACAGAAAAAATATGAGCAAAGATTTAGGTTATCTGCATAGAATATTCAAAGAAAATGAATCTGGATCAATGGTAATAGGACTACCATTAAAAATGGACGAGCAAGAAACTAAATGGTGTAAAACTATAATCCAATTCGCAAATAAAATAATAAAAAAATATAAAGTAAATATATACTTACAAGACGAAAGCTTCTCAACATCTATCGCAACTCATACACTAAAAATTACTGGAATATCAATCACAAAATCGAAAAAAATAGATGATAAAATCTCCGCATGTATTATTTTGCAACGAACGTTAGACAAGATAAATACAATCAAATAGTTTTTCCAGATCTGGAAATCTTCAAACTGAATCCCATATAAAAGTTACTCAACAAAACAAGAACCTTTCGTATAAGCATGACAAATTGCTACAGCAAGAGCGTCAGCAGCATGGTGGCATTTTATACTCAAATTTTTAACTATTTGCTTCACCATAAATATAATCTGATCCTTATCAGCATGGCCATTTCCGGTAATGCTTTTTTTTACATAGTTTGCATCATATTCATTCATAGTTAGCTTTGTTATTTTTAACGCTAAAATTACAACCCCTCTTGCATATCCTAAAGTTAGTGAAGATTTAGGATTTTTATTAACAAAAATTTTCTCCACCGCAGCTTCATTCGGAGAGTATAGGGAAATTACTTTCTTTAATTGTTCAAAAATTATATGTAGGCGTTCACCTGTACCCAATTTACCATCAGTTGATATGGTACCGCCGCCCAAAAATTCAATATTATTTTTTTCGTTCAGGCTGATAATGGCCCACCCAGTCTTGCTTATTCCTGGATCTAGACCTATTATTTTAACCACTTAATAAACGCTTAACCAATAGATAAACAAAAATAAAAATATCCAGACTACATCTACAAAGTGCCAATACCAGGAGGCAAACTCAAAGCACAAATGGTCCTGAAGTGTAAATTGGCCTTTCCGTGCTCTAAATAAACACACTGATAAAAATATTATTCCTATTATAACGTGTGCGCAGTGAAAACCGGTAATCATATAAAAATTGGATGTATAAATAAGCTTTTCTCCTGTTTCTTGTAGAGAAAAACTCGCTTCATGATACTCTATTGCTTGCACTATTATAAAAAAAACTCCAAGCAATATAGTTATGGACAGCATTTTAATCATGCTCTTTTTATCATTTTTAAGTAAAGAGTGATTTGCCCAAGTAATTGTTGTACCAGAAAGCAATAATATTAATGTATTCATGAATGGTAGTGACCACGGATCAGGTGGCAAAATTCCCTCAGGGGGCCATTCAACTTTTTTTGCAGGAGAAAACGCCTCAAATAAAAAAACTGGATCAAGCCAGGCTTTAAAGAATGAACAAAAGAACACTATAAAAAATACGACCTCCGAGAGAATAAACAAGTACATTGCAAATTTGAGTCCATGTTTTACAATGGCAGTGTGACATTTGTCATAAATGGCCTCCCTTATTACATCTCTCCACCAATAAAACAGCACCCCTGATACTGCGGAGATTCCCAAAACTAAACAAAACATTCCGACAATTTGTTTATGAAGCGCGCCAACTAATCCAAGTGCAAGAATAAGAATTGCTGCTGATACAGCAATTGGCCAAGGGCTTGGATCCACTAAATGAAAATCATGTTCTTTACTTTTCATAGCATTTTAAAAAATACTTATTAAGGATACAAATTAGCTTAAAATTGTCAATGTTCCTTAGGAAATTGATTGAATCTTGAAAAATTATATGCACCGTTCAAAAAATCTAACACAAATTGTGCAGTTATTCTAAACAACTCAAGCATTCTGCTCTTTTCGTTTTCTCTTGCTCTGCTGCAATATCCATCAACAATATTTTCCAAAATAATGCATCCAGACTTTACTGAATCACTGTAACAAAAATTAAACCAATCCCTATATCTATTATTTTTCTTGAATCTATTTTTCATGCTATCAACGACAGTCTCGTATATAAACATGCAAGAATACAAAACCGTCATAGCCTCATAGGTATTACTATGCGAGATGGATAAAAGAAAATTAGTGAAATTAAAACACTCAAGAGATTTCTTTTCGCGACTTATACCGTACATAGTAAAGTAGTAGTCATATAGCATTCTATTAACAGTCACTACTCTTTGGGCTACTTCAGCAAGCGAGATAATACTACTATAATCTTCCATTTTGGATGCAGTAATTAAGGTGGTACGAATATAATCACCTAAGAACAACGTCTTTTGTTGAGCATAGAATTTGAAGTTCTCTATATTTAGGGTGTTATTCGCTAACTCAACATTAAAAGGATGCTCAATTATATCCTTTAAAAGATTTGACCCGTAACAGCTCCTAATTATGCCACTGAACACTGTAGTTACCGATAAAAGATCAAGTTAACGTAAATAATCCGCTGCTAATATTCTTTGCTAGATATATTAGAGTAATATGCCTCATCCCAAAACATTATTTCTAATTCCAGCCCTTTCTTAAAAAACTCATACATCCTCTTTTTTTCACAGTCACTAGCTTTTTTATATAGCTTATTTGTAATATCAGTAACCTCATCAATTACAGCATTTACTGTTTCGCTACTATAAATGTTGATCCACTCTTTGTATTTGTTATTTTTAACCCCTTTAGTTGTTATCTCATTTACCATATGGCGTATAACGATTTGGTATATGTTAAAGCAAGAATAAGATGCTACTAAAGCTTCATTAACAGAATTGTGATATGCGGCACTCATGAAAAAGTCAGTAAAGGCAGAACAAGCTCTTGACTTTTTGTGATCATCAGATAGATCACAATCTTCAAAATATTTTTTATACTGTTCTCGAACATAAAATGCTCCTTGTGCCAAATTGATTAAACTACTCATCATTTCAATATCATCAACTCTAGCTGCAACAATTAAAAAAGCACGAGCGCAATCTATACAATACAGAAAATCCTGCTGAAGGTAGAATTTGAATTTTTCATAATCTAATGTATTATTTATCAATTCAACATTAAAAGGGTGTTCTTTTATTTTATCAATAAGATCAGAAAACTCTTTTAGAGGTTGTCCGGAAACAAGTAAAAGGCTATAATATCTGAAATTTTAGTACGGGGTAAAGATGAGAAAAAAGTATCCAACAGATCTAAGCGAAAGGGAATGGGCAAGAATAGAAAAACACTTCAGAGTATCATACAAGAAAGGAGGAAGGCTGCCAAAGTATAGCAAAAAGAAATATTAGAAGCAATTTTCTATGTATTGCGTACAGGGTGTCAATGGCGGTATTTACCAAATGATTTTCCGCTATGGAAGACTGTGTATGAGCAGTTCAGGCAATGGAAGAAGCAGGGAATTTTTGAGAAAATGAATTATGAAATTACAAAATATAGTAGAAGAAAAATAGGAAAGAATGAGCAGCCGAGTGCCTGTATAGTAGATAGTCAATCTGTAAAGACTACAGAAAAGGGGGATCAAAGGCTATGATGGAAGTAAAAAGTAAAGGGTAGAAAAAGGCATATAATTACAGACACTCAGGGTTTTATACTAGGTTGTTACGTAGGCGCTGCTAACGAAAATGATAGAGATGGTATTAAAATAGCATTAAACAATATGAGAACAAAATATACTAAAGTTAAAAAATGTGGGCTGACATGGGATACCAAGGAAGAAATTTAAAGAATCACATAAAGGAAGAATATGACATAGATATTGAAATTGTTAAAAGGCCTCCATGTAGATTTTGGGTGCACAAAGATACGCCACCTGAGCTACTACCAACAAGAGAACAAGGGTTTAAAGTACAGCCAAGAAGATGGGTTGTAGAAAGGACTTTTGCTTGGGTTAATAGGAATAGAAGGCTATCGAAGGAGTATGATTTACTCACAACATCCACTGAGAATTTCATATACCTAGCTATGAGTAGGGTTATGTTAAAGAGGGAATATGCTTGAATTTACTTGTTTCCGGACAACCTCTTACAATTACGTTGTACAGTTCTCCTTCTATTTCGTTATACACTTTATAAGCCTCACAATAAAAATTGAATATAAAAATTATTACTAATATGGTATAATTATTATGAAAAAGCGTGCTATGCTTTAACAATAAGCTAGTATATAAATATGGGGCTGTAAATCAAAAATTTTAGCAATCTAAAGAAATTTTACTATTACCTTCTATATTGAATTCTCTACGAAGATCAGCAGACAAGTTTATGCTTTCCCAAGAAAATCCACCGTCACTTTCTGACTCTTTACCAAAATGTCCATAACAGGCTGTACGTTTATATATAGGATGATTAAGCGATAAATGCTTGATTATGCCTTTTGTTGATAAATCTATATTATTCTCGATAAACTTTTTAATTACTCTTTCCTCTACCTTATTCGCACCAAATGTATCAATATAGAATGAAGTAGGTTTTGATACACCAATTGCATAAGAAAGCTGCACAAGACAACGTTCAGCCAAACCTGCAAAGACAATATTTTTAGCAAGATATCTTGCCATATAAGCCGCAGATCTATCAACTTTGGTTGCATCTTTTCCGGAAAACGCTCCTCCACCGTGTGGAATATAACCTCCATAAGTATCAACCATAATTTTTCGTCCGGTTAATCCACAATCACTAACCGGTCCACCAATAACAAATCTACCAGTTGGATTGACTAAGAGATTTTCCTCAGGACACATCCATCCTTCAGGTAAAGATGAAACTATGTAAGGGTAAATTATTTCTTTTACTTTTGATTGATCCAAATCCTCAGGGTGCTGTATTGAGACAATAATACTTTCAGCACGTACCGGGAGGTTATTCTCATATGCCAAAGTGATTTGTGACTTTGCATCTGGACCAAGTTTTGCTTCTTTAACTGCGCTCATGATATTTTTCAGAATCGAGTGTGCATAAAAAATGGGTGCCGGCATAAGGTTTTCTGTCTCTGTTGTTGCATAGCCATACATTATGCCCTGATCTCCAGCACCTTGATCCAACCCTATTGCAATGTCATTTGATTGCTCATGCAGCAATATATTTACTTTCACTTTTCTCCAGTGGAACCCATCGTGCTTGTAACCAATATCTTTTATTGTATTCCGTACAATACTTTCAATCCTGCTATTTTTGATGTTAGGCCTAAACACTTCCCCAGCTATAATAACGTTATCTTTGGTGACTAAAGTCTCTATTGCAGCTCGCGCAAAAGGATCAGTAAAAAGGTACTCATCAAGTATTGCATCTGAAATTTGATCTGCTACTTTATCTGGATGACCAGCCGCCACTGATTCACTGGTTACTAAATTTTTATATAAATTCATGTTTTTGCTTATACAATATCAAAACCGCTATAGAAAACACAGTTAGTAACTACTAAATGGTGGGTCTGGGAAGAGTTGAACCTCCGACCTCACGCTTATCAGGCGTGCGCTCTAACCACCTGAGCTACAGACCCCTGATTTATTCAAGCTGAAGCTTTCATATTATCTGTAGGCAAGATATCAATAAAAGTCTTTTTATTTGCTGATCTTCTAAAGCTGACCCAGCCTTCTATTTTAGCAAAAATCGTATGATCTTTACCTATACCAACATTCTTTCCAGGATGGAATTTTGTGCCTCTTTGGCGCACAATTATGTTACCAGGAATAACCTTCCCATTCTTCTTTATTCCTAACCTACGACCCGCTGAATCTCTACCATTACAGGAACTACCACCTGATTTTTTAGTTGCCATATCTTACCTCTTACTTTTGAAGACTAATTTCATTTATACGAAGAACAGTTATATACTGCCTATGACCAGTTTTCCTACGGTAATTTTTTCTTCTTTTCTTCTTAAAGATTATAATTTTTTCCCCCCTGCACTGCTCCAACACTTCAGCTTTAACAGTAGCATTAGATGAATAAGATAAGCCACTATTTGAAATACAAATCACCTTATTGATTTCCACCTCTTTTTTTTCTTCAGCTTCTAACTTCTCTACCTTTATTATACTACCTTCTTTTACTAAATATTGCTTTCCACCAGTCTCAATTACTGCAAACATGATAAATATAAATTATTGTTATTAACTTTAATCATAAACGATGTCATATACGCTGTCAATATAAATAAAAAGCATGACTTAACGTTCTTTTTGAGCTACTAAAATACTTCTATCTGTTTTCATCTTTTATCTACCTTTTCTCAGACAGTAGACTTCTTGCATAACCTAAGCAGAAAAAAGGCAAATAGTTATTATAGCTCTAAGTTTACCGACACCGTCATGCAAGTAGCCCCTTCTCCTGTCATCCGAGTAGCTTGACACTGGTTCCTTTATGACGATGTCATCCAAGTGTCAGCTACTCGGATGACAAAAAAAGGAGCACTAGGATGACAAAAAAAGGAGCACTAGGATGACAAAAAAAGGAGCACTAGGATGACAAAAAAAGGAGCACTAGGATGACAAAAAAAGGAGCACTAGGATGACAAAAAAAGGAGCACTAGGATGACAAAAAAAGGAGCACTAGGATGACATCATCCTTTTTTGGGATTCCAGTGTCACGCACTGGGATGACAGCAGTCCTACGTCATACCGCCGCGAACCGTCATACCGCGATTCATTCGCGGTATCTCAGCAATAGATCCCGCTAACAAGCAGCGGGATGACGATTGTCGTTTAGCCATAAACATTAAGGAATTTACCAAATGAAAAAAAAGGCAAAAGAAACCCTAGTCATTGTCTATTTTCAGTATTGACGTTTTTTAAGTCTTAAACACTGCAATTTAGCTGCTTTTAATTGCAACTAACCTACGCTGCAAATGTTTAAGAAATTTACTAAGCAGAAAAAAAGACAAAGGACCCCCGAGTTAGCTAGTCTTTTACTATCTTTGTCGAGTATTGGCATTTTTTGATGTCTTGTAACGCTTTATAAGCGCGTTCAGCTTATTTAGATAAAAATCTAGATGTAGATGAAGTTTTGTAAAGACATATAGTATCTATATACTGCAAAAAATTGAACATAAGACGCCGATACATTAAGTAATCCTTACCTTTTAATCTCCAGATTGGCGAAAGCAAATACAATAGCTTCACTGTTATGATAAGGGGGCTGGCGGAGTTTGTCAAGAAAGTTTTTTTGTTTCTATTCCCAATAAAAGTTTGTTATATGGTTATGCAAGAAGTCTAATATTAAAAATGACACAACAACATAATTAAATTAGACTACTTTATTCTCTTAGTTACTTGCTTTTCTCTTGCTATTGCAAGGCTTTTTTCTGGTACATCCTCAACTATAACACTACCTGCTGCAATTACAGATTCATCATGAATATTAAGCGGCGCAATTAGTGAGCTATTGGCGCCAACAAAGCAATTGCTCCCTATATTCGTTTCATGTTTATTTTTCCCATCATAATTACAAACAATAGTGCCTGCTCCTATATTACTCTCCTGCCCTACTTTAGCATTTCCTATATAACTTAAGTGTTTTATTCTAGTGTTTTGACCAACTTCACTTGTTTTCACTTCCACAAAATTTCCTATTTTTGCCTTATTACCAATTGTTGTGTTTCCGCGTATTCTGGTAAATGGACCGACCTCAGCATTACTTTTAATTAAGCAGTTTTCTAAATGCGAAAATGGCAGTATTTTCGCACCAGACTCTATTTTCACTCCAGTACCGAAAAAAACATATGGGTAAATAACTGAATCTCTGGCAATTTGCGTATCAAGAGAAAAGAAAACAGTCTCTGGTGCAACAAGCGTTACTCCGGAGTCGGTAAAAATTTTTCTTTTATTTTCTTGAAAGTAAAACTCAGCTTTTATAAGGTCATTTCTGTTATTTATTCCCGTTGCTTCTTCTCCACCGGTAATAACGTAACCGACATTTAAATTACTCTTCACTGCAATGGAAACTATATCGGTCAAGTAATATTCATGAGTTGAGCTATTGCACTCTATTTTCTCCACCAATTCACGTAAATTCTTTGCACATGCAACCATTATTCCAGCATTTGCAAGAAATTCTTCATGATTATTTTTATCACTCTTTGCTTCTACGATTTCTCTTAAGGAACCATTCTCAATAATTAACCTACCGTATTCTTTATTGCTTGTCCTAAAACCTAGGCAAACTAGAGCCTTGCCTTCTAAATAACTAATCATTTTAGTTATTGTGCTGCTTTTTATGAGCGGAGTATCCCCATACTGCACAACAACTATGCCTGAATCTGGCAATTCTCTTAGGTTTCTCATCGCAGTTTTGACCGCATCTCCCGTGCCAAGTGTTAATTCTTGTGTAATTAACTGTATATCCTTAAAACACTTTAGTCTTTCAATTAAAGGCTGATCAACTACAACAGCAATATTTTCAGAATTTAACTGTTTTGCATTGTAAATGACATGCTGGAGCATGGAAAAACTGCCTATTTTGTGTAGGACCTTAGGCAAATCTGAATTCATCCGCCTGCCATGCCCTGAAGCAAGTATAACGAACGTATGAGTTTTACTTATCACTTATCTTAAAGATGAAAAATGAAAACCGTAATGATCAAGCCAGCTGATTTTGTTGTCATAAAAGCTCCTCAAGTCGCTAATTTGATATTTTAGCATTGCAAGCCTTTCTATACCAATGCCAAACGCAAAACCGTTGTATTTAGTATGGTCTATTCCAACATTTTGAAATACATTTGGATGCGTCATACCGCATCCCAGTACTTCTATCCATTTACTACCTTTATAACTTATGTCCACTTCCGCAGAAGGCTCGGTAAAAGGGAAAAAACTATTACGAAAACGTATCTTCAGCCCTTTATCGCCAAAGAACTTATTAAGGAAGTGATGAATAGTAAATTTTAACTGGCCCATATTGACATTCTCATCGACATATAACCCCTCTATTTGATGGAACATAGGGGTGTGAGTTGCATCAAAGTCGTTTCTGTATACTCTACCTGCGGCTACTATTTTAATTGGGAATTTTTTTGTTTTTTCCATGGTTCTAATCTGTACAGATGAGGTGTGAGTGCGCAGTACCATTCTTTTATCATCTATTTTATTCTTTAAGTAGAAGGTATCTTGCTCCTCTCGTGCAGGATGATGACTTGGAGTATTCAGTGCATCAAATACATGAAATTTATCTTCAATGTCAGGACCATCAACTGCCTTAAAACCCATATGTGCAAAAATAAGCTTTACTTCATTTAGAACCTTACTGAGTGGATGGACCTTGCCAATTTTTTCTGGCCTCGCAGACAACGTGATATCAACTGCCTCGTTCTGCAATTTAAAGTTAACTTCTTCGGCTTTTAGTATATTCTCCTTATTCATTATAAGCTGATCTAGCTTATTACGTAAAACGTTGATAACTTCGCCTAAATTGCGCTTTTTTCCTGCGTCTTCTATCTCTTTTAAGCTGTCAAAATAAGCTTTAATTACACCCTTTTTTCCCAAATATGATAGCCTAACTTTTTCTAAATCTTGTAAAGAAGAAGCATTCTCAATTTCGGAAACTGCTTTATCTTCAAGTGAAAGTATGTCATCTAATAACTCTTTATTCATCTTAAAAACGCTGGCTTAAACTTTCATTATAGTGAAATTTTAAATATCATCAACAATCCGAAAAATTGCCCTATTCTGATTATTAATTTATTGACTGATTAATCTTTTTTATTTACCTTTGCGTTGATGAATTTGCTGTATCAACTATGCACAACAGTAATACTGAAACTAAGAATAAGTATAAAATAGAGGATTTACCTAAGCTCTTTAAGGAAAAATCCAGAAACATAAGTAAAGCATTTTCTAGCGAAACAATTAAGATCAGTACTATTCGCTCGAGAAGTATTGAAAGTAATATACAAGAATTTTCATTTGAGCTAACAGCAACAGATAAAGACACCTTTAATATAAGATTATTTCGAATAAACTCTTTAATTAATTTTTTCAAAATCTGCCTTTCCCGGGAAAAAAATTTTACAGCCAACATAAAAGTGCCCAAAGAAAGCAGTGAACTATATAATAACTACTGTAAAACTAACAGTTATAAAACTGTAGAAGAATTCGTAAATAGTGCTCCGCCTCAAATCCTTCTGCAGGGCACAACGATAACGCTACAAACAGACGTTGAAAACATTAACCTGGACAACTTGTACCAAATCGAGTTATTTCTAAATGAAAAGCTACAACATGCAGAAAAAACTGAAAATGAAGACAAAAAAGAACAGAGTGAAACTAACCAAAAAAATGCACAAAATAAACAAATCGTACCAGTTACAGGCTCATTTGGCTTCGATGTAACAAATAATGGAAAACAAGTTACACGTGTTTCGATAGTAGTTGCTGCAATGCATGAAAACGTTTTCTGGTTTAGATCTTTTTTCTGTCTACCCAATTTTTTTAATACGTCACAATTCTTTTCCCAACAATTGCCAAAATTTTCTATACAGAGCAACAATATACCATTTGGTGTTATTCCAGCGTTTGACCAGGAAAAAAGAAACATGGATCCAAGTAGTCAAGCTACTCAGATGACAGGGGGTAGTATAGAAAATCCAATACCTCAAGAAGCAGAACAGAATGTAGGTCAAACTACTTCGCACACAGAGTATTTTAAGGCTAACAGAAAAAAGAAGTCAAAAAAGCAGACCAAAGAACTATCAGAAAAAGAAAAACCATTAGCCATAAAACAAGCACAAAATGATGCTAGAGTAGCTATGATAGATAACCAAATTGAGCACAGGGGAAAAAACTCGATAAAATATTTATTGAAGTGATGAGTGGATACAAAAATCAAGATCCAGAAACATTTTGCAATATTTTCAGCTCAGTATTCAATATTGTTTACTTTCAAGATAAACAATTACATGCAATATTAGAGCCAGGCGAGATATCAGAAGTATTACAGATACTCGAAAGGCCACAACCTCTTAGTAACTCACTTTTAGGTAAAGAATATTTACAAAAACAAGTATATAGAAAAAAGAGCAATTGCTTAAATTAGTTTCAGGTGTTTATATACAACAACCTTCTCCACAACATGAAAATACTCCTCATAAATCTACAAACCCTTTACCAATTAAAGATCTTTCACCAGCAACAAATGAAGCTAAAACTCTACCACCTACTAACATTACACTCAAATCATCATTAAAAACTGTATTTTCCTCAAAAAAGGCTTATTTTTGTCTATTTATAATAGTAGCATCTGCATCAACACTTTGCTTATGGCATTTTCCGTTAGGAAAAGTGTCAATGTTAAAAGGATTAGTGCCACCAGAAAAAAGAGAAAGTATTGGGCTAGCATTGAACATAGGGTTACCAATATTAACTGCATTATGTGTTCTGAGTTTGGCTTATTTCATATATTCTGAATATTCTATAGAATCTATTGAACAAGTAAGTGAAAATGATCCCCTTTCTCGCGCCTATAGCTAGTGCAGGCTCAGTTTTCCTACGTCATACCGTCACGGTATCTCTAGATCCCGCTAACACGTAGCGGGATGACGAATTTGTCGTTTTTTAAATTGTCGGTAAACCAGAATTACTTTAACTATAACAAAATAGAAATAAGTTGTTGTAAAAAATTTTTCATGGTAAAATTATTTATTTTCACCATATGTTTAAAGGAATTATCACGGATATCGGGACTATAACTGATACTACCACTCACTCCAACTCTGATCAAATTTTCCATATCAAGACACAAAATTTATCCTCTATAAATAAAGGAGATTCAATAGCTTGCTCTGGTGTGTGTTTAACTGTTGTTGATATAATGAGCGATACATTTACAGTCCAAGCATCTCAAGAAACTATGAAGGTTGCTAACTTAAATACGTGGAGAATAGGAAAAAAAATAAATCTCGAACAAGCAATGAGATTAAGCGATAAGATCGATGGCCACCTGGTTCAGGGTCATGTTGATGGGATAGTAAAATTTTTAACAATTAATCAAAATTTAGATTCTCATGAAATCAAACTATCGTGCCCACAAGAATTAATTAAATTTGTTGCAAAAAAAAGCTCCGTTACACTAGATGGGGTTTCCCTCACAGTGAATTCAGTTATTAATCAGGAATTTACAGTAAATATCACTCCCTATACATGGGAAAATACAACTTTTCAGTACAACAAAGTAAATGATTATTTGAATTTAGAAATTGACATGATCGCTAGGTATTTAGATCAATTGATGCAGCATAAATACAATTAATTTTACAACCTTGTTATTTACAACTATTATATCTTGAAAACCATATAGATATAAAACATGCTTTTCGATAGCCTAATTACCTTCATTGTTGTTCTATGCGTAATAATCTCGGTAACTAGAGGCTTTATAAAAGAGCTATGCGCACTAATGTTTCTATTTTTATCGGTCTTTCTGACAGCTAATCACTATGATTTTTTCGCTCCAAATTATAGTAAATATTTTGATTCTAAAGTTACACTAAACATACTTTCTACAATCTCTGTATTTATTATACTTAATCTTATATTCATGATAATAAATAACTGGCTAATGTACATATTATCACCCATAAGGTTGGGGTTTATCGATAGAGTTACTGGAATCTTTCTCGGAGTGCTTAAAGGAATATTGCTCTCTTATGTATTATTTTTTGCTGTGCACTTATATTGCTACACAGTATATGACAAAAAAGAGGGAGAGTATAAAATAGAAGCAGAAGACATATTGCCTAATTGGATAATAAATTCACACTCTTATCAGGCTTTATTTGTGACAGCAGAAGAAGTAATTGACATGTATGTACCAGAGTCGTTGATACTAAAAATAAAAGAGATCGGTGGAGAAATGGTTGATCAAGAAAAACCTAAAAACAATAAAAAAGAAGAGTAAATATTTATTTATAAATATTTTCATTGGGAGTATTCAAAAAGCCATATGTGTCAGGTTAAGAGCACAGAATTTTTTACTGGAAATATTAATTTTGTTTTAGCAATAAATCAACTTAAGGTCATAATATCTTGACATTTATTTAATGTTGCTATATAATAGCTATGTACATTTTGTGTACTATAGCAATAAAATTACCTTGTAATAGGTGTATTGGACTCGAGGGCAGTACTCGGCGTCTCCACCATGTTTTTTAATTTATATGGGGACGAATAAGAATCGACATGCATAGTAAAGATGGTAGCTTTGCTCGGTTAGACACCACCGCTAAGAGTTCATAATTTAAATGCAAACGATAATTTTGCTGCTGAAGACAATGTCGACGCAATAGCTGCTTAATTTAAGCACTATAACTTCATTGCTATAAGCACGGTTCAGGGAACGCCGGGTAACAGAAGTTCCCCAAAATTTACGTATGTGAAAGTTATATGGAGCAAACAGATTACAAAAAACTGCTTAATTCTGCTAAGTTTCAAGTTATCAAAAAGACTTTAGATGTTATATCAGGTAATGGTTTTATCCCTCACTTAGAAATATTATTTTTCACATATTTTAATGGTGTGACCATGCCAGATCGTTTGAAAAAGTCATACCCTACTCAAATGCTTATTATATTACAGCATCAATTCTATGATTTAAAAGTTTCTGAGGATAAATTTAGCGTCAGTTTGAGTTTTCAAGGAAAACAAGAGCGAATTACTATACCGTTTTTTGCTATTAGTGAGTTTCGTGATAAAATTTCAGGAGATGTTTTAATATTTGACAAAATCAGTATCGACTCTGATAAAGAATACAAAAGTGAAAAATGTACTGAAAAACTATCAAACGGTAGTATTATATCCATAGATCAACTGCGTGATGAGTAACTGCTCATCTTTATAAATAAAAAATATTAATAGAAAAAAGTGGTCTAACTTAAGTAATAGAATAGAGGGTAGATAAATATGCTAAATCTTTAATTATTTATTAACGCAGGTGGCAAAATTTTTCTTACATATCATCAACTTCCTTTATTGAAAAATTCAGAAAAATGTTGTATAATTATTAGTAGACTTTGGTAAAACATATGACAGATTCAGGAATTAGTATAACTTTTGACCCAAAAATTTCACATAACCTTACTAAGTTAGCTGAAATCACCAAGGAATCCGTTCAAGAACTAGCAAAAAGGTTAGTCATCGAAGGAATCGAGTGCGAAGTAGAAGATATTGCGTTATATAAAACTATTAAGGAATGTGAGGATGTAGACTGGAATACAGTACTATCTGAAAGGGAGAGGACATAAACTGAAATACGATATTGTCTACTCAAAAAACTTTACTGAAAGAGATTTTCTAAATCTTCCAAAAACAATAAGATCAAGGATTACAAAAGCGATAAACGAGCGGCTTACAACTGATCCAATTAAATTTGGTAAACCATTACGTGGCAGGCTAAAAGGGTATAGAAGAATAAGGGTTAGTGATTATCGAATTATTTATACTGTAAATATTGCAAAACATAAGGTATTTGTTGCTACAGCAGGACATAGAGACACCATTTATGAGAAGGCTACTTGATAAACATTAAATATATTTTTATACAGCCCTCCTTCCTTTATTGAAAAATTAAAAAAAATGTTGTAAAATAGCTATAGTAGTAGACTTTGGTAAAACTGATGGTAAATTCAAAAGTTAGTGTAGCTTTCAACCCAGAAACTTCGCAGCATCTTGTTGAACTAGCTAGAGCCACCAAGCAGTCTGTTCAAAAATTAACAGAAAAGCTAGTCAAGGAAGCAATCGAACTTGAAGCGGAAGATATTGCATTTTCCAAAATTATTAGGGAGTTAAATTCTGATGATGCAGAAGAAGTAGAGGATAGTGAAGACATCTGGAAATAAGCAATACACCATTAAATATCTAAAGCATGTTCTTAAAAGAAATTTGCCTTCCTTGCCGGAAGATGTAAAGCCAAGTATTAAAGATGCAATAAAAGAGTATCTTGAGACTGATCCTATTGGTAACGGTGTGTTGCTACGCAAGAGATTAAAGGAACATAGAAGAATAAAGTTGCTGATGATTATCGTATTGTCTACCGTGTAAATACTGTAAAACGTATAGTAATTATTGTTTTAATAGGACACAGGGACAATATTTACAAGCAGGCAATATTGGACCTACTGAAACATTAAATATATTTTTATACACCACTCCTTTCTTTATTGAAAAATTAAAAAAAATGTTGTATAATTATTAGTGGACTTTGGTAAAACATATGGCAAATTCAGGCATTAACATAGCTCTTAGCGAAGGAACTTTAAAGCATCTTGCTGAATTATCTGAATTTACTAAACAGCCCGTTCAAGAATTAGCAGGAAAACTATTTAGAGAAGCAGTTGAGCTTGAAATGGAGGATTTTTTAGTATCTAAAATTTCTGATGAGCGTGATGTTGAAGGTGCAGAAACAGTTGATTTTGAAGATATTAAGTGGGATTAGAGCGTTACAAGGTTAAGTCTCTAAAGAGTGTTGTTGAAAAAGATTTACCAAACCTTCCAAAGATAATAAGGCTAAGAGTTCAAAAAGCTATAAAAGAACGTCTTACAGTTGACCCAATAAATTTTGGTGAACCACTACATCATAACTTAAAAGGATGTAGAAGGCTAAGAGTTGGTGACTATCGTGTAATTTACAGAGTAAATCAATTAGATCATAGAGATAGGACATAGAGATGATATTTATAAGAAATAAATATCAACATTAATATATATTATACACCCCTCCTTCCTTGTCCATTCTCTACTTTAGGTGGCTTTGCGCAGCTCAAAAAATGAAGTTTTTTTTGGTTCAGCAAAAACAACATTTTGAGTTTGAAAAGGCTAAATACTTGTCTTTTATATAACTTTCGTGTAATAGATATGTATGCATCCAATCATATATCTACTCAATACGTTACTTGATCTTTATAGCTTCATTCTAATATGTTGGGTTGTCCTAAACTGGCTGGTTAAACTTAATATGGTGAACATATATAATGAAACTGTCAGTAGCATAATGCACATCTTGAACCAATTGACATATCCACCACTAAAGATTATTAGAAGATATATACCACCGTTCAACGGATTAGATTTATCTATAATGATATTGCTAATAACAATTCACTTTGTAAAATATACAGTAGCTTACTACTTTAGGTAGATGTTAAAAAAATATCTAAAATCAGCAATATATCTATCCCTTTTAATATATATATATATATCAGTTTTTAGCTATAACTATAAAGATCCTTCCTTAAACACAGCTACAAATGAGGAAGTGACAAATTTAGGTGGAATAGTAAGTTCATATTTAGCTGATATATTGGTTCAATTTCTTGGATTAACTAGTGTTACAATAGCTACAACCATAGTTTACTTGTTGATCTTCAGGCCATCAAAAAGGCTGCTAAAAATTCTCTATTTAATATTAATCAATTTAGGGATATGTGCTATACTACCACAACTTTCGCTAGGCATCACTGCAAGGTACAGACACAGTGGAATAATAGGGAATGCACTAATTAATAACTGCCCGTTTTATATATTTGTGATAGTAACATCAATAGGTCTTGTAGGATCTGTTGGTTGGAAGAGAACAATTTACTCTCTATTCTTCTTATGTAAAAAAATAGCTTGCTTATTTGTAAATGTTCCATTCTTCAGATCACATAAAACTACTGAGTATTCAATTGCACCATTAGTAGTAGAAGAAAAACATAGAACTAAAATCACTACTAAACAACAACCAAAAGAAAGACAGAAAAAAGCTACCGAGGAGGTTTTAAGTGAGTTTAAGTTTCCAAGTATCCATTTACTTTCTAAAGCAGAAGAGTCTTTGCAGAGAAAACAGCTAAATGAAATGGAGAGCAATAAAAATTTATCTCTGCTGGAACAAGTCCTGAGTGATTTTGGCGTGCAAGGAAAAATTATCAGTGTATGCTATGGGCCGGTTGTGACTTTGTACAAACTTGAACCACAAGCTGGCACGAAATCTGCAAGAGTAATTGGCCTTGCAGATGACATTGCACGTTCGATGAGTGCACTCTCTGCACGTATTTCAATAATTCGTGGGCAAAATGCTATGGGAATAGAGTTGCCGAACAAGGAACGGGAAATTGTAATGCTGCGTGATTTGCTTGAATCCCCAGAATACCAAAATGCAAACTTAAATCTCCCAATTGCGCTTGGCAAAGAAATAAGTGGAAAACCAGTTATTGCAGATCTAACTAAAATGCCCCACTTGCTCGTTGCTGGAACCACAGGGTCTGGTAAATCAGTTGCGATTAACACTATGATTCTTTCACTCGTTTATCGATTAAGTCCTGATGAATGTAAGATGATAATGATCGACCCAAAAATGCTTGAGCTTTCAATATATGATGCAATACCGCATCTAATAACGCCAGTGGTAACAGAGCCAAAAAAGGCTGTAGTCGCTCTTAAGTGGATAGTGAAAGAAATGGAAAATCGCTATCGCATGATGTCCTATTTAAATGTGCGCAATGTAATAAACTATAACCAAAGAATCACAGAAGCGATGAATAGTGGAATAGAATTGGAGCGCGTTGTGCAGATTGGCTTTAACTCAACAACAGGCAAACCTCTGTTTGAAAAAATACCAATCAAGATGGAAACATTTCCGTATATTGTAGTGATCGTGGATGAAATGGCAGATTTGATGCTTGTTGCCGGCAAAGAAATAGAGTGCTCTATTCAACGCTTAGCTCAGATGGCTCGTGCTGCAGGAATACACATCATAATGGCAACACAACGCCCATCTGTGGATGTGATCACAGGTGTGATAAAGGCGAACTTTCCAACGAGAATCAGTTTTGCTGTTACTTCTAAGATAGATAGCCGTACAATACTTGGCGAACAAGGGGCTGAACAATTGCTCGGCATGGGTGACATGCTCTATATGGCCTCTGGTGGTAAGATCATTCGAGTTCACGGCCCATTTGTAAGTGATAATGAGGTGCAAGATATAGTTGATCATCTGAAAATGCAAGGTGAGCCAAACTACATGGAGGAAATCACTAAAGAAGATGAAAATTCTTCTACAGAGTCACACGATGAAACGGAGGATGAAGAAAATGACCTCTATAACCAAGCAGTAGCCATCATTCAAAGAGATCAAAAAGTTTCAACCAGTTACATTCAAAGGCAGCTTAGAATAGGCTATAACAGAGCAGCAAACATCGTTGAAAGAATGGAAAAGGAAGGTATTGTCAGCGCTCCAAATTACTCAGGGAAAAGAGAGATATTGGTTGAATAACAATCTTGTAATACCTTAATTTAAGTTTTCGCACTTTCAAAAAGCAAGTCAAACGAAATTATTAAAAGATCAATACATAATGACAATTGATTTAATAATAATTTAAACATTTGGAATGTAAAATTATAATATATTAATTAACTAGGGGGTTAAAAATGGTTATAACTAAATGGGTACTTGGCTTTGATGAGTCAGATATAACAGCATTGCAGGAAAGTCAACAAATTGATGCTGAGCAGTTTGAAAAAGTTTTTGGTGCATTAAAAGAATGGCAAGAAGCTCAAAAGATAGATGCTAAACAGTTTGAAGAGGTATTTAGTGCATTAAAAGAATGGCAAGAAGCTCAAAAGATAGATGTTGAGCAGTTTGAAAAAGTTTTTAGTGCATTAGAAGACAAGATTGGTACTAAGCAGTTTCAAGCTATGCAAGAGCACTTAAACGGCCTGCAAGAAAAAGTGGAAACACTTGCAGAGGCAGTAGCAGATCAACAAAAAATAATGGCAATTTGTATCATAGTCAGTGCTGTTGCCGCAATAGCAATAACTAGTTTTGTTGCATTCTGTATCTATCAGGGAGTTAAGCTTGATAAAGAGAAAAAAAACGACTTATCTAAAGATACGCCAGACGCAAAACTTAATAATGTAGATACTACCGATGGTACTGAAAAACTACAGAATAACTTAAAAGTTGCAAACATATAGCTGCATAACACTTTTCTTGAAAAGGTGTTACGCAACTTGTAACACCTTACTCTTCTCTTAGTCTGCGTAGGTTTTTTTGATAGCAAACATATCACTTTTTAGAAAAATATTTGTATTGTAAAGTTAGTAAAGATTCTGGTTTACTTAAAGTTTGTTAATTGCTATCTTTTAAAACACGATATTTACTATAGCACCATATGCTTAGGGTTTTTTCTAAAATTTTATTTATATTAATGTTTTTGGTTTCTAGCTTTTTTACTGTGCATAGTGCTGAAGCTAAATCTAAGCTCAGTAAGAGATACATACCTCCTGGTAACCCTGGTGGTGCAAACTTTCATACAGATGAGGATTTTGCTGAGTCATATAAACTGTATGAGAAGCGTAGGGAATTGCTCAAGAAAAAAAAATTACAAGATCGAGCTATAAATAAAGAAGATCTAATCAAAAAATTAAAAGAGAAAAAAATTGCTAGTCTTGATAATGAGCCAAATGACATGGAAGCTTGCATAGTCGACGATGAAGAGAGCACTATGATAAATCAGCATGGTATTAATATCGCACGTTTAAGGGGTGCTGTATTTATAGATCAAGAGTCAGTTTTCCAGTATGAAAATAAGCAGCATGAAAGTGAACAACAAGAAGAGAAGAAAGTTACTTCAACACGAGAAAAGAAAGTTTCTCCTATAAATGTCACTATAAAAGAAACTCCATCAAGAAGAACGTGCTCACATGATTCTATTGCTAATTTGGATAACGTAGATGCTTATAGTTTGAATGGTTCAAGTTCATTTGGCAGTGTAGCTGACACAGTAAAATAGTATCACAATATTGGCCATTAATAATATGCTAGATAAAGACCTGATATTGAATGATAATACATATGAATTATCGCAGATTTCCAGGCACAAAACTCATGTTGTAGAAGTTGGAAAAGTAAAGATAGGCGGAAATAATCCTGTAGTTGTACAATCTATGGCGCTTGGCGTGCATATAGATGCTGATAATATAAAAAGTAGCGCAAAACATTATGCAAAAGAGATAACAGAACTAGCGCGTACAGGTTCAGAATTGGTGCGAATTGCCTTGAACTCAGAGGAGGTAGCAAGAGCAATACCTTATATAGTAGAAGAGATAAATAAAGAAGGTTTTGACGGTAAAATATTGGTAGGCTGCGGTCAATATGAGCTAGATAAATTAGTTCAAGATTATCCAGACAACATCAAAATGCTGGGTAAAATTAGAATCAATCCAGGCAATATAGGCTTTGGCGACAAACGTGATGAGAAGTTTGAAAGGGTGATAGAGTATGCAATAATGCACGATCTTCCGGTTAGAATTGGGGTAAATTGGGGTAGTCTTGATAAATACCTTTTGCAAAAATTGATGGATGAAAACTCTTCGCTTAGTAATTCAAGGCCTTCTGATGTTATACTGCGCAAAGCACTTGTAATGTCTGCTCTTGATAGTGCAAAAAAAGCTGAAGAAATTGGTCTAAATTCAAACAAAATAATCATTTCATGTAAAGTTAGCAAAGTACAAGATTTAATTTTAGTTTATATGGCACTTGCAAAATCTTCCAATTATGCGCTGCATTTGGGTTTAACTGAGGCTGGTATGGGCAATAAAGGTGTGGTAAATACCGCAGCAGGGCTTACTTATTTATTGCAAAATGGCATTGGAGATACAATACGGGCTTCTTTGACTCAACGTCCTGGTGAATCGCGTACTAATGAAGTGGTGGTGTGTCAGGAAATATTGCAGTCTATAGGCTTGCGACACTTTAACCCTCAGGTTAATTCATGTCCTGGTTGTGGGCGCACGAGTAGCGATCGTTTTCGTATATTAACTGAAGAGGTGAATGGCTATATAAAAACTCATATGCCGATGTGGAAGAAAAAAAATCCAGGTGTAGAGCATATGAACATTGCTGTTATGGGATGCATAGTAAATGGTCCTGGAGAAAGCAAACACGCAAATTTGGGAATCAGCTTACCTGGATATGGAGAAAAACCTGTTTCAGCAGTCTACAAAAACGGCAAATATTTCAAAACTTTACAAGGTGATAATGTCTCTGAAGAATTTAAGGCAATTATTGATAATTATGTGAAGAAGCATTACACGTAACCTTTCACGGTTAATTAATAGATAAATCGCAAATAAAAAAGAAAATTAAACCTTGTTTTTCTTTTTTCGTTGGGAATGTTCAAAAAAGCATACGCGTCAAGTTAAGGAAATAAAGGTATGAAAGAGATAGAATAATAAGGTATAAGTTCTCCCAGAAATACTTTTAGTGAGAGAACCAATGAATAAAATAACTAGCTTATCAAAAAAGCTCAAAGAATTTTTTAATGAAAAAGCAGACAAAATCTCAATTACAACAAGGTTTATAAAAAGAAAGAGAAAGCTAAAAGGTTCATCGTTCGTAAAAGCCATGGTCTTGGGTAATATAGGGGTTGATAATTGTAGCGTAGAAACAATGTGTCAATTACTAAACGAGGACTCGATAGATATAACAAAACAAGGTTTGGATTTTAGATTTACTGAAGAAGCAGTGGAATTTATGAAAAGGATGTATAATGAATCTGTGCTTCTCTTCAAAAATATCTTGCAAGTTGATTGCAAAATCTTACAGCAATTTAATAGTGTTAAATTATTGGACAGTAGCTATATTACTCTACCTAACAGTATGGAAGAGATGTATAAAGGTTATGGTACTAGCTACAGTGGCTATGAAAGCAATACTAAATCTGGAATAAAGTTACAATTAGTTTTCGACTACATGAATCAGATAATAGACCAACTTAATTTAACGGAGGGAGTAAGATCAGACCAGGGATATAGGAAACATTTAAGTAATATATTAAGCAATGATTTGCTAATATCTGATCTCGGTTATTTTGTGCCAAGTTCTTTTAAACAAATCAATGAAATAGGAGCTTATTTCATAAGTCGTTATAAACCGATACCAACATATATGATGTAGAAACAAATCAAAAATGGAGTTATTAGAATGTTTAGAGGATAAGTTATTTTTTAGAAAACGAGGTATTGTTAGGAAAAGAAGCAAAAATTAGAGTAAGAATTATATGTCAGAAACTAACTGAAGAACAGTCTATGGCCAGAAGAAGGAAAGCTAATAGATTAGCAAGATCGCAGGGATATACATCCTCTAAAAGAAATCAAAAATTGTTGAACTGGTCAATATTTATAACTAATGTTCCAGAAAATAAAATTAGTGCTGAGCAAGTATTAACGATTTACAGAGTAAGGTGGCAAATTGAGTTATTATTTAAATTGTATAAAAGCCATATCAGACTTGATAAGCTAAAAGGAAAGCCATGCAGAGTATTATGTGAACTATATGCTAAATTGTGCGCAATTCTTATATTTCACGGCATAGTTGGTTGCACAGAAGTGAAAAAGAATACAGAACTTAGCTTAACAAAGGCATTTATTGAGCTAAAAAGGCGGGTTATAGAGTTATTTTTAGCACTAAAGAATAAAGTTAATAGTTTGAAAGTTTTTCTTAAAAAGCTTACCATAACTTGGTCTCGATTTTCATTAAAAGACAAGTACAGAAAAACTAGAGTATCTACCTTAACTTCCCTGAATTTACTTACAATCTCTTAACTTGACGCGTATGGTTCAAAAAAGTGTGTCAAACCGAAAAAAAAGTAATAAATTGATATAAAAAAAATGGAGGTTTGACTGACCTTACCCAGAAAAAGTGGAGAGAAAGTGTGGAATGTTTTTTACAAAAAGAATGATGCATCAAATTGTTCTGGAATGCAATAGTTAATAGTGACGTTGTTTGTTATAAAAAATTTCTATGTATTCAAATATTGCAGTTCTAGTTTGTTGAGCAGAGTGTTGTGAAGTATCAATAAGTATTTCTCTTTTCAATGAGCTAAAGAAGCTTTCTGCAACAGAATTGTCGTAACAACAGCCTTTATTACTCATCTATATTCTTTACAGCTAAGAGATATTGATACCCTTGCGCAGTATATTGTGAACCTTGGTCACTGTGCAGCAGTAGATTTTAACAGGTTTACGCCTATTAATGGCCATTAATAAAGAGTTCATAACCAATTGTTTATTTATTGCACTACTCATTAACTACCATACGTGAGAATTATTGCTGCCAAATATAGCCATCCCTCCTTGGTTTTGATGTAAGTAATCCCATACTTTATTTGGTTGATCAACAATAAAGTTTTGATCTAGTATATTGGGAGCTACAGCTCTATTATCTGTTTGTTGTTTTTTAATTTTAAACTTTCTTCTCAGTATAGCCCTGATGTCATTTTTCTGCATAATACTTTGCACCGTTTTCAAATTGCAACTTTTACCCAAAGCCTTCAATTCAGCATGAATTTTAGGAGCTCCATATCTACATTTAGAAACTTGATATATTTTTTGAATAGCTGCGAGTAGCTCTTTATTTGCTGATTCTCTACTGCTTATTTTTCTTGTGGTCCACTTATAGTAGCCACTAGCAGAAAATCCTACATAATTCCTGTACTTTATAGCAGTTACTATATAAAAAAATATTTTACTCTTTTTGACTGGCCAGGGCTTTTTTTTTAATGTCTCTTTCCCTTGTTACTCTTGCTTTGTAAATCAAACCTCTCTTTGTCATAAGGTGCTACATCTGGAAATGCATTTGCCGCCGACTTTTTTTCGTTGTGTTTCTTTATCCATTTTCCTAATACACTATCCCTTATTCCTAGATCTCTTGCTACTTTTGCAACTGGTTGACCTACCTTTCTTTGTTCATTTGCCAGTTTAACAGCTTCCAATTTGAATTCTGCTGTATATTCTCTTACCATTTCTAATCCTCCAAAATTTTATTTTACCCAAAAAAACTCTTTTCTTTCTCTCCACTTTTTCTGGGTAAGGTCACTTGGCAACAGTTGCTCTACTTTCTCCTTCATCCAATGCTTCCATTGCTTCCATTGCTTCCATTGCTTCCATTGCTTTTTTCCTTAAGTCGTAACTATACGCTGCTGGCATACAAACCCCTCTACCATAAATCCATTCTTACCTTATTGGGATTATTATGAGAAGAGCTATAACTCTATGGGAGGGAAGCAAAATCTGGGATTCGGCCTTAATGGCATTAGCGTTGCATCAGCTTCACCCTCCCTGTGAGGTATTTTAGCTCTAATGCCTCACATCATAAAGATACAAGTGTCAAGCTACTTGGATGACAGGGGAGGGAGGCACTGGGATGACAGGAGAAGGTAGTGGGATGACACCCTGACAACCGTCATCCCGCTGCTTGTTAGCGGGATCTAGAGATACCGCGAATGAATCGCGGCATGACGTAGGACTGCTTTCATTCCAGTGCTTGACACTGGAATCCAGCCTTTCTGCAATCTCATCGAAAACGTTGTAACCACTTTCTATGCTAGTTTGCTTGTGAGCAACCTGGATTCCAGTGTCAAGCACTGGAATGACACCGTTATAAAGGAACCAGTGTCAGCTACTTGAATGACACAGTCTTTGCTTAAACCCGTAACGTTCGTACATTTTGCTAAAAGTTCAAATATCAACATCATGCACATTAAGTGCATTGCTATTAATAAAATCACGGCGTGGTTCAACTATATCACCCATTAATATTGAAAATATGGAATCAGCTTCTTCACAATCTTTTATTTCAACCTTTAATAAAGTTCTAGCCTCAGGATTTAACGTAGTATCCCATAGCTGATCAGCATTCATTTCACCAAGACCTTTAAATCTCTGCAGAGTTAAACCTTTTTTACCATAGTCCATTATTATTTTTGCAAGCGTACTTGGAGAAGTGATTCTTATTTCAGTTTCTTGTGACTTTAAAAATGAATCACCATTAAATAAATTACTTATACCATCAAGCAAACTTAATATGTTTTGCATATCTTTGCCTTCAAGCATACTAAGCGCAAATATATATTTGTCTGCCAACCCTTGAAACAATTTAGAGATATGAATTTCTTTTTCTTCATCTTTTATTTCCACTTCCCAAGTGTATTCGCTGTACATTAACTTCAAATACTTTAATATCTCATCAGCCGATGATAGAGCATTCTTTTTACTTAAAATTAGCAATGACTCTAAGAGATTTTGTGGTATTTCTCTATCATAATTTTTGCTAATATTAGAAGTGCTAACGCATTTATTCAAAATAAGGCGCAAGTTGTTAAATTCTGTAGCTGTACCACTTAGTGTTAATCTTTTAACTGCTGAGTTTATTATATACTCTTCAAAAGTTTCGTCATCTTTAATATAAGTGTCTTTGGCATTCTTTGTAACTTTATAGAGGGGTGGCTGTGCTATGTATAAGTAACCTTTTTCAATAACTTCACGCATATGTCTAAAAAAGAAAGTTAGAATCAAAGTTCTTATATGTGAACCATCAACATCTGCATCTGTCATGATGATAATTTTATGATATCTAGCTTTTTCAATATCGAAGTGTTCACTCCCTATTCCAGCACCAATTGCAGTAATTAAAGAGCCTATTTCTGCAGATGAAAAAATACGATCTAAACTTACACGTTCTACGTTTAGAATTTTTCCTCTTAAGGCAAGCACTGCTTGTGTTTTACGATTACGCCCCTGCTTTGCAGTACCACCTGCTGAATTACCCTCTACTATAAATAATTCCGATAACTCAGGAGCTTTTTCCTGACAATCAGCAAGCTTTCCTGGCAGAGTTGCAATATCAATATTGTTTTTGCTTTTAACTAGCTCGCGCGCTTTTCTTGCAGCTTCTCTTCCTTTTGCTGACCTGATTGCTCTTTCTACTATGCTTGCTGCCAATTTGGGATCAGTTTCAAGGATTGTGCTCAATTTATCAGAAACTATACTTTCTACAACTGCACGTGCTTCAGAACTAACTAGTTTATCTTTTGTTTGTGAAGAAAACTTAGGATCAGGCATCTTAAGAGATAAAACACAAGTTAAACCTTCTCTAACGTCCTCTCCAGTTAAATTTACTTTTGCTTTCTTTAAAAACCCTTCATTAGTTGCATAGGTATTGATACATCTAGTTAGTGCAGATCTAAATCCTGCCAAATGCGTACCACCATCTCGTTGCCGTATATTATTAGTGAAACACAACATATTCTCATAGTAGGAATCATTCCATTCCATCGATATTTCCAAGCTGATGCCAAGATCTTCTGCATCTCCTTTCATACTGGCAATTTTAGTTACATGTGTCTTATTCTTATCTAAATACTGCACAAAATTTGCTGTACCAAAATTGTCTTTAGATTGATTGCTCTGATTGAAATGAGATTCTGTATATGGTTCATTGCGCAGATCACGTAAAGTAATGTCGATATTTGAATTTAAAAATGCTAATTCTCTTATACGACTTTCAAGCGTTGAGTAACTGAAATTAATGCCATTAAAAGTCTCTGTTGATGGCATGAACGTGACTTTAGTTCCTCTTTTGTTTGTATTTTCGTTGACTACCTTTAAAGGTTCAATAGACTCACCATCTTCAAAACGCATAAAGTGTTCTTTCTTATTGCGCCAAATAATTAATTCCAACCAGCTTGATAATGCATTCACAACTGAGATTCCAACACCATGTAATCCCCCAGAAACTTTATAGGTATTGCTGTCAAATTTACCACCAGCATGGAGTTGAGTCATTATTACCTCTGCTGCTGATATTCCTTCTTCTTCATGAATGTCAGTTGGAATGCCACGACCATTGTCGGTTACTGATACTGAACCATCTTTATTTATGCTAACTTCAATTTTATCACAATACCCAGCTAAAGATTCATCTATTGCGTTATCAACAACCTCATATACCATGTGGTGCAAGCCAGATCCATCGTCAGTGTCACCAATATACATACCTGGACGTTTCCTTACAGCATCAAGACCCCTTAAGATTTTTATTGCATCGGCATTATAACTATTTTCCATGGTATTGCTTCGTTTATGAATGTTAATTAATATTACATTCATATATGCTGATTAGCAACATTTTTAAACTGATAACCCATATTAAAAGCACAACTTTACGAATGTTTATTTTTGAAGACAGCAAATAGTGTCATTCCAATGTGTCTTCCATAACTGTACGAACATTCATTTTTGAAGGTAAATTGCACAACAGATGATGTCATTCCAGTGCTTGACACTGGAATGGCTTTGTTGCATCGCTAGCTATGATGGATTAAAGATAAAAAAGATGGAGAATATCAGTAGCTTATTATTCTGGTATTTATAACAAGAACGGTCAGTGAATACCTAAATTTGAGTAAAAGAAATTTCACTACCACTCACTAATCCGGCTAAAATTCAAGAATTTCAATGCTTTAGCTATTTTCAATAGAATTAAATTTATTAATGTAAATAATAAATTACTATTCTTAAATTTGATCAGATTGATTGCAAAAAAACAAGATTTTCAATAAGTTACTTATAATCCTAACTATAGTTAGCCTTTCATAAGTAGCGATGCAACAAAGCCCACTGGAATCCAGAAATTTTGCTTATAACTGAGCTGATGAGCTAAAGGTAGTTGTCTTACGCTAAAACAAACGTTTTTAATTAAGTTGCATAGAAGCTGGATCCCAGTGTCTGGGCACTGGGATGACACCCCACTGGTGGGAATTGCTCCCAAACTACAACGTTCGTACAGTTGTGTGTGTCTTCCCATGGAGATTGCTCTCAAATCATAATGCTCATGCAGTTGCATGCTCGACTAATTAACAGAAAAATCTATAATTCAGTTTACGTATTTTCTTATCTCAGCCAAAATCTTATCAGATTGACTTTCGTCTGAATTTAAATCAGCTGCAAAGTGTGTAACATATTTTCCTCCAGGGCCAATAAGGTACATTATTGAAGAATGGTTGATTTCTTCTTCTCCACCAACTTTGCTAGCATATACTTTATACTTTGCAATTACTTCGTCTATTTTTTCTCTTTCACCAGTTAACATTTGTATTCTGTGGTCAAATTGCTGCTGAAATTCTTTAAGTCTTTCCGTGCTATCGCGCTCAGGATCGACTGTGATGAAGAATGTTTGTAGCTTGTTGTTAGTTTTCTCATCTAACTTTGCAAGTGTTTCTGAAATTATTCCAAGGTTCATAGGGCAAATTCTTTTGCATGAGGAAAACCCAAAGAAAATCATCATGTATTTATCTTTAAAATCACTACTGCGCAAGATCTGTCCGTCCTGATTAATTAAAGAAAAACCTCCGCCTATCTTAACTTCTGCGTTGTGAATCGCTGCTGGGGCAAATATGCCTTTTTTAGTGAAATAACAATAACCTAAAAAAACAACTGCTAATGCTGCTAGCACATTAGATAATAATCTTATAAACCTTACCATTAGAATGCTCTCAGTAAAATTGAATTGTATCTTTATTGGTTAACCTATTCAATATATTTATTCCAAAGTGTATTGTTAATTTTGTCTAACAGTTTCTTATGTTCATCAATTTCTTCACTATTTGGTAAATGTTCTCTGGGAGTTAGATTACGTACTTTATGCTGAACGAATGTGGAGTTACTGTCCTGATTGCATTCATTATCAAACAGAAAGGTTTGTAACCCTCCTGTAAGTTCAACATATACCTTTGCAAGCAATTGAGCATCAACTAGTGCTCCGTGCAATTCTCTATTCTCTAGCGATATATCAAAACGCTTACATAATGCATTCAAAGAAGCAGGTGATCCTGCGAATTTTTTCCTCGCAAGAGGTAATGTATCTAGCACTCTGTCTGAGGAAATTAACCTAGCATTCAGCTTGCTTAACTCCATGTTAAGGAACTTAACATCGAATTCAGCGTTGTGAATTACCAAAATATCATTAGATATAAAGTCAAGAAATTCAAGTGCAACATCTGAAAATAATGGTTTATCTTCTAAAAATTCTTCACTAATACCGTGAATCTTAAACGAGTGATAAGGTATATCTCTTTCTGGGTTAAGGTACCGATGGAATACTTTACCTGTTGGAATGCGGTTAATTAATTCCACACACCCTATTTCAATAATTCGATGACCAGATTCAGTGTCAAGACCTGTCGTTTCAGTGTCAAGTACTATTTCGCGTAGCTTGCTTTCCATTTCAAATAAAACTCATCTTACTTATCATTTGTCTTATCGTTACTTGTCTTTTTATAGTGAATAGAAACAAGCAACCAGCTTGGGTCTGATGAATTAACATTTTTTTTGAATTGCCATACATCCTCAACTTTATTAATAGTGGATGTACTACCTGATATTATATCTCCTTCATTGTTCTTAACGAAGTTAATTTGCTCTGAAAGGAAATATACTGCAATAAACACTGCGTTTTTTACTAGCTTTATTTCTAAAATCTTTTGTGAAACGATAGAAACAATTATAGACTCGTGCACCTCTTTACGATGTTTAATCTTCTCTGCAAAATTATCATATAAGTCTTTATCGAGAAGTGGTTTTAACTGAGACAAATTTCCTTGATTGAAACATTTTATTATTAATTCAAAAGCTATGCTTGAACCTTCTATAAAGTGGGAAATAGAAAAATCTTTGTTTTTTTTTAATATTTGTTTATAAGTAACTTTTATTGAATTTTCATCATTGCTATCAATGTAACCCTCAATGTTTTCTACTACATCTTCTCTACTTCGGCTTACATCCAATACATTAGTTAGCTTTTTTAGGTTGAGGTTGGCTGACCTTCCTAAAGAATTATACAAACGTGAAAAAATGAACGCCGCTAATAAAGCATATATTACAAGCTCTATCATAGTAACTCAACTCCTTGGCATATAAAGTATCCGAACATTATTAATTATTAATGAAAATATGTTTTTCATATCAACTTATAATCAGGTTTGCTATTCGTTTGTAAATGAATATATTATATAAGAAAGTATTAAATATCTCAACTTAATTAAAGGAGACGTAAGAAATGCCACAACAAAAAATGAGAATTCACGGTCAATATGTTAAAGATCTATCATTTGAGAATCCGAATTCGCCATTCCTTTCTTCTAGTAAAGCTCCAGATATTAATGTAATGGTTAATATCAATTCAGCAAAATTAGAAGGGACGAAAAACAAAGAAGAAGTGAATGAAGAAAAATCTTTTCATGAAATTACTTTGCATATAGAAGTCAAAGCAACGGTAAAAGATGAAGGCATAAAAGATGGTGTAGCTTTCATTTGTGAGACGAAATATTGTGGCATTTTTTCAATAGAAAATTTAAAAGAGTTGAGTGAGGAAGAGGTAAGACAAGCTTTGTTTATTGGCGGACCTACTTTTCTTTTCCCTTTTGCAAGAGAAATAATTGCAAGAGTTACAAGTAGTGGTGGATTTCCCCCACTGATGCTAGATCCTATAGATTTTGAAACTATGTATGAGCAGCAAGGTCAACAACAAAAAAGTAACGGTAGTAATTCCAATTTTAACTAATATAGTGTGATAGGATGAACAATTCTTTAAATGCAAAAACGACTTTAAACATTGACGGGAAGTCATACAACTATTTTAGCCTAAGTAGTGCTAGTGAATTTTTAGGAATAGATGTGACTAAATTGCCTTGCTCACTTAAGGTTCTGCTTGAAAGTTTATTGCGCAATGAAGATGGAGTAAACGTAAAGCTAGATGACATAAGAGTACTAGCAGACTGCGTTAATAAACACACTAATCACGAAATTAGCTATAAACCAGCAAGGGTGTTGATGCAAGATTTTACAGGGGTTCCTGCTGTTGTTGATCTAGCTTCAATGCGGGACTATGTTAAGAAAAATGGAGGAAACCCAAGCAATATAAATCCGTCTGTACCGGTTGATCTTGTGATTGACCATTCTGTTCAAGTAGATAGTTATGGAAGTGTTTCCGCATTCAGTAAGAATGTTGAGTTAGAAGTAAAAAGAAATTTGGAGAGATATCAATTTTTAAAGTGGGGAGAATCGTCCTTCACAAATTTTAGAGTAGTGCCGCCTGGCACAGGGATTTGCCACCAAGTGAACCTTGAATATTTAGCGCAAGTTGTGTGTAATAATGATGGAGTCATATATCCTGATACTTTAGTTGGTACTGACAGCCATACTACAATGGTTAACGGGTTATCAGTTCTTGGTTGGGGTGTTGGAGGCATAGAAGCTGAGTCTGTGATGCTTGGTCAACCAATTAGTATGGTGATTCCAGAAGTAGTTGGATTTAAATTAATTGGCAGACTGCCGGAAGGAGTAACTGCGACTGATTTAGTGCTGACGGTTACCAATATCCTAAGAACAAAAGGCGTTGTTGGTAAGTTTGTAGAATTTTATGGTGATGGTTTAGATTATTTATCTTTGGCAGATAGAGCCACTATAGCAAACATGGCCCCAGAGTATGGTGCAACTTGTGGGTTTTTTCCAATTGATCAGAAAACACTCGATTATTTACATTTAACAGGGCGACCAGAAAAGCTGATTAAGTTAGTTGAGGCTTATGCGAAAGAGCAAGGATTGTGGCGTGGCAATAATGAGTTAGCATTTTTTGACGCACTAGAACTTGATTTATCGAGCGTGAAGCCAGTAATGGCTGGTCCTAAAAGACCACAAGATAAGGTTTTTCTTTCACAAGTGGCAGAGTCTTTTTCTAAATCATTTTCAGTTAATGAGTCAAAGGAAAGCGATAAACTCCAAGATGGAAGTGTAGTTATTGCAGCAATAACAAGCTGCACTAATACTTCAAATCCAAGTGTGATGATTGCTGCAGGTCTTGTAGCTCGTAATGCAATTAAACTTGGATTAAAATCAAAGCCTTGGGTTAAAACTTCTCTTGCTCCAGGGTCACAAGTTGTAACAGAATATTTAGAAAAGTCTGGATTGCAGGTAGATCTAAATGCTTTGGGTTTTAATCTAGTTGGATATGGTTGCACAACTTGCATTGGGAATTCTGGTCCACTTAATAAAGATATAGAAGATGGCATTAAAAACAAAAACTTAACCGTTGCTGCAGTTTTATCTGGCAATCGTAACTTTGAAGGAAGAATTCATCCGTTAGTCAAAGCTAATTACTTGGCATCTCCGCCACTTGTTGTTGCATATGCACTTGCTGGTACTGTGCAAATTGATCTGACAAAAGATTCAATATGCAAAGATAAGAATGGAAATGATGTCTATCTCAAAGATATATGGCCAACAAACAATGAAATCGAAGATTGTGTTAAAAGTGTGGTAACACGTGAGATGTTTATACAAAAGTATAAGGATGTTTTTTCTGGTGATGAACATTGGCGGAAGATAAAGTGTGAAAAAAGTGAAATCTATAATTGGGATGCAAACAGTACTTACATACAAAATCCGCCTTATTTTGATAACTTATCACCTAAAAATAATAAAATCGATATAAAGGATGCACAAATATTAGCAATGTTTGGCGATAGCATAACTACTGATCATATTTCCCCTGCGGGAAATATTGCCTCGAGTAGTCCTGCCGGTCTATATTTAAAAGGGCTTGGAATTGAACCACGGGATTTCAATTCATACGGGTCTCGCCGTGGTAATCACAATGTAATGATGCGTGGGACTTTTGCTAACATTAGAATAAAAAATGAAATGGTTAGCACCGAAGGTGGATATACAAAATATATTCCTTCTCAAGAAACTATGCCAATTTTTGATGCGGCGATGCGCTACAAGGAAGCTCTCATCATTGTGGCAGGAAAGGAGTATGGCACAGGTTCAAGTAGGGATTGGGCAGCAAAGGGTACTTTATTGTTGGGGATTAAAGTTGTAATTGCAGAAAGCTTTGAGCGTATACATAGGTCCAACTTAGTTGGTATGGGTGTTCTTCCACTTATATTCCAAAATGGAATAACCAGAAAGATATTTGATGGTAGTAAGGTAATAAGCATAAAAGGTGAAATAGTGCCAGGTGGAAATCTAGAATGTATCATCAAAGGAAAGGATAATTCTGAACAATCAATTCAACTCAAATGCTGTGTACAAACCGCAACTGAGACTAAATACTTGATGTGTGGTGGAGTGTTGAGCTACATACTTGCACAATCTTTTTGATTTAGTGAAGTTATTGCATGGACTTCTTTTAGCCAGCCCTGATCCCTTTGTAAATAGCAATTTGCTCTGCGCAAAGTTATGATATAATTTCACCATACATATGGTGTCGGAGTATTTTTTGGAGATAATTATATATGATAAGCTCTATACAAGAACCTAATGAACTCAGAAAACGTTTACAAGGATTTTATCGTACTGATGAAAAGAGTTATATACGTTATCTTGTAGAAAAAGCAGAGCTTTCGGCTGATTCAAAAAATAGAATTTATAATATTGCAAAACAAGTTATTGAAAAAATCAAACACAATAAATTAAGTATTGTAGATTCCTTTATGCAGCAATACTCGCTTTCCAATGATGAAGGAATAGCATTGATGTGCCTTGCTGAATCACTACTTAGAATACCAGATGATTATACAATAGACGAAATAATCAAAGATAAAATTGCCAATCAGGAATGGAATAAATATTTAGGGCACTCTTCTTCGTTGTTTGTCAATGCTTCCACATGGAGCTTGATGATAGGTAGCAGTATATTGAGAGATAATGAAGGCGATTCGAAGTTCTATTACGCAATTTCTAAGTTACTTAAGAATTTAGGAGAACCGATCATTCGCAAAGCAGTAAAACAAGCAATGTCTATGCTTGGTAATCATTTTGTTGTTGGAGAAACCATAGAAGAAGCTTTAAGGTATGCAAAACTAGATGACAATAGTAAGTTTTTATACTCTTTTGATATGCTTGGCGAAACTGCTCACACAGCTGAAGATGCAGAAGAGTATTTTAATTCATACATGCACTCAATAAAAGCTATAGGTGAATCCACTGAAATAAATGATTGTTTTAAATCGCATGGAGTTTCAATCAAATTGTCTGCGTTACATCCACGTTATGAATTTGGTCAATTCGATAATATAGCTGAAGAGTTGAGAGCTAAACTGCTAGAGCTTTGTCATGAAGCAAAAAAATACAACATTTCATTATGCATAGATGCAGAAGAAACAGAAAGGCTTGAAATGTCCTTAATCTTGTTTGAACAATTACGGCTTGATGAATCACTTTCTGAGTGGGAAGGGCTTGGCTTGGCTGTGCAAGCATATCAAAAGCGCGCTTTATCTGTTCTTGACTTTGTTGAAGATGTTGCTATCCGATCAAAGCACAAAATTATGGTGAGGCTTGTAAAAGGTGCATATTGGGATTCAGAAATCAAGCGTACGCAAGAATTGGGATTAAATGATTACTCAGTATTTACAAGAAAAAGCTATACTGACGTATCTTACTTCGTGTGCGCACAGAAACTTTTGAGTAAACCAAACAGCTTTTACCCATGCTTTGGAACTCATAACGTCTATACTTTTGCTTCTATCATGGAACTTGCTGATAAAAACCACCCTGGATTTGAATTTCAACGCTTACATGGAATGGCAAAAGACTTATATGATTATGCAATGTCAGAGCTTGCAACAAATGTTAGCTGTCGTGTCTACGCACCCGTTGGGGAACATAGTGACTTGTTGCCTTATCTTATAAGACGCCTTCTTGAAAATGGAGCTAATAGTTCGTTTGTTAATCAAATAAGTGATCCTAACGTTAAAATCGATGAGTTAATTTCAGATCCACTGGAAAAAGCTATAAATTTTAATTATGAACCTCATCCAGGCATTCCATTACCACAAGATATTTTGGGACCAGAAAGAAAAAATTCCTTGGGGATGGATATTAGTGATTCTGTGATAGTCTCACAATTTGCAGATGATATAAAGGGTTTTAGTGAAAAAAAGTGGCAAATTGGACCAATAATTGATGGAAAAGCACTATTTGATAATGCTGAATTTATCGAAGTAGTGAATCCTGCACATTTGGAAAATGTAATTGGAGAAGTGTCAAGTGCAACAAGCGATCAAGCTTTAAACGCTCTTGAAATAGCACACAGTGCTTTTGCTAAGTGGCAGAATGTTTCAGCAGAAGAGCGCGCTAAATGCCTTGAAAAAGCTGCAGATTTGCTTGAGGAAAGGATGAAAGAGTTAATTTACATTCTGATTGTGGAAGCAGGAAAAATTTTATCCGATGCAATAGCAGAAGTAAGAGAGGCAATCGACTTTCTGCGTTATTATGCAATGATAGCAAAAAATGAACTGAGCGACTGGAAAAAATTGCCGGGCCCAACAGGTGAAGATAACTTCATCTTTTTTGAAGGCAGAGGAGTTTTCTTATGCATATCACCGTGGAATTTTCCGCTCGCTATCTTCATTGGGCAGGTCTCAGCTGCACTTGCAGCAGGTAATGCAGTGCTGGCAAAACCGGCAGAGCAAACGCCGATTATTGCCTACGAAGCTGTTAAGATACTACATGAAGCTGGGATACCAAAGAATGTGTTACACCTCATTCCTGGGGATGGTGGATATTTAGGCAAAATATTAGTTCCAGACAATAGAATTGCCGGAGTAGCTTTTACTGGCTCAACACAAACTGCTCAAATAATCAATAAAATGCTTGCAAATAGGGATGGTCCTATTGTGCCACTTATTGCTGAAACAGGAGGGCTCAATGCTATGATAGTTGATAGCTCTGCTCTTTTAGAGCAAGTGGCTATGGATGCTTTGCTTTCTGCGTTTCGTAGCAGTGGTCAACGCTGTTCTGCACTTAGAGTGCTGTTTATTCAAGAGGACATAGCAGAGAAGCAGATAAAAATGATATGCGGTGCAGCGCAAGAACTCAAGATTGGTGACCCAATACAACTTAGTACTGATATTGGTCCAATAATTGACAAAGCATCTATCGATATGCTAACTCAACATACGCAAAAAATGTCAGAGGACGAAGATTCAAATCTGTTATTTAAAGTACCCATGGATACAAATTCTCATAATGGTTATTTCTTTCCTCCATATATTTATGAGATACAAAAAATTTCGCAATTAAAGCAAGAAGTATTTGGTCCTATTTTACATATCATACGTTTTAACAAGTCACAATTAAATGAAGTTATAAGTGATATAAATAGTACTGGATATGGGCTTACGTTTTCTTTGCAGAGTCGTATACAAAGTCAAATTGACACTATAAGTAAAAAAATATCAGTTGGAAATGTCTACATCAACCGTAACCAGATAGGTGCAGCAGTTGGGATACAACCATTTGGTGGTAGAGGACTATCTGGCACTGGGCCAAAAGCTGGTGGTCCTCATTATTTACAGCGTTTTTCTACAGAAAAAGTTGTAAGTGTTAACACTACAGCATTTGGTGGTAACACTACACTTATGTGTTTGGATTAATTTGCGGGCCCTAATTTTTCTTACCCCTAAACTAGACGTTCGTGCAGTTATGTACACAGCGCTAAAACCCGAAAAGGACCAGCTCATGCACTGAAATAAATCGTATCCGTTCAGCCAATGGCGTCAACTTAAGAACTTTCATTAGCAAACTCTCCTAAAGACATGATGGCGTTTAGGCTTATCTACTTTATTGCGGCTGTCCCGGTCGGATTTTAACTTTAGCGCGTATACTTAAAAAGGGCTTGAAAGTTTTTTGGCGCAATAAGTACCTGATAGAGTTTCTGCCTCATTACACCAAATAAAACTGAAAAATTTAAACGATACTCATACCAATTCTCATTATTAGTGAATCAAATAAGCGATATTGTAGAGTTATTTAATTGTGGAGTGAGAAAGAAAGGCAATAGTATGGCTTTTTTTTCCATTGTTATCTATCCGTTTATTGTGCAGTGGGAATTGGTATCAGTAATTTGATCTGGGTTCCAAGGCCCTTGTGCATCACACATATGAAGCGATAATATATTGCACATGACCAAGTTTGCCCAAAATTCTTGTAATACAGCCTCTCCAGAAAAATTCTCTAACTCTGCTCCTACTTTGAGTCGTTTATAGCACTCCTCTATGTGCCACCTTAACACATAAGCTTTGCTCCAAAGTCTCGGTCAAAAACTCTGTTTCTCAGTTGGCTAATGTCAGCACTATAACTCTTACTTTCTGTCCTTTCATTTTATTTTTAGCTTTTCATTTTCTAATATAAAATCAAAATCTAATTCGCCAGCGTTCCCATAGCTTACTATAATTTCTTTTTGCAAGCGAAAAATAAAATCTACTTCAAATTATAATGCTGCTGAATGAATTTTACTGAAGACGATCATAGATAAATAATAATTTCTCTTGATTTAATAAACGCATTTGAGTGATAACTTCGGGTAATTGCTCTGCCGCCAACGTTTGTTCACCTATATTCCAAGCTGCAAGACGAGCACTGCAAATCAATGAAGTACACAAATCAACAAACAAATTGCCAATGGTGCCTGTTGTTCCATTTGGTTCAAACTCGGATACAATTTCCCCAGAGCTGGGTAATCTCATACCAGAACCATCTGCTGCAATAAGTCTATAGCCTCTCCAACTCAGGTTCATCCTGATAGGCTGTTTGGATGCTTAAATTCTTGAAAAAGCCTGTATGGCAAATCTTATACCTTGCTTTAGAAAAAGCTTGCTTTGAGGGTACATGTCAATGGCTCCATAAGTTCACATTCTATTCCCAAACTTTTTTTAACTAACTTTAAAATCATAGAAAATACTGTCGAAAAAGGAAGTTTTCTTGTTCGTGTAAAACTCAACACAATGGATTTTCTGAAAAGTTTTCGAGTATATTGCATTTTTAATTTGTAAGATAAGATCTTTTCCTTTTTGCATGCCTCACCTAAAAAAGACACATTTTAAACTTTTTTGTTGCAATAAAATAGAAACAAAAGTGCTGTCCCTTGCACTCTTTGGATAATTTAATGATAAAAAATTTGGAGAGAAATTTTATACACTATCGCTGATATTTTTCCTTAAGTTGACGCCATTGTGTGAACGGTTACGGTTTCCCGTCTTCACCATGCTATATAGAAAAAAGTCTGGATTCCAATTTGCATGACAATATGGAGTATCTGCTTCTTTCATCCCAGTGGGATCTTTTATTCCATTTTATCAACAGTTTGTTTTGCAGTATCAAACAATTTTAATCCTATAATCCCGAATGTAACTAAAATAAAGCATATTACTTCGAATAAATTAACTGGTTCATCAAATAGGTAAACTCCAAGTATCGAAGCTCCTATAGCGCCCACTCCAGTCCAAATTGCATAGCATACTCCGATAGGTATAGAACGTGTAGCGAGCGAAAGTAAATATGTACTAAGAGCCATGGAGAGTATGCTAATTATTGATGGTACGAGATGAGTAAATCCATAACTATGCTTAAGTGTTATGACCCAGAACACTTCAATTAGTGACGATAAGAGTAAATATATCCAATTCATGCATAAATTTTTAGGTTTAAATAGAGAGCTTTAGCCCTATGCTTCCTATTACAATTAAAACGATACATAAAACTTGAGATAAATTAATATTCTCTGTGAAAGTGGTTGCACCAATTATAGTTATTCCAATTGTGCATATTCCAGAGGAAACTGCATAGCATACCCTAATAGGTAGAAAGCATGCTGCAAGAGATAAAAAGTAAATGCTAATGATCATAATTACCAATGTTGCAATCGAAGGCACAACTTTAGTAAAACTGTTACTAAACTTTAGCGTTACAGCCCACAGTATCTCTAGGATACTAGACAGCAACAAATACAACCAGCACATTTTCGTAACATTTCAATCTTGTATTGTAACAGAAATTGTTAGTTAAAACTACACTAAAGTGCAATAGATCTCTCTTTCGGAATTGCTTTAATATCAAACTTAAAACAACATCCTAAAAAACTTTTCTACGAAATTCAATTCCTGCACGTCATTTGCTGCATAAAGTGGTGTAGTTTGTTGCTCAATACCTGGTATTTCTACAAAAACTTTGCCCACTTCTTGACCTTTTTTAATGGGTGCAGGTATCATATCTTTATATTCAATACGCACCTTAATTTGGTCATGCAATTTGCGGTTGTAAGTTATGGTAACATCGTTTGCAACTGTAATAGGCACTTTTCTATCTTTTCCATAGAGAACATTTACTTCCTCAACTACGCTGTCTTTAACGAATATTTTCTTAGTGTTAAAATGATTTAAGGAGTATTGTATCAATCTTTTTGCTTCTTCTATTCGCTCTTTCTCAGTGTTTAAACCATTTACGACAGCAAAAATTCTCCTATCATTTCGTTTTGCAGATGCTACAATGCCGTAACCACCAGCATTTGTATAACCGGTTTTTAAGCCATCAACCCCAATATCGTGAAAAAGTAGAAGATTTTTATTCTTTTGTACAATTTCATTATATGTCAAATATTGTTCGGAAAATAAATCATAATATTCAGGAAAATCGGTGAAAATCCTTTTTGCCAGCATTACCAAGTCTTTTGCGTTCATAAAATGATCTTCATCTGGCCACCCGCTTGAGTTGACAAAATGACTGTCATTCAGATTCAAATTTTGTGCAACTTCATTCATTTCAGCCACAAAATTCTCTTCTGATCCTGCAATGCCCTCGGCTAGTGTTATGCAGGCATCATTGCCTGAGACTATTGTAATTCCTTCAAGTAATTCCCTCACCGTAACGGATTGACCTTCTTTCAAAAACATAGAAGAGCCTCTCCTTTCCCACGCTTTTCTACTTACTCGAAATTTATCCTCCATGTGTATTATTCCAGCTTTTAGATAATCGAAGGCTATATATAAAGTCATTAGCTTGCTCATTGAAGATGGGGCCATTTTTTCATCAGAATTATGGTCAAAAATGAATGAGTCTGAAGCTAAATCTAAGACTACTGCTTGCTTTGCTTTGGTTCTAAACTGGTATGAGTATGAAGAAAAAGGAAGTATAAAAACTAATAGCAAAATTACCAATTTGCTTAACATATCTATAATTTTAAATTTATAGTGTACTAATTAATAGTATAATTTTACAGGGGCATTTCAATAGATCTCTTGCATAAAAATTCCTTGACAAACCTCGCCAGCCCCCTTATCATGAAACTGAAGCTATTTATTTATCTTCTCTGTACAGATTAAATGACAAAAAAACTCACGTATCTGGCGTCTCATGTTTAATTTTTTGCACTATGTGTACCTTATGTCTTTATAAAATTTCTAGGTTTTTACCTAATATAAGCTAAAATGCGCTTATAAAGCATTTAAAACATAAAAAAACGCCAACTTAAAAAATGGATAGTGAATAACTAGCTACCCTAGGGTTTCTTTTGCCTTTTTTTCTGTTTAGTAAGTTTCTTAAACATTTATGACTAAAGGTTAGTTGCATTAAAAAGCAGCTAAATCGCGGTTATTAAGCGTTTAGAATAAAAAAACGCCATACTTGAAAGTATAATGTAAGTAATTAGCCAACCACGGGGTTTCTTTTGCCTTTTTTTTCGTTTGGTAAATTTCTTAAATATTTATAGCTAAACGACAACCGTCATCCCGCTACGTGTTAGCGGGATCTCTTGTTAGCGGCTGAGATACCGCGAATGAATCGCGGTATGACGGTTCGTGACGGTATGACGGTTCGCGGTGACATGACGATAACCTCGTCATCCCGCTACGTGTTAGCGGGATCTATGTTAAGGTATGGCGGTTAAATAAGGGATCTATGTTAAGAGATACCGCGAATGAATCGCGGTATGACGGTTCGCGGCGGGATTCCAGTGTCTGGGCACTGGGATGACAGGAAAAGGGGCTACTTGGATTACAGCAGATCACCTCTTCACAAAGATTTTATCAGTAATACGCATATCAATAATACTCCAATCGCTGAAAGTAAAATCAGTTGTATTGTGTAAGTGGTTTAAATAGTCCCATGCACTATAAGGGTTATCTTCAGGCAGTTTTACTGTGGAATCGTTATCAAGTATGATATTCCATCTTCTATTCCCTATATAAGCAAAAGAAGAAATGTGGTCACTTAATTGAGTTTTACTCTCTAACACATCTTTAACAAATTCTAGGTTTGATAATGAGTTTTGTCCTGTAATTACAACAAGATCATCTACTAGATAGTCATCTACGATCACTTTACCTTCAAAATCAATTACCGAGGTTTTGTTATTATCTTTCCAGAGAGCAAACGGTTTATGCTCATCTATATTAATGTGTAGAGTATTGGGCAAAATTCTGTGAACTCTTACGTGTTTTATCCATCTGCTTACGGATTGTATGTTACCGGCAAGTTTTGAAAGTGATATATACAGGATAGGTTGCGTTCTATCTGTCAAACTTAGAATATCCTTTTTGTTTGTAAATTTATTGCCGCTCACGACTACTTCGTCGATTGAAAATCCACTACTGAGTAATAAACTAGATAGGCAGTCATTGTACCAAGTAAAGTAGTAATTAAATCGATTTATTATTTTATCAAGTGAGCTGTAAAGTATTAGCGTAAGAAAAAGTGCTGTGATAACAACCAAGGCACACTTACGCAAAAAACTCCTTTGGCTTCTAGTAATACTGCTCAACATGACTTAAATCCCTAATATTTTTGTGCTGCAAACTATCTTCAATAATAATTTTAACTAATTCATTAAAATTGATTCCTTTTGCCAATTTTGCAATTTCTGGCACTAACGATAACTCAGTAAAGCCAGGATGTGTATTAATCTCAAGCATTTTTAAAGTGTTATTTTTGGGATTATAACGGAAATCTGAGCGGGAAATAGTTTTGCATCCTAAAAATTGATGTATTTTCAGTGCGTGTTCCAAGGTCATTTTATATATATTGTCAGGAATTTTAGCAGGAAATATATGTTCTGCAAATCCATCTGTATACTTTGCTTCATAATCATAGAATTTATTTTTTGGTCGTACTTCTATAGTGCCAATTGCTTCATCCAGCAATACAGCAGTATGTAACTCTATGCCCGGTATGTATTCTTCTACGATCATCTTTTCCATTATAGTAGAACTATTATTTTTCAGTTCTAAGTAATCCTCGTGCGAGAAAATTATGTACACTCCAATACTTGAACCTTCATTAATTGGTTTTAAGACGTACGGATAATCGATTTTAATATTATTTTTTAGTACATCTTCTCGGCTAATTACATAACCTTTTGGAGTGTCGATATTAAGGGATCGAAATATATGCTTTGACATCACTTTATTTATAGCAACGGCAGAAGCCATAACTCCTGAGTGTGTATATTTTATACCTAAGATTTCCAATAAACCTTGAATGCAGCCATCTTCACCATAAGGTCCATGCAGAGCGATAAAAGCAAGGCCCGGATTAATTTTTTTAAGCTTTTCAGCAATATTGCTGTCAACATCTATTTCTATTGCATTATATGAAAGGCTATCGAGCGCCTTCTTCACTGCTTTTCCGCTCATAAGCGATATTTCTCTCTCACAAGAAAATCCACCACTTAAAATTGCTATAGTTGGAATCATAAGCATTCTATGTTTTGCTATATAGCATACATAATGGTTACATTAAGCTTATTAAATACCTACTTTGGCTAACTATAAACTTTCTTCAAGCACTTTTTTTATCCACTTCAAATAGCGTGCTCTGCAACGGTAGTGGCGTGTTTGCTGCACCTTTATACTGTTCACAGATAAGCTTTTCTAAATCCTCAGCAGATTGTTCTTTTGCTTCTTCTTTTTTCACTACTCCACTAGTTACTAAATCAATTAAGGCTGTAGTGTGTATTATCATTCGATTATTTAGCTCAAATATCTTTTTTGTATCAAGTGAAGAGTTTCTAATTAAGGCAGATAGTGCATGCATATATTTGTCTATATCAGAAAGACTTTTGCTTATATCATAGTTGCTAACTAACATATATTCCTTCAAACGCTCAATTTCTTCTGGAGTAAACTTGTAAACTTCATCAAGTTTCCTTATTAAAGATATAGTAAGTATTCTACTTAGAACTCTCAATTCTCTAATAAATTGTACTCCTTCTCCTTCAGGATAAGACATTTCTTCTTTTTTATATTTCTTAAATAATTCTTGATCATAAGACTTTCTGAGATCTGACGTCATTGCCAATGCTAACTCTTTTGAACCTAGCTAAAAACTTCGTTGAAGCTGCTTGCGTTGGCATCTTGTGCACTGCCTGCAGTAATTCCACAACTCCAAGAAATCTTTTCAAACAAGCTATGATACTCTTTTATCATCTCTTCCAGCAATATTTTAATATCATCTTCGGTTAACTCTACTGTTGATAATAGATCACATGCTTTTTCAAGATTACCGTTCGCTTGAAAAAGTAACCCTTCAATCTTTTTAATGGTTTCTCTTTTATTTATACTCATAACTTACCCCCAAGATTTAATGCTAACAGCTAGTTTTATAATCAAATATTTCAAAAGTCAATAAGCCTTTTTCCTTAATCCTTAAATTAATCGATACTAATTTATCAGCATAACAACTTAGATAACGCAACTATTTTCAGCAACCAAAAACAACAACCCTGAAATACAAAAAGTTTCTTTTCCTTCAGTAGCATTATTCTAAATTTTCATCAAAATAAGCTGTTTTATCCTTTTTTTCCTTATACTCTTCTGCAGTATAGAGGGGTTGTTTTTTAGCTGTAATATTTGGCCACTTTTGTGAGTATTCTACATTTATATCGTAAAATAACTTGAAAGTTTTTTGTTCGCTGCTCAGCAACTCTTCATCTAGTTCTAAAATATCTTTTATGGAATCATCAGTTACAATTGCATCTACTGGACACTCAGGTATGCACACTCCGCAATCAATACATTCATCTGGGTTAATCACGAGCATGTTTTTGCCTTCATAGAAGCAGTCAACGGGACATACTTCCACGCAGTCTGTATATTTACATTTTATGCATTTATCTGTAACAAAATGCGTCATAAAACACTGTATATTTGCATTATCTTGGGTACACTAAATTGATAAGAAATTCAAGCTTTTTATGAAGATAAATAAATTGAACAACAAAGAATTAGAAGTATGGTTAAGCCTGGCTAGAACCATAGGACCAATAAAGTTTTTTAGTATACTAAGAACACACGGATCGCTAGATGAGGTGCTAAAATATCTCAATAGGGTGGCTAATGATAAGGTGTATGGCATTCAAGATGCACGAGAAGAAATCAATAATGCAGAAAGAATTGGAGCTAAAATTATACCCGCATGTGACCCAGATTACCCTGATCTTTTAAGAAATATCCCTAGTTGTCCTCCTGTAATAACTGCGCTTGGTGATATATCATTATTAAGCCGTGAGATAATTGCAATAATCGGTGGGCGTAACTGTTCAATGAATGGAAGAAATTTTGCCAATAAGTTGGCACTTGATTTAAGCGAAGCTGGTTTTATTATCGTTTCTGGACTTGCAAGAGGAATTGATACTGCAGCAAACAGTGTAATATACAAAAATCATCCCACTATTGCTGTTACAGCAAGCGGAATTGATGTGGTGTATCCAAAAGAGAATTTTGATCTATACAAAAAAATCACTGGGAACGGTGGGTTAGTAATTACTGAGCTTCCATTTGCTACTAAACCAAAGCCTCAGTATTTTCCTCAAAGGAATCGAATTATATCTGGCCTATCGCTAGGTGTTGCAGTGATTGAAGCATCGAAACGTTCTGGCTCTCTAATAACAGCAGATTTTGCTTTAAATCAAGGGAGAGAGGTGTTTGCAGTTTCTGGTTTCCCTTTAGATTCACGCTGTAGTGGTAGTAATTATTTAATTAAAAACGGTGCTAAGCTTATCGAATCCGCTGATGACATAATAGAGAGTATTAGGTTTAGTTTACCTCCGCAGCAAAAAAACCTATTTGATGTTGAGCACCATTTTGTTAACCAAAAACAAGAAAAATTACAACAGGCAAAATCTGTTATAGTTGATCATATTAACTCTGTACCTGTTGATATAGATGAACTTATATTAGCAAGCGGACTTTCTACCAACATAGCTCTAATGGCTCTTTTAGAACTAGAGTTGGAAAACAAAATAGAGCGTTCACCGGGGAATAAAATATCGTTAATTTTCTAGATTACTTTAGCTATACTAGATGCTCGTACAGACATATGCTTGACACTGAAATGATGCCATTTGTTATAGGATTCTTAGTTGCTGATTTTAGAATTGATAAGAGAAAACTTTTTTTCAACTTGTTGTATAATTTTATAAAAGTGATCGAAATCTAAGCTTGCACTGCCAATTAAAACTCCTGATAAATTTGAGATACTGAGCAAATTTTCTATATTTTCTGAACTGACTGAACCACCATATATAATGTGTTTTTTACTAGTACACAATTTTATTACCTCTATCACCTTAGCAATTGCATCATTATTTGGCACATGACCTGTGCCTATTGCCCATATTGGCTCATATGCTACGGTATATTCACCGTGTGTTGGCAAACGGTTTTTGCATTGATATTCTATTACTTCTTTTGTTTTTTCATTCTTATAATCTTCTGAATTTTCACCCACACAGATAATTGGGTGTAAGCCTGATTCTATTGCTATTTCCGACTTAAGTTTTATTTCACTATCTTTTTCATTAGCCCTTTCAGAATGCCCAAGTATTACGTAAGTACACCCTAGTTCTTTTAACATTTCTGCACTAATTTCACCTGTGTAAGAACCGAACTTTTTATGATGGCAATTCTGTGCTCCTATATTAATATTATTGTTCAACTCTATACTGCTTGGAAATGACGTAAAAGGAGGGCAAATCACTAGCTTAGAGGTAATTTCGTTGCTCTTGTTGTTAAGTTTGCCTATAAAGTCAACAAATGAAGAACGCATTCCATTCATTTTCCAATTTGCTACTATTAAAAAGGACATCAACTTTACTTATATGGGCGAGAGTGCCGGCTGTCGGACTTGAACTGACAACCTACTGATTACAAGTCAGTTGCTCTACCAATTGAGCTAAGCCGGCGTTAAACACATTAATAATATACAATTATCAATGAATTTTCGTCAACTAATTTTTAAAATACTGTATAATGAAAATAATATGAAAAAATTTTTACTGAAGCCAAAAAAGAGTCTAGGGCAAAATTTTATTTTATCGAGTGAGATAACAAAAAAAATCGTCGCTTTACCTGGTAGTCTGGAAAATTTTAATGTCATTGAAATTGGTCCTGGATATGGTGCATTAACAAGAGAAATATTGGTGCATAATCCAAAGTCTCTACTTTCTATAGAAAAAGATAGAGATTTAGTAAAACACCATGACCAACTGCTAAATGAGCATCAAGGAAAGTATAGAATTATAGAAGCGGATGCACTGCATATTATAGAAGAAGAGCTGATAGAGCGCCCAGTTAAAGTTATTGCTAACTTGCCTTACAATATCTCGGTAGCGTTATTTTTAAAGTGGTTAGATAGTATAAAATTTTTTACGAGTTTGACATTAATGTTTCAAAAAGAGGTAGCAGATCGCATTACAGCAAGACCCAATTCTAAAGATTATGGTCCTCTATCAGTGCTAAGCCAGTTACTATGCGATATAAAAAAGGAATTTGATATTGAACCTAAAGAGTTTTTTCCAAGACCAAAAATACATTCTTCAGTAATTACAGTAAATCCTTTGCCTACCCCAAAGTTTGTAGTAAACTTGGAAACCTTAATAAAATTAATACGTGCTGTTTTTGCTCAAAGAAGAAAGATGCTGAGAAATAGCTTGCAAAATATAACGAACCACGCTGAAACTGTCCTTGAAAACGCTAAATTGAGTGGAAATGAACGTCCAGAAAACTTAACTATTGAGCAGTTCTGTTTGCTGGCAAATAATGTAGAATGCTTATTATGCAATAAAATGTATTAGCAACTATATAGCTTTTCTCTCTCCTAAAAACAGTTAGAGCTATACAATTAAAGGCTCCTAGCTAATTTTGCCTATTGCAATTTAATTAATTGGCGTATAAGCTTTAAATAAAGCCTATGAAAAAAATGGAAGCTTGTTATTCGTTTGACGATATACTTCTTTTGCCAGCCTATTCTAATATATTGCCTTGCGATGCAGATACAAAAACTTATTTAACAAATAGTATAGAACTAAATATCCCTCTCATATCCTCTGCAATGGATACTGTTACTGAATCGGGCTTTGCAATAGCTATTGCCCAACATGGAGGGATAGGTTGCATACATAAGAATTTATCAATAGATGAACAAGTTTTAGAAGTGAGAAGGGTGAAAAAATATGAAAGTTGGATCGTGTATAACCCAATTACGATTTCACCGGATAAAACAGTTGCGGAAGCAATTTCATTAATGAGAGAGCACAATTATTCTGGCATTCCTGTAGTCGATCAACGCAAGTTAGTTGGAATTTTAACTAACCGAGATGTGAGATTTATTGAAGACCAGAACATGAATGTAAAAGTTTCCGAAGTGATGACAAAAGATAAGTTAGTGACAGTGCGGGAGCAGGGAGTGAATAGTGCCTCAGCAATGAAATTGTTGCATGAAAATAGAATAGAAAAGCTTTTGGTCGTAGATGAAAATTCTTGTTGTATAGGTTTAATTACGGTTAAAGACATTGAAAAATACAATAGATACCCAAATTCATGTAAAGACAGTAAAGGGCGTCTCAGAGTTGCCGCTGCAATTGGCACTGGTAAAAAAGATGGTATAGACAGATGTGAAGCTTTGATCGGAGAAGAAGTTGATGTAGTTGTTGTGGATACTGCTCACGGTCATTCCGAAAACGTTATCAATACCATTAGGGAAATAAAAGAGATGTATCCTAATACGCAATTAATTGGCGGAAACATTGCAACAAAGGAGGCTGCTGAAGCGTTGATTGATGCGGGTGTTGATGCAGTGAAGGTTGGAATAGGACCAGGATCAATCTGTACAACCAGAATAGTTACAGGTGTTGGTGTGCCACAATTCTCTGCAATCAAGAATGTTGCAGAGGCGTGTAGAGCAAGAAACGTCAGACTAATTGCTGATGGTGGGGTAAAATACTCAGGAGATGTTGCAAAAGCTATTGCAGCTGGTGCTGACTCTGTGATGATTGGTTCGATTTTTGCTGGCACTGACGAAAGCCCAGGTGAGATTATTATGTATAAGGGCAGAGCATATAAAGGCTATCGAGGAATGGGATCTATTAGTGCAATGAAACGAGGTTCAGCTAGCCGTTATTTTCAAGATAAAGATTCAAAACTCAAATTAGTTCCACAAGGAGTGGAAGGAAGAGTTCCATTCAAAGGTCCAGCTTCAGGAGTAATCCATCAATTGATTGGCGGATTGCAAGCTGCAATGGGGTATACTGGTAATAGGAATATAGAAGAGATGAAAAAAAATTGTAAATTTGTTACTATTACTGCATCAGGATTAAGAGAGAGTCACGCTCATGATATAGTTATTACACAAGAAGCTCCAAATTATGCTTATCAAACGTCCAATTTGTCAACCGATTCGGAGTAGTCCAGAAAAAGTAGAGAGAAAGTTAAGACGTTTTTGGAGTAAAATAAAACGTTTTTTCAAAATATGACAAATAGAAGAGAATATACAGCAGAATTCAAATTAGAAGCTGTTAAGCTGGTTAAAGAAACAGGTCAAGCAAGTACAAAAATAGCAAAAGATCTAGGTATAGATGGCAGTATGTTAAGTAAGAAAATATAATGGAAAATGTCTGGAGCATACGCATTTCCAGGCAAAGGCTCCTTATGACAAAGAAAGATTTGATCTAAAAAAGAGCTAATAAGAGAAAGAGACATCTTAAAAAAGCCCTGGGCAAAGAAAAAGAGTAAAGTATTCTTTTATATAGAAATTGCTATAAAACACAGGAACTATGTAGGGTTTTGTACTGGTGGTATGGGTTGCTAAGGAAAAAAGCAGTAAAGAATTAGCAAAAGAAGGGCTTCTAGCAGATATTCAAAAAATACATCAAGCTTCTAAATGCAGATATGGAGCCCCTAAAATTCACGCTGAATTAAAAGCTTTAGGCAAAAATTAAAACAGTACAAAGTGTTATGCAAGAAAATGGCATTAAAGCCAAGTTTAGACGAAGGTTCAAAAATAAAAAACAGCAAATAAGCAACCGAGTTGTGGCTCCGAACACATTGGATCAAAATTTTACTACTGATCAGCCAAATAAAGTTTGGGATTACCTACATAAAAACTAAAGAAGGTTGTTGGCGGCAATAATTGACCTATATTCACGCATGGTGGTTAATGAGTAACATGATAATTAGTTATAGATTCTTTATTGATGGCCGTTGATAAACGCAAACCCGATAAAAATCTGCTGTTACATAGCGATCAAGGGTCACAGTATACCTCTCAAAATTACCAATTTCTATTGAATACAAAAAACATCATTTCCAGCATGAGCCATAAGGGCTGTTGTTACGATAACTCTGTTGCAGAAAAGTTCACTTAAAAGGGAGCTGCTTATTGATACTTCTCGCTCAACAAACCAGAACTGCCATATTTGAATACATAGAAATCTTTTATAACAAATAACGTAGACATTCTACTATTAACTATTGCATTCCTGCACAATTTATTCTCATGATAAAAACGTCTTAACTTTCTCTCTACTTTTTCTGGGTAAGGTCAAATAGAGAATTTTACAAAAATCTATTTTTAACTTACAATCAATTATTACAATTTTAAACCTACAACTTATGTATAACAGACTTATAGTCAAATCTTTTTCAGTATTATGCATCTGTTTATTTGCTTTATACATAACACTGCCAAATTTCTTTGATAATAAGCTTTTTATTTCGAAAAAAAGAATAAACTTAGGCCTTGACCTGAAAGGAGGGGCATCTTTGCTTTTAAACATAGACTTAGACTTCTATTTTAAGGAAAAGCTAAGCATGCTAGCTAACGAAATAAAAGAGACATTGCTAACAAAAAATATTGAATCTAACGTACAAAATAGCGTTATAACTTTAAATAGTATTGATGATTATAAAAAAGCATCTGTGTTGATTAATGCGATAAATCCAAATTTAGAGCTAAATAGAAAAGATTCTTCGATTCTCATTTCGTATAAACCACATTATAAAAATTCTTTGATCAGTGAAGTAGCTGCAGAATCAATAAACAATGTCCAGCGCCGTTTGGACAAACTTGGCACAAAGGAAGTCAGCATTCAAAAACAAGGGCAGAATAAAATATTAGTGCAGGTGCCTGGAGTAGAAGATACCAAGCAGATAAAATCTCTGCTTGGCAAAACTGCTAAGCTAGCTTTTCATTTGGCAAACACTAACATAGCCAAGGTGCAGGATATAGACCATGAAACCACTGTCATGCTCAAGGATTCTTTAGGTAATTCTTATCCAATATTCCGCAAAACTGAAATAGGTGGTGATTCGCTGGTTAACGCATCAGTTAGATTCGGCAATTTAGGTAAACCGACAGTGCATTTTAAATTTGACAGTATAGCGAGTAAAAGATTCGCGAAAATCACTAAAGAAAATGTAGGAAAGCCTTTTGCAATTGTTCTGGATAACACAGTTTTAACAGTACCTACAATACGTGAGCCAATTTTAAATGGAGAGGGAGAAATTAGCGGTAATTTCACTGAAAAACAAGCAAGCGAACTTGCAATACTTTTAAAATCTGGAGCACTGCCAGCACCACTTAAAATAATTGAAGAAAAAAACATTGGCCCAAGTCTTGGAGAAGAATCAATAAAGGCAGGGGAAATGGCAGCAACAATCTCTATTATAGCCGTGGCTTTATTTATAATCATCACTTACGGCAAATTAGGTGTATTGGCCTCTATTGCACTTTTTTCTAATGTAGTTCTTATATTATCAATTCTCACTCTGCTTGAAGCAACTCTAACTTTACCTGGAATTGCCGGTATTGCACTTACTGTTGGTATGGCGGTGGATGCAAATGTTTTAATATTTGAGCGAATTCGTGAGGAAATCAAATCTGGCAAGAGAGTGGAACGTGCTATTGAAGAAGGGTTTAAAAACGCTATAAAGACAATACTGGATTCAAATATCACTACATTAATTGCTGCAGGAATAATGTTCATTATTGGCAGTGGAGCAATAAGAGGCTTTTCTGTCACTCTATCAATAGGAATTTTATGTTCGATGTTTTCTGCAATCACAGTCACAAAACTCCTGATAGAGTTGTGTATGAACCCGAAGGAACTAGCGCTTTGAATTAAGGATTTAGATCTCAGTCAACCACCTTCATTCCCACAACGTTATATCCTGAATCAACGTGCAAAATTTCTCCAGTAGTGCCACTACTTAAGTCGCTTAATAAGTATAACGCTGCCTTGCCAACATCCTCTATTGTAACATTGCGTCTGAGCGGAGAGTTATTTCTATTCCATTCTGATATGGAGTGAAAATCGCTTATTCCAGAAGATGCTAAAGTTCTGATTGGACCAGCGGAAATTGCATTTACTCTGATATTTTGTGGCCCGAGATCACATGCTATATATTTTACACTTGCTTCAAGTGCCGCTTTACATAAACCCATAACGTTATAATTTGGCATAACTTTTTCAGCGCCATAATAAGATAAAGTAAGTAAACTACCACCATTTGACATCATTTTTTCAGCCCTTTGCGCTAAAGCAGTAAAAGAATAGCACGATATATGCATTGCATTGAGGAAGTTATCCAGTGAAGCATTGACATATTTACCATCTAACTCATTTTTATCGGAGAATGCTATTGCATGCACCAAAAAGTCAAGAGTACCCCATTTTTTCTCTATTATTTCGAAAGCGTTATCTATGATTTTTTCATTTGAAACGTCGCAGTGTAATATTAGCTCCACATTTAGTTCATCTGCTATTGGTGATAGTTTTTCTTTTATTATTTCATTCTGGTAGGTGATTGCAAGTTCTGCTCCGTGCTCTGAGAGAGTTTTTGCTATACCGTATGCTATTGATCTCTTATTTATTATTCCGGTTATTAATCCCTTTTTGCCTTGTAATAGACTTGTCGTCATAGAACTATCTGTTTTTTTATAATTTGGAATATTAACTAGGTAAAGTCAAGATATCACTATGTTTTAAAATATTTTTTGCAGTAACTTGAAGTCTATAAACAGTAATCTTGATTCTTCTACAACAAAGCCATTCCATATGGTCTGGTAGAGACTCATGACCTTGAAACCAGCGATTTGGTCTCATAACCATAGTCTCCCCAAAAGAACCGTGCTTGCGGATTTCCCGCACACGGCTCCACAATACAGCGTTCACACTAGTGCTCCTGTGTATAAAGAAACATATACCTTTGGTTTTGGTAATGGATTTACTTTTAAATAGTGTATAAATTGTTCCCAATCCATACTTTTCTTTTGACTACGTCGGTTTATCCACTTAAATGCTAACTTTGTTACCGGTCGATAGAATTGAATCAAACACCGATAATTTCCGCTAACTCCGAAGTAGCTATAGTGTCCTGTTAGTTTGGCTTTAAGTTTCTGCCACCAATCTTTGAAACAGATACGACTTCGTACCATCTTCAACCATTCTTTGATTTCTTTAATCTTTCTGGCTAGGCTTATTTTTGAAGTTTTCTGCTTCATCATAAGTTTACCATTACGACTTTTTCCACAATAATGTGTAAATCCTAGAAAGTTGAAGCTAGCCGTCCTACGTTTCTCTCTTTCTGCTTGATACCATTCTTTCTTACCAAACTTTACTATTTTTTGTTTTATTTTCAGCTATTTCCAACCCAAATTTACTTAGTCTTTGTTTCAGTAATTCTAGAAATTCTTTTGCGTCTTCTTCCCTCTCGCAGCCAACTACAAAATCGTCGCAAAACCTTATTAGCTGTAAATATCCTCTGGCTTTTGGCTTAAATTTCTTTTCAAACCATAAGTCCAGCACATAGTGTAAGTATATATTAGCTAATACAGGGCTTACTATACCACCTTGTGGTGTGCCTTGATCGGTTGCTTTATAACATCCAACTTCGACTATTCCTGCCTTTAGAAATCGTTTTATTAACCACAATAAATTTGGGTCAGCTATTCGTTCCTTAGACAATTCATTAGCCATTTATGTTGAACATTATCAAAGAACTTCTTGATATCCACTTCTACAATATAGTTAATTGGTTTGTGCATAACTGCTTTATCTAGAGCGTTTATCGCCTGATGACAATTTCTTCCTGGTCGAAATCCATACGAGCTGTCCATAAAGTTTGCTTCATAAATATTTTCTAATATCTTCTTTAGCATTACCTGTACCAACTTATCTTCCGTTGATGGTATTCCGAGACCGCGCTTCTCTTTGCTCCCGGCTTTGGGTATGTATACCCTTTTCACTGGTAGCGGTTGATATTGTTTTCTCTTCATACTATCCACTAGTGTTTTAAGTTTCTCTTCTAGATTTTCTCCATAAGCTTCCACTGTCACACGATCTATACTACAAGCCTTGTTGCGTTTTAGTTCCTTATAACACTCTGCAAGATTCTCTTCATTAATCAAATGAACTAATGATGTAAATTTTACTCGCTTATCTTGCTTAGCCCTTACTGCTATCTGGTTTAGTTTTCCTTGCATACTCCTCTAATCTCTGTTGTATTGGTATAGCAATCCCTATACCAGTCACTATATTGCTAACCGCTTCCCCTTGTATGTGGCTTTCCCACACTCCGAGTACTATCAATTAGTCCGACTTCCTTTGCATCTTCCTCCAGTCCTCGCCTTTATTGACTTGTTCCAGAGTACCCTTACAGGAATACAAAGGATCTCCCAAGTTCACGTAAGGTCCATCTCAACACATGACGCGGCCTTCGATCCCGATGAGGTGAGTAATATCTTGCCTTAGCGTTATTACCCATGTTGCCTTCCACCAAATGTAAAGTGTCAGCCCCCATGACGCGTGAATTACGGGACTCAATACCTTCACTTTCGTTGCACCCTATGTTGTCCATTCCATTAGCTTTACTACGCTCGTTACCTTACGCAGCATAATGGTTTGTTCCAGGTTGCCGGCTAAGCTTTACCCGTGTTGGATTTTCACCAACTGTTCCTTACGCACTTCTTGGCGCACACATTCTGTCTATACCCAATTAAGCATATTAATAAGTAAGTAAATCTTAATATAATCTTATTATACTTATAAATACGCTGTATAGAATGAAAGTATGGATGATTTCATAACTGCAAGAAGAAAAGATGATGCTGTGGTATCTGTTTATCAGGATAATAAGAAAAAAAACGTGTTAATTTTAGGGCTCAATCAAGTTGCAAGGGATTTGTTAAAATATGAAGAGAAGAATTTGCTTAATAAGCCATTAATTAATATCTTAAGCACAAGAGCAGCTGACAACGTGAAGAATTATTTAGAGTATACCGAAAATGGACACGATTTACTTGATATACTACCTAAAGTGATAGATTTTTCCTTAATTGATGCTAAGGGAGAAGATATCAGGATAAAAGTAAAAGTTTTCCGCACTGCACAATTTGCCAGTAATAAAATAAATTATGAGCTATTAATACGTGATATCAGTTTGTCCCATAAACTAGGAATCTTTAGAGATAAATATCTAATGGGTAAAAAATATAAAAACCATGACTTATTCGATATACCGGGCAATGAGTCCACTATTCTAGAGTTATACGTTATATTAAATTTTGCCTTTCAACATCAAATTAATGCAGCTATAGGAGTGATTGGCTTAAATAGTAGCTGTAGTGAGACAAATAATGCACTGAAAGTTATCATAGAACATTTTTATAAAAATTGCCGTAGTGATGATTTTCTAGGGTATATTGATGAGAATAAAGTGCTTTTTGTTTTGATTAACTGCGATGTAAAAAGTATATCTAAAATAATTAATCGTATACATTCTGCCATTAATAAGCAGTTATTAAAGCGAAAATTACCAAGTGTATCAATAATTTATGGGAATATAGCTCAAAAACAGGCAGCAAAATCTACCAGCGGTGCCTTCTGAAAAGTTGTTTTTTATTTATATTGAGTTTAAACTTAAATTTTTATAAAGATTTAAGTTTATTTATGAAGTTAAAGTACTACCTGGTAGTACTGCTTTCATCATTGTTTTTGCAGAATAGTGCTAGCTCTAAAACAATTTTGGATAAGGAAATATTTTATGCAGAACTAGACGGAAAAGTAGATTTGAGATTCGGCTACGCCTTCAACAGAGATTCTTTCAATGCTAAGCCTAAGGATAAAACTTCAAGTTATTCATACTTGCGCTTTCTTTATTTACAGCAAGTTTATCCAAATACTCAAATGGGGGTTAATGTTAAGGCAGGGGTTTCTGGTATTGCAAACCTAAAAGCGTTAGACATAGAAAAGTTAGACATGGAGGAATGGTATTTTATCATAAAAAACCAGGAACTTGGATCAATTGAATATGGTAAAAGAAGTTTAGTTGGTCAGAGCATGTTAATTAACACTTCAAAAATTTATGCAGCTGCTGGAGGAGTAAATGGTCATTGGACAAACTATGCAAATTTGCGCGGTGATCATAAAAAAGATGGTGACCCTGGATATAATCAAGACAAGGTGTTCTGGGTCAAGCCCAATATTTATAGCGATTATAATGAACTCGAACTAGGGTTAAAACAATCATCAATTAACTACATCTCCCCTGAAATCTATAACTTTCAACTCGGATTCAGTTATGTTCCAGGAAAAAATAACTTACAGTACAGCAATTTAATTGCTGCTGGCCTTTCCTATAAAAACAGCTTGTCAAATGATATAGGTTTTACTACTGCTTTGACTGGTGAATTTGCAAGAGAAAATTTAACTGGTTGCTCAGATGGAACTTCTAAAAATTATGAATGTCGCAATCAATTACTGCACTGGAATTTTGGTTTGAAGCTAAAATTGTTCGATCTTGATTGCATTTTTTCGTATGGTAATGGTGATGAATCTGGTGAGAGGCGTAATCCTGAAATAAATAATACGTATTATATGAATGCAGGTATCGCTTACCATTCTGATTCTTACAAATCAAGCTTAACATATTTTAGTAGTGGTAGGGATATTGCAGGCGAAGGTACAAACGAGTTAACATCATATGCTTTAAGCCTTGAAAATTCTCTTTTTTTAGGTACTTCATACTATTTCGATATTGTAAAATTTAGTACCAAAGAACCTAAAATAGAAAATAACAACTCTGGTTATGTGCTCTTGGCTGGACTGAAATTAAGTTTTTAATATTGCCTCCTTCCAACACTCTTTTCTGTCATCCAAGGTAACCGTTCACACTTAATTTTTCAATCTCACTCATGGAGAGGCCAGTAAACTGACCTTACCCAGAAAAAGTGGAGAGAAAGAAAAGAGTTTTTTTGGGTAAAATAAAATTTTGGAGGATTAGAAATGGTAAGAGAATATACAGCAGAATTCAAATTGGAAGCTGTTAAACTGGCAAATGAACAAAGAAAGGTAGGTCAACCAGTTGCAAAAGTAGCAAGAGATCTAGGAATAAGGGATAGTGTATTAGGAAAATGGATAAAGAAACACAACGAAAAAAAGTCGGCGGCAAATGCATTTCCAGATGTAGCACCTTATGACAAAGAGAGGTTTGATTTACAAAGCAAGAGTAACAAGGGAAAGAGACATTAAAAAAAAAGCCCTGGCCAGTCAAAAAGAGTAAAATATTTTTTTATATAGTAACTGCTATAAAGTACAGGAATTATGTAGGATTTTCTGCTAGTGGCTACTATAAGTGGACCACAAGAAAAATAAGCAGTAGAGAATCAGCAAATAAAGAGCTACTCGCAGCTATTCAAAAATATATCAAGTTTCTAAATGTAGATATGGAGCTCCTAAAATTCATGCTGAATTGAAGGCTTTGGGTAAAAGTTGCAATTTGAAAACGGTGCAAAGTATTATGCAGAAAAATGACATCAGGGCTATACTGAGAAGAAAGTTTAAAATTAAAAAACAACAAACAGATAATAGAGCTGTAGCTCCCAATATACTAGATCAAAACTTTATTGTTGATCAACCAAATAAAGTATGGGATTACTTACATCAAAACCAAGGAGGGATGGCTATATTTGGCAGCAATAATTCTCACGTATGGTAGTTAATGAGTAGTGCAATAAATAAACAATTGGTTATGAACTCTTTATTAATGGCCATTAATAGGCGTAAACCTGTTAAAAATCTACTGCTGCACAGTGACCAAGGTTCACAATATACTGCGCAAGGGTATCAATATCTCTTAGCTGTAAAGAATATAGATGAGTAATAAAGGCTGTTGTTACGACAATTCTGTTGCAGAAAGCTTCTTTAGCTCATTGAAAAGAGAAATACTTATTGATACTTCACAACACTCTGCTCAACAAACTAGAACTGCAATATTTGAATACATAGAAATTTTTTATAACAAACAACGTCACTATTAACTATTGCATTCCAGAACAATTTGATGCATCATTCTTTTTGTAAAAAACATTCCACACTTTCTCTCCACTTTTTCTGGGTAAGGTCATTTTTCATTGCACCCTATATTGTCCATTCCATTAGCTTTACTACGCTCGTTACTTCACGCAGCATAATGGTCTGTTCTAGGCTGTTGGCTAGACTTTGCCTAAGTTGGATTTTCACCAACTGTATTCTAAACGCTTACTTGGCGCACCCATAACAAAAATGCCTGAAAAACGTTAATAATTATATACTATTATTAATAATTATTTAACCATATTTTAAGCTTACAATTTTGAGCTTAACTGACGCTTATGGATAGGGGCAACTCTATCACCCTGTGTTATGTTTATTTTCTAACGGACGCTGATTTTTGTATCGTAATTTCTTGCTATAAATTGGTTATATAAGAGCTGGCTTCTAAAATTTTATAACCCTAATTTGAATTAACAGACAGTAGAATCGAAAGATTATTACAAGGAGAAATCTACACAGATCGACCCTTTTGTGAATCTGCGTTTCTGCTTTCTTCAACTTGTTTTGCAAAAGATGTTTCCGGTTTCTGAAGTGGCTTAGCAATTTCACGCACAACGGCAATAACTGCTGTTAAAAACGTTTTTAACAATGCACCTAAAGCTCCACCAACTGCTTCCCTGCCATATATATGAGCTTGCTTTTCGTTACCGTCAGCAGTTTCCCCTGCCCTCCTTCTTGGATCCATCCTATGAGCAATCACCGAAAACAACACTCCCCTGATTGAAGACTTCACTTTTTCCTTTGCTTCGTGGACATCCCCATCTTTTGCTGTTTCATGTCCATGACTTAAGTGTTTAGCGTTCATTAGCTCCTTTTGTTGCTGGGCAAACATGCTACTTAATACTTCTTCTATCACTTGCTTTCTTCTCTTCTCTCTAACTCTTTTCATAGATTCTGATTTATCGCGAGTGTGTTTGGTAGTTTCAAATTCTGCATCAATATCTTCGGACGCAGCCTGACTATATAAAGTCTCTATGAGCCTGTCTATGCTTCGCTTTATTTGCATAGTCCTTTCGTAACTATCCGAATTATCAATTCCTTCGTCGACCTGATTTAGAATATCCTCAAAAACTTTCAAATAGTCTTGAATATACTGTATTATGTATTGCTTATCTTCCTCTTTGTGTTGTTCTTCTTGATTTTGCTGATTTTCATTTTCTAAACTTCTCTCTCTTTTATCATCGTTATTTTCTTCAATATTATCACCGTCTTCCTCGAAAAGGTTTTCGTCATTCATGATTTTTTTTAATTTAGTTAAAATTCTCACCAGTTATTATTGTATATGAAAAAATTAAATTAACATTAATGAAAAGCGTTTACAACTTCAGCACTATTTAAAACTACAGTAAAGCTGTCAAAAGTAACAGGATCATAATACCTCTCATACAATTCAACTGAACACCTAAGCCTTATCTTTTCCTTAGCATTAAAACTAATTTCATAATCATTATTAGAGTTTAGCATAGCAGAATTACGTAATAATTCATCAGCTAATACAGAGTCTAAAATTCCATTAATTTTTATCGTAATGTGTCTGCTTCCAGCACAATCGAGCACTTTCCTCCAGCCAAAAGAAGAAATATCTTTCACCTCTTCTCTGTTATTACGCAAAGTAAACCTTAGGTTTCTTATATTATTTAACACAATAAAATTATTGTCATGATCTTTAATTTTTAGCTGTAATTTGCTCATTATCACCTCCTTTTATTAAAATATCAAAATTAATTGTTGAATGTAAAATTTCATCGTGCTGATCCATAGCACAATTACTTTCTAAAATGGCCTCATTATTAAAACCTTCAATGCTCTTAAGTATCAAGTTAATATGCCTTATAATGGCAAACATACTGTCTATATGATAAGTATATATGTCGCATGAAAATCTTGCCTTTGTAGCAAAATTGGACAGCATATGCAGGTTATTATAATTCACTACACACAATCTCAGGTAAGGAATGGTGACCTGTTTAGGTAAGTAGTCATAAATGTTAGTAACATATTTCCTTAAATCAGAGTTTGCTTTTAGTGCTTCATAAATGCTACTGTACAACTCGTTTATAGCTTGAATTTTTTTCATAATTAACCCTCGAAAGATATATAGAAACTCGTCATCCCGCTGCTTGTTAGCGAGATCTATCCGTAACGGTATGACGTAGTAGCCCAGTTTGAATGACCAGAAAGAGCTACAAAACAACCTTTGGTTCGCGAAATGGAGAATATACCTTCTTCACTTCAGATAAATGGCTACTTACCTCCGATTCACGATTTTTGTAAAGAGCAGAAACATGCCGCATAATACCTAGTTTTATCTGCTCAGGAACATTGTCATAACCAGCTTCGTATACAACATCAACTCTTATTGCATTCAAACAATTGAAAAACTCAACATAGCCCCCTACATCACTAAAATAATACTTAAGTGTACTCTTCTCTTGATTTTTAGACATCATTGCAGTAGCCAATACTATCTTACTCACAGGGCCATAGCTTAAATAGATCCTACGAGGTACATAATCTTCATATGAAACTTGCCATGTTTGTTTCACCAGTGACTTTTCCATATGCCATTCAGCGTAATCAGTTGCCATAAAAATTAGATCTGAAATCAACTTATCATCCTGGTCGTTCTCAATGCGTAAAAAAGATTTAACCTCTTCTAAAGTAACTGGAAAAGATTCAGGCTTAGATTTACGTTGCACAGATATTCTTGGTGAAGTAGATCTTATTGGTCTGGTAGAGACTCATGACCTTGAAACCAGCGATTTGGTCTCATAACCATAGTCTCCCCAAAAGAACCGTGCTTGCGGATTTCCCGCACACGGCTCCACAATACAGCGTTCACACTAGTGCTCCTGTGTATAAAGAAACATATACCTTTGGTTTTGGTAATGGATTTACTTTTAAATAGTGTATAAATTGTTCCCAATCCATACTTTTCTTTTGACTACGTCGGTTTATCCACTTAAATGCTAACTTTGTTACCGGTCGATAGAATTGAATCAAACACCGATAATTTCCGCTAACTCCGAAGTAGCTATAGTGTCCTGTTAGTTTGGCTTTTAAGTTTCTGCCACCAATCTTTGAAACAGATACGACTTCGTACCATCTTCAACCATTCTTTGATTTCTTTAATCTTTCTGGCTAGGCTTATTTTTGAAGTTTTCTGCTTCATCATAAGTTTACCATTACGACTTTTTCCACAATAATGTGTAAATCCTAGAAAGTTGAAGCTAGCCGTCCTACGTTTCTCTCTTTCTGCTTGATACCATTCTTTCTTACCAAACTTTACTATTTTTGTTTTATTTTCAGCTATTTCCAACCCAAATTTACTTAGTCTTTGTTTCAGTAATTCTAGAAATTCTTTTGCGTCTTCTTCCCTCTCGCAGCCAACTACAAAATCGTCGCAAAACCTTATTAGCTGTAAATATCCTCTGGCTTTTGGCTTAAATTTCTTTTCAAACCATAAGTCCAGCACATAGTGTAAGTATATATTAGCTAATACAGGGCTTACTATACCACCTTGTGGTGTGCCTTGATCGGTTGCTTTATAACATCCAACTTCGACTATTCCTGCCTTTAGAAATCGTTTTATTAACCACAATAAATTTGGGTCAGCTATTCGTTCCCTTAGACAATTCATTAGCCATTTATGTTGAACATTATCAAAGAACTTCTTGATATCCACTTCTACAATATAGTTAATTGGTTTGTGCATAACTGCTTTATCTAGAGCGTTTATCGCCTGATGACAATTTCTTCCTGGTCGAAATCCATACGAGCTGTCCATAAAGTTTGCTTCATAAATATTTTCTAATATCTTCTTTAGCATTACCTGTACCAACTTATCTTCCGTTGATGGTATTCCGAGACCGCGCTTCTCTTTGCTCCCGGCTTTGGGTATGTATACCCTTTTCACTGGTAGCGGTTGATATTGTTTTCTCTTCATACTATCCACTAGTGTTTTAAGTTTCTCTTCTAGATTTTCTCCATAAGCTTCCACTGTCACACGATCTATACTACAAGCCTTGTTGCGTTTTAGTTCCTTATAACACTCTGCAAGATTCTCTTCATTAATCAAATGAACTAATGATGTAAATTTTACTCGCTTATCTTGCTTAGCCCTTACTGCTATCTGGTTTAGTTTTCCTTGCATACTCCTCTAATCTCTGTTGTATTGGTATAGCAATCCCTATACCAGTCACTATATTGCTAACCGCTTCCCCTTGTATGTGGCTTTCCCACACTCCGAGTACTATCAATTAGTCCGACTTCCTTTGCATCTTCCTCCAGTCCTCGCCTTTATTGACTTGTTCCAGAGTACCCTTACAGGAATACAAAGGATCTCCCAAGTTCACGTAAGGTCCATCTCAACACATGACGCGGCCTTCGATCCCGATGAGGTGAGTAATATCTTGCCTTAGCGTTATTACCCATGTTGCCTTCCACCAAATGTAAAGTGTCAGCCCCCATGACGCGTGAATTACGGGACTCAATACCTTCACTTTCGTTGCACCCTATGTTGTCCATTCCATTAGCTTTACTACGCTCGTTACCTTACGCAGCATAATGGTTTGTTCCAGGTTGCCGGCTAAGCTTTACCCGTGTTGGATTTTCACCAACTGTTCCTTACGCACTTCTTGGCGCACACATAATAACCCTCCTTTTTGATATAGCTAGAATAAGTAAGGTTTACCTCGTGACAGCGTGGGGCAAATCTTACTTACTTTAGCTATGCAGCTTGCATGCAACATTAAGTTAAATTGGCGCAGCAACAACTCTGAGTGCTTTATCGTATGAATATATTAAGAAGAGAACGTATTAAAGCTGTTTCTCCTTTTTTGTTGATAAAATTTGAACTTATAGCATATTCAACTAGGCTGGATTTTAGTAGATTGACATTTTGAGAATGAATATTATTGAAGGTGGAGTTTAACTCTTTAGCAAGCAGACTGCGAAATTTTTGCACACTGTCATATGCGATATTTTCAAGTTCATGTGCAAATTTATCTTGAGCTATAGTTGTTATATCTTCAATTTCCTTATTAAACTCCTCTAGCTTTTTTTCGTTATTTTTAAAATTTTTCGTAAAAGTTTTCATATCAATTAAACTCAACTATTATTATGATTATAATGACAATGAAAAACTACCGAAGTAAAAAATTCACACTACTGTGTAACTTACAAATACTTTTTACTACATTCCAGCGTCACGCGCTGGAATCTATAGCAAGTGTACAAATTAAATTTTACAAACACCGTTGTGCTGAATCTTGAATATTCACTTCTTTCAATTCAGTGGTAGGTTTTGGTTCAGCGATGGGTTTTGATATTGTGTATGTAATGCCACCAGCTATCAGTGCAGATACCACAGAAGCTGCAACTATTAATAGAGCAGACAATCCGGAAGCAATACTAAGAGCAGCACCTACTGCTAACATAGCTGCAAGGCTCGCATAGGCAACTTTTGGGGAAAATTGTCTTTTTCCTACTTTTTCTAGTGACACTTCATTTGTTTTAGTTTTGCCCAGTTCACCATCAAGTGGTGTGTTTTCATTCTCCAGACTTCTTATTTTTTGTGTTAGTGATTCATTCTCTTTATTGAATTCTTTCAACTTAGTCTCATGTCCAACTATGCAACTTTTTGATTCTGCTAGTTCCTTTTGCGCTTTTTCTAACAACACTTTTGTTTTAGAATGCTTATTTTCGTTTTCTTCTAATTCGCTATTAAGTGTTGTATTTTTACTTTCTAGATCTTGTATTTTTTGTTCTAGTGATTCATTCTCTTCATTGAGTTTCTCCAGTACTTCCAATTTAGTCTCATGTTCAGTGACACAATTTCTCAATTCTGTTAGTTCCTTTTGCGCTTTTTCTAATGGTACTTCGTTTTTTTTAGTTTTTGTTTTTTCTAATTCACCCTTAAGTGTTGTGTTTTCATTTTTTAGATTTTTTATTTCTTGTCTTAGTGATTCATTCTCTTCATTGAGTTTCTCCAGTGTGTCCAGCCTAGCTCCATGTCCAGTGATATAACTTTTCAATTCTGTTAGTTCCTTTTGCGCTTTTTCTAATGGTACTTCGTCTGTTTTAGTTTTTGTTTTTTCTAATTCACTATTAAGCGTTGTGTTTTTACTTTCTAGATCTTGTATTTTTTGTTTTAGCAATTCATTCTTTTTCTGCTCATCCTTTAGCTGAGTACGTAATTCTTTTAACTTAGCTTTACGTTTTTCAACCTTTTCTGCTTTTTCTGGAGTTTCCGTTGCGTTGTGTGTTTTGGAATGAGAAAAGGTACTAGGTACAACCTCAGATGGCTGATCACACATACTGTTTAGTCTATCTATTAGGTCTTCATCCTTTATCAATGAGCGATCTGCTCCATGCTTTATCAAAAGCTTTGCTAATTTTTTATTGTCATTTGCAAGAGCATAATATAAGAGAGTATGCTCAACTTTATCTTGTGCATTAACATTTGCTCCACCTTCTACTAGATATTCTGCAATCTCTACACAACCATATGCAGCAGCATAATGTAAAGGGGTCACGCCATCTTTATCTTGTGCATTAATATCTTCTCCATTTTCTAATATAGATTGGCCTAAAGCTTCAGATTCATCTGCATCAAAATATATTCCACTATCGCCACTATTACTTTTATTTAAAAAGGTCTGTTCCCCATTATATGTAGTATACTGCTCTGGATGTTGACTGTGCAAGTCATTATGTTCTATGCGCTTCTGATTATTGGCAAGTCTTTGTTCTGCCTCTTGCAACTTTTGCGCCATAGCATCTCTTTCTCTTATAGCCTGTTCTTTTTCTAATGTATCATCTACTTTGTCTGTATTGTTTTCATTAACGATTGAGTTTGAAGAAGTCTGTTCATCCTCATCTTGTACATAGACTTTTTTGTTGTTTGGTGTAATTCTACTATTCTCTTCCTGATGTTTTGCACCCATGTTTGTACTGCAGCAGTTACGTTATTTCCGTTCAAAGCTAAATTTCCTGGAGTTTTATTATTAGGCTGCAGTAAAGTGCCTTGTCTATAAGGTTGTCTTCTCGTAGCTCTTGTCTCAGCATAACGTTGTTCTCCTTCCTCTAACATTTTTATTATAGCCTTTTTACCTTCTACATCGCCGACAATATCCCTTGGAGTTCGGCCTTGACTATCTTTTAGTAAAGGATTTGCGTCATTATTCAATAAAAGCTGAACTATCTCTTGATGACCATGCAAAGCAGCAATGTGCAAAGCAGTTAGCTTAGACTTAGCTTCATCAAGTTCATATATTGGTTCATTAACTTTTGCTTCCTTTGCTAGTAGGAGTTTTACTATTGGTACACTGTTACATTCCACAGCAAGATGTACCAACATATAATTTACAATTTTGTCTGAATCTAATATACTGAGCATCTTATCTATCTTCAAATTGTTATAAGTGCTATATACTATTGAGTCTGCATCTTTTAGCTTATTCCCTATTCTTTCAAGTAAATTATTCTCATTTAAACCTTCACTCTTGCTTACCTCATTTATTATTTCAAAAAACTTTTTCTTTTCCATTGCCGTAACCTTTCCTCTCAATTTATTTATTATTGCTGAACCATCTCACAAAAAAGTTAAGTTTGTCGAAATTCCATGTTTGATCTAAAAATTAGTCATAAACATTTTCTATGCAAGTAGCTGACACTGGTTCATTCTATAATGGTGTCACAGCAGTCCTACATCATGCCACCGCGAACCGTCATACCACGATTCATTCGCGGTATCTCATCCGCTAACTGTTCTCCCTCATCATACCGTCACGGTATCTCCAGATCCCGCTAACAAGTAGCGGGATGACGAGTTACTATACCACCGCGAACCGTTATACCGCGATTCATTCGCGGTATCTCATTCGCTAACTGTTCTCCCTCATCATACCGTCACGGTATCTCCAGATCCCGCTAACAAGTAGCGGGATGACGATTGTCAGGGTGTCATCCCAGCGGCCCCTATGATGTCATCCGAGTAGCCGACACTGGTTCCTTTATGATGGCAGTGCCCCTATGGTGTCATTCCAGTGCTTGACACTGGAATCCAGCCCTTCCATAATCATCAAAACATTGTATTTTAACGTAAAACAGCTATTTTTATGCTCACCAACTTAATAAAATTCCTGGATCCCAGTGTCAAGCACTGGGATGACAAGATATAAACCTTATCGTCATGCCGTCGCGAACCGTCATACCGCCGCGGTATCTCCAGATCCCGCTGGGATGACGATTGTCGTTTAGCTATAAACATTAAGAAATTTACCAAATGAAAAAAAGGCAAAAGAAGCCCTGGGGTTATTATCCGCTTTAAAATATTGGCGTTTTTTATGTTTTAAACGCTTGACAAGCGAGATTCAGCTGCTTTTAATTGCAACTAACTTACGCTGCAAATGTTTAAGAAGTTTACTAAGCAGAAAAAAAGACAAAGAATCCCCGAGTTAGCTAGTCTTTTACTATCTCTGTCGAGTATTGGCATTTTTTGATGTCTTGTAACGCTTTATAAGCGCGTTCAGCTTATTTAGATAAAAACCTAGATGTAGATGAAGTTTTGTAAAGACATACAGTATCTATATACTGTAAAAAATTGAACATAAGACGCCGATACATTAAGTAATCCTTACCTTTTAATCTGCAGATTGGCGAAAGCAAATACAATAGCTTCAGTTTCATGATAAGGGGGTTGGCGAAGGGTGTTAAGTAAGTTTTTTTGTTTCTGCGGACTACCTAGATTAATATTATATAAAAGTTTTGCTGCCAATAAAGCCTAAACTTACCAAATACATTTCTGTAGATTCAGATCTACTTGACTTTGGTTTAAAGTATTTTACTGTTTTAAACATTTTTTTTAGCTCGTTACAAAAATCTTTGTCAGATTCTCCTTGGAAAATTTTTACTACAAACGTGCCACCATGACTCAAGAAATGCTTTGCAAAATTGAGCGCTGCTTCGCATAAAAGCATAATTCTGATATGATCCAACGATTTTAAACCACAAGATTCGGGCGCCATGTCAGATAAAATTACATCAAATTTTTGATCCTTGAATTTTTCTCTTAAAATTTCAAACTCATTGATAATATCACATTGTATAAACTCTACTCCATTAATTGCGTTCATTGGTTTTATGTCAAGAGCAACCACATTTGCACCTTTCTGAGATGCAACTTGTGACCATCCACCAGGAGAAGCACCAAGATCAATAATTTTTTGCCCTTTTTGGAATAATTTAAATTTGTTATCCATTTCTACCAGCTTATATGCTGAGCGTGACCTATAACCATCCTTGCTAGTTTTTTGCACATACTGATCATTCAAATGACGATGTAGCCACCTTGTTGAAGATAGTTTTCTGCCTCTAGCCGTCTTTACTCTAGTTTTTATTGCTAATACCCTACTTATTATTGATTATATCTTTAAGCTCTTTTTCAACTACTTCTTTTACCAGTGCATGTAGATATTTATTCAGCCATTCTGAGAGCTGAGGTTTTAAAAGAGATGTAACTAATTCTTCAACAGTAAGGTTCGCTTTTTTTTGTTGTTTATGCTGTAATTCGTTTTGCATTTTTCCAAGCAACGCTTTGATCTCTTCCATATTCTCTTTTAAAATTAGATGATCGTTATTTTGCGCTTGTAAGCCGCTATTACTCGCTGTGTTATTACTCATTTGGATATTATCGTACAAATAAATATCTTTTTTTTCTTCTGAATTGTAGCTATGGCCATTAAATTGGTTATTGTTGCAAGCCATTTCCTCACTTTGGTCATCATTATCAATGTCCTCTTTTTCATTATTTTCTTTTTTGCCATCTTCTTCTATTTCTTCTGGATACTCTTCCTCAAGGTATAGCACATCATCATTTTCATCCTTTATTTCTGCTTTATCGTTACTCGCGTTTTTACCCGATATAGCTTTTTTTATATCTTCTAGGATATCTTTTACAGATTGATTACCTTGTTCATCATGCATAGTGCTAATACCATTAAATTTAGAGGTTTATACTATTTATCATAAAAAGCAAGTTGTAAACACTAATCACATAATTGCTTTTTGCTTCAACTAAGTCTGAACGTGCTTTAAATAATGCATCTTCAGTGTCCAAAAGGTCAGATGTACTCTTTAAATTTAAGTTTACTTCTTGCTCAACTCCTTCCAATGCTAGAGCTGCTGCTTTTTCCGCTTCTTGACTTGCTTTGATAATGGCCTTTGCTGTCAACACATTATTCCAAGCATTTACAACTGCTTGTTCTATATTTTTTACCGTTTCATAATAATCGTAGGTAGATTTTTTTGCATCCATTTTAGCTTTACTGACACCAAAAGCATTAACTCCTCTCTTAAAGATTGGAACATCAAGAGTAAAAACTACATGAACATTTTCTAATAGTTTGTCTACCTTCATACCATCCTCCCCAAAATTTTTGCTTGCACTTAGATTTAAAGAAGGAAGCCACTTGGAGCTTTCAGCAATCACTTCCATTCCGGCTGCTCTTTTTTGATAAACTGCTGCTTTTAGAGATAAATTATTGATTTTTGCTAACTGTAAACATTCATTTAACTCTGGAACAGAAGGTAGTTTATCATTAGCTTCAGAAAGGTCATCAGCATCTTCGCCAATCAAATGATAATAAGCAATATTTACCAACTTTAATTTACCTTCAGCATCAACTCTTTCGGATATAGAAGACGAAAATTTTGCTTTTGCTAACAAAACTTCAGCATTGGTTACCTCTCCAAGGGAAAAGCGTTTTTTCATAGCTGACAAATGTTCCAAAGAAACGCGTTCTTTATGTTCTCTGAGCTTTAATATTTCTGTCTTTTGTAAAACATTAACATATGCTTTCACAGCATTAAGTGCAAGCTCTTGTTTTAATTGCTGAAATCGCATCTTTTCTGCTTTGAGAAGATGGCTTGATCGACTGAATGTGGCAAAGGTACCACCGCCATCGATTAATTTCTGGCGCAATGTAAGTTTTTTTTCAGATGTATCAAGATTAAAGTTACTATCGAAATTGTATTGCAAATTAATGTCAGGTAAAAATCCAGCTAAACCAGAAGATTTATAGTGTTTTTCTGCGCTTTTATATTGGTAAAATTGAGACTTTATTTTTGAGCTATTTTTGATGGCTTTGCTTATCACTTCTCCCACATCGGTTGCATAGCAACTTATAGTATTAAAAATGATCGCAAGTGTGATAATCAATCGAAACATTCTAATTCTTATGCATATTGGTTGCGCAGCTCAATTACTAACATAAATTACTTTAATAATCAATAACTAATATTGTTGACACTATTGAGAAATTAAGTATATCATAGCTTACTATTGTTGGATCAAATAATGAAGACTTTTTTCTTAAAGGAGAAACAAATCAATAAAAAGTGGTTTGTCATGGATGCAGAAGGATTAGTGGTAGGGAGGCTTGCAGCATTTGTAGCGACACTATTACGTGGAAAGCATAAACCTGAGTATACACCTCATATGGATTGTGGCGATAATGTAATTATTATCAACGCAGAAAAGGTGCATTTCACCGGAAAGAAGCTTAAAGATAAAATTTACTATAAGCATACAGGTTATTCTGGTGGTTTGAAGAAAACTACTCCAGATAATATTTTAAATGGCAAATTTCCTGAGCGTGTAATAGAAATGGCAGTGAAAAGGATGCTTGATGATGGGCCTATGGCACGTAGACGCTTTGAAAATTTGTATGTTTATTCTGGTTCAGAGCATAAGCATCAAGGACAGCAACCTGAAAAGATAGATTTTGCCTCTTTGAATCGTAAAAATAAAAAGTAATGGAGTAAAAATGAAGAGTTTTACAATAAATAACAATGATTGGTCAGAAAAGACAATTAAATCAGCAGTTGATTCGCTTGGTCGTTTATATGCTACAGGCCGAAGAAAAGAATCTGTAGCAAGAGTATGGATAAAGCCGGGGAGTGGAAAATTTAGTGTTAACAAAAAAGGCGATCTAATTTCTTATTTTAAAAGAGAGTCAGTGTGCCAAATAGTAAAAATGCCATTTGTTGCAACTTCCACATTGGATAAATACGATGTATTTGCAACTGTAAAAGGTGGAGGGCTATCTGGTCAAGCAGGTGCTCTAGCTCATGGAATAAGCAGAGCTTTAAGTAGTGTAAGCCAAGATTTGCATTCTATACTACGTAATGGTGAGTTCTTAACTAGAGATTCACGTGTTGTTGAACGTAAGAAATATGGTCAACATAAAGCTCGGAAAAAGTGTCAATTTTCTAAGAGATAGTTATTTTATAGGGGTGTTTTTTTGTAAGTATTATACAAATATTTGCAAAAATGTATGATATCCTCTATTTTTGTGATGAATTTAGTTGACTATCGGTGTCAACATAATATGCTATTTATGTGATTTTTTCAATATTAAGGTAATTTATGAGTAAAGAAGATATAATAAAACAATTAAAGGAAGATTGTTCTAGTCAGAATATAGATATAACAAAATCTGATTTGAGCAAGATTCATGATGCGTTTATTAAAATAATAAAGAATGAGCTGCATGGGAAAGGTGAAATACGTTTGCATGGAATAGGAACATTTTCTACTGCTATCAGTCAGGAAAAACAATGTCGTAACCCCCAAAGTGGTCAGATCATGACTGTTCCTAAAAAGACAAGGGTAAAATTTAAAGCAAGCCAAACTCTTTTAAGTATTTTAAATGAGAAGGAAAAAGCAGCAGTTAGTTAGACATTGTCATTTTCATTGTTTTTACTACGCTGTGTAAGCCGTAAAATACAGCTTCGCTAATTAAATAGTGGCCTATGTTAAGAGCTGAGATGTGAGATATTCTTGTCATCTTCTTAGCGTGTTTATAAGTTATGCCATGTCCTGCGTGGCATTCTATTCCTAATTTATTGACGTACTCTGCAGCATTAGTAATTAACTGTAACTTTTTTTCTGATGGATTATCACAGTAATCCCCTGTGTGAATTTCTATTATGTCAGGTTTTGTCCCTAGCTTTTCAAGATATTTTAGTTGATCAATATTTGGATCGATAAACAGTGAGACTTTTATGCTAGAGCTATGCATTTCCTCTATTATACTAGAAAGTTTACTGTGCATATTCACGATATCCAGGCCACCTTCGGTTGTTAATTCTTCTCTTTTTTCTGGTACTATACTAATCGAATAGGGTTTTACCTTTTTTGCTATTTCAAGCATTTCTTCCGTGGCTGCAATTTCAAGATTTAGCTCAGTGCTAATGCTTTTTTTTAGGTTAAATACGTCTTCATCTCTAATATGCCTTCTATCTTCTCGTAAGTGTACAGTAATAAAGTCTGCTCCAGCGTCAATGGCTATTTCTGCTGCTTTCAATGGATCTGGATAAGAAGTTCCACGTGCGTTGCGGAGGGTTGCAACGTGATCGATATTAACACCTAGTTTCACAATCTACCTCAGAAATTATTTATAGATTATACATGTTATTAGGTTTTTTGCATAGTCATTGTTTGACCTTACCCAGAAAAAGTGGAGAGAAAGAAAAGAGTTTTTTTGGGTAAAATAAAATTTTGGAGGATTAGAAATGGTAAGAGAATATACAGCAGAATTCAAATTGGAAGCTGTTAAACTGGCAAATGAACAAAGAAAGGTAGGTCAACCAGTTGCAAAAGTAGCAAGAGATCTAGGAATAAGGGATAGTGTATTAGGAAAATGGATAAAGAAACACAACGAAAAAAAGTCGGCGGCAAATGCATTTCCAGATGTAGCACCTTATGACAAAGAGAGGTTTGATTTACAAAGCAAGAGTAACAAGGGAAAGAGACATTAAAAAAAAGCCCTGGCCAGTCAAAAGAGTAAAATATTTTTTATATAGTAACTGCTATAAAGTACAGGAATTATGTAGGATTTTCTGCTAGTGGCTACTATAAGTGGACCACAAGAAAAATAAGCAGTAGAGAATCAGCAAATAAAGAGCTACTCGCAGCTATTCAAAAAATATATCAAGTTTCTAAATGTAGATATGGAGCTCTAAAATTCATGCTGAATTGAAGGCTTTGGGTAAAAGTTGCAATTTGAAAACGGTGCAAAGTATTATGCAGAAAAATGACATCAGGGCTATACTGAGAAGAAAGTTTAAAATTAAAAACAACAAACAGATAATAGAGCTGTAGCTCCCAATATACTAGATCAAAACTTTATTGTTGATCAACCAAATAAAGTATGGGATTACTTACATCAAAACCAAGGAGGGATGGCTATATTTGGCAGCAATAATTCTCACGTATGGTAGTTAATGAGTAGTGCAATAAATAAACAATTGGTTATGAACTCTTTATTAATGGCCATTAATAGGCGTAAACCTGTTAAAAATCTACTGCTGCACAGTGACCAAGGTTCACAATATACTGCGCAAGGGTATCAATATCTCTTAGCTGTAAAGAATATAGATGAGTAATAAAGGCTGTTGTTACGACAATTCTGTTGCAGAAAGCTTCTTTAGCTCATTGAAAAGAGAAATACTTATTGATACTTCACAACACTCTGCTCAACAAACTAGAACTGCAATATTTGAATACATAGAAATTTTTTATAACAAACAACGTCACTATTAACTATTGCATTCCAGAACAATTTGATGCATCATTCTTTTTGTAAAAAACATTCCACACTTTCTCTCCACTTTTTCTGGGTAAGGTCATTTTTGCCTTGACCAAGAAAAAATTCAGCTATTGCCTTACTTTCTCTTGCAACAACTTCTTCCTTAACAATTTTTCCTTTCTCATCAACGATACTTATAAAAGTTTCTTTTAGTGAGATCGCTATAATATTCCATGAGACTGCTCCTACTAATAAAAGTTTAAATTATTTTTGAAGAACTTATTCTACTGAATTCGTTACTTCGTGCTAAAATAATGGACTCCATCATTCAACAGCAATTACAGTATGTTTACCCTTTTTCTTGTTATTTTTCTAATCTATAGCTAGCGTTCAAAACCATATTCGAAAATACGTTTTCGGATTTTTTTTAATGCTGTTTATTTCATCCTCAACATCGTCTCTACCTTTATGAACTAAGTAGCAGCATTAAAAATTATAACGTACCCCTATCTCTAGAGTTGCATCTGGTATTTGTTTTGCTTTTATACCACTTAGTTGCCCACCCATGGTCATACCAACTGCACCAATTATCTGCGGAGTAATTTCATAATCAACACCTAACTTTAGTTTATAGGAAATAGAACTCAGTATTTTATCTACTACAGATGAACCAGCAGCTTCACCACCTGATTCTGGAGCACCTTGTGTTTCTTCTTCCTTTTCTTTTTCTTCTTGTGAACTATTGCCATCACCATCAACTGTATCACTAACACCAAAGCCAAAAGGTGTTATTTGGAGATATCCTCCTAAACCTCCGCTGACATATAGTTTAACGGGATCAATATCAAGGTCAGGATAGAAGCGGTAGTTTGCCAATAAGCTAGCTCCTATGCTCTTTAATGACTTAATATTACTGAGAACCTCAAGTTCAAATTTAGAGTTTTGGTCATAATGGTAACCAAGAACAACACCAGGTTTCATTTTAAAGCCACCACCCCAACCAGCACCAAAGTTTAAACCTGCATAGTACTTATCTTCTGACTTACTTGCACTATTACTAGCTGCACCTGCTAGAGATGAAGTAAGCAACACAGCCAAAACGCACAATCTCTTTATTTTCATATAACTCCTCATACAAAAAAATATATAATGCATAAGTATATATCCTTTATATTAAAAAAGATATAACTACATGTCAAAAAAAGTATAGCCATAAAATCAGATTATATAAAACGTACTACTCAGGTCTTTTATATAACTATATTTACTATCTTATTTGGTACAGCATATACAGTGCGAACTTTGCTTTGATCGATCTTACTGGACACAGAGTCTATCGCTATTTTCTTCAATTCTTCTTGAGGTAAGTTAATTGCCACCTTGATTGTTGTACGTAATTTTCCATTGATTTGCACTGCTATAGTTACCGTATCGTCAACTAATAATGATTCATCAGCTTTTGGCCAAGGTTGACCTCCTATTTCTTGCCATAGGCTTTCAGCTAGATGTGGTATGAATGGTTCGATTACTCTGATTAATATACATATACCTTCATCAATAAGAGATTTTCCAGTTTTTACGTCTATTTCAGCTATTAAATTCGTCATCTCACGAAATTTTGCCACTACACAGTTTAATCTGCAGTTTTCCAAGTCATCTGTAAGTCCGTGTAAGAGTTTATGAATTTTTTTTCTGTACTCCAGAAGTCCACCCGTAACATTTTCATTATCATAGTGTATATTTACAGGTCTTAGCTGCATGACCATACGCCACAATTTATTTACATAACGAGAACAACCTTCCACGCCATCATCGGACCATTCCATATCTTTCTCCGGAGGAGTGTCGGACAACACAAACAAGCGAGCAGTATCAGCACCATACTTTTCTATGATAAAGTTTGGGTCAACTGTATTCTTTTTCGATTTGCTCATTTTTTCAACTTTGCCCACTTGAACTTTTGCACCTCGCGCTATTAATTCTTTTGCTTCTGCGGGAAATAGCCACTTACCATTTTCGTCTTTATAAGTTGCATGGCAGACCATTCCTTGAGTGATTAAAGTAGAGAAAGGCTCTTTAATATCAAAATAGCCACATTTGGTTAAAGCACGGCAGAAAAATCTTGAATAAAGCAAATGCAGAATTGCATGTTCTATCCCACCTATATAATAATCAACAGGCATAAAACGATTACATGCATCTTTGTCTATTGATTTATCTTCACTACAGAATGCAGCAAAATACCAGGAAGATTCAAAAAAGGTGTCGAATGTATCAGTTTCACGCTCTGCTTGCTTTCCGCACTTTGGACAATCAACAAATTTCCAAGTTGGGTGCTTATCCAGCGGATTGCCACCACTTGTAAATTCTACATCTATTGGTAGAACTACAGGAAGGTCTTTTTCTGGCACTGGAACAGTTCCGCAATCTTTGCAATATATGATAGGTATAGGGCATCCCCAATAACGCTGCCTTGAAACTCCCCAATCGTGCAAACGATAGTTTATTGTTTTTTTGCCTATTTTTTTTTCTTCAAATTTTTTAACTATGGCTTCCTTTGCTTCACTAACCATTAATCCGTTTAAGAATTCGGAGTTAAACATTGTCCCGTCTCCAGTATACGCCTCCTTTGTCATCTGAGTAGCTTGACACTGGGATCCATTGTAAGAATTCTGGTCACGCGCTGGAATGACACCTAAGTGGGCTGAAGAAATAACGGGAATTATCGGCAAATTATATTTCTGTGCAAATTCAAAGTCACGCTGATCATGTGCAGGGCAACCAAAAATCGCGCCTTCCCCATATTCCATCAACACAAAATTCGCTATGTAAAGCGGCAATTCCTTATCAAGAAATGGATGTTTGACGTTTAATCCGGTGTAAACTCCTATTTTTTCATCGTTCTCTCTTTTTGATTTTATTTCCTGGATCCCAGTGTCAAGCACTGGGATGACAACAGAAGAACCATTCTTTAAATCCTGCACAATAGGATGCTCTGCTGCCACTGCACAAAAAGAAGCCCCAAACAAAGTATGAGGATAAGTTGTAAAAACTTTTAATTTCTTATTCAGGCCAACTACTTCAAACTCTATAGTTGCTCCTTCAGATTTTCCTATCCAACGCTCCTGCATTGTTTTGACTTTTTCTGGCCAATTTTTCAAACTTTGCAGGCACTTGAGTAAATCTTCAGCGAAATCAGTAATCTTTAAAAACCATTGGGACAACTTACGTTTTTCAACAACTGCACCTGATCGCCATCCTTTTCCATCAACCACCTGTTCATTTGCAAGCACTGTTTGGTCCACTGGATCCCAGTTAACCCATGACTCTTTTCGATAGGCAAGCCCATGCTTTAAAAAATCCAGGAAAAATTTTTGTTCGTGTTTATAATAGTCAGGTTCACATGTGGAGAGTTCACGCTCCCAATTATAAGAAAGACCTATAGATTTCAACTGTGTACGCATATTATCTATATTCTCTTTTGTCCATGTTTCGGGGCTAATATTGTTATCCCTTGCTGCATTCTCAGCTGGTAATCCAAACGCATCCCAGCCAATTGGATGCAAAACCTCAAATCCATTAGCTCTCTTGTAACGCGCTATCACATCCCCTATTGCATAGTTACGTAAGTGTCCCATATGAATTTTACCAGATGGATATGGAAACATTTCCAACACGTAACACTTTTCTTGTTTACCACTCTTGCTTACAGAAAAATCCCATTTATCTTGATAAAATTTTTCAACACTTTTAAAATCATATTTCATATAAATCCAAATTCAATTACAGTTCATATGCATCAAAGGATCAACCGCTTGGCCATTATGTCGTATTGTGAAACACATCTGTGGATCTTTATCTTGTGTGCTTGATTTACCTGCAGATCCAATTACTTGACCTTGCTTTACTTTATCGCCAATTTCAACATGTATGTTTTTTAAATAGGAGTACACAGTCATGTAATTATCTTTGTGTTCCACTATAATTAAATTCCCATACCATCTCAGCCCTTTGCCTACATATATCACTTTGCCTGGTGCAGAGGAAACTACGTTCGTTCCATTTTGAGCAGCAATTTTTATACCATCCTTACACATTTCATCAGAAGAGGTAGCTGAACCTTTAACTGGCATTACAAATTTACAATTTACCCCCACATTTTGTGTATTATTGTTATCTTTGTATATCCTATTTATGATGGCTTTTCTACTTTCTTTTTGCACTGAAGGCTCCCTAATTAAATGGTACTCTCTTGTATATTCCAGATCTCTTTTTCCGTAAAATTCTTCGCCTTTAAGCAGCACAGGTGCAGGTTTTTGCAGGCCACAGCCTATTAATATTGCTAATAACATAAGAAATGAGGCTATATGCCACATTTTAAACTCTCACAAAACTCCAAAATTTTAGCGAGACGTAGTGTTTCACGCCTGCTTGTTACTTTCCTCGTTATTTATTTTACTAGTTAAATAGTCCCTCAAATCGGTGAGTTCTTGCAACAAATTCTTTGTGACTTTTATATCATTACCAAATTCTTTTTGCACTCCTTTTATTGTATATCCTTTATCATATAGCATGTATTTTACTTTCTTTATGGCCTCTATACACTTGCGATCATATAGCCTTCTTCCTTTACGCTTTGTAGGCTTAATTTGATGAAATTGACCTTCCCAAAATCTCAAAACATGCTGTTCCAAATGTAGCTCTTCAGCTACTTCCCCAATCGTATAAAATAATTTTTCCTTGTTCATTAATTATTGATTGATTTTTTTATAATTTTTGAAGGCCTAAAAGAAACTGAATTTCTTGCCTGAATCATCACTTTCTCCGATGTATTTGGTATATTTCCTGGTCTTTCCTTCTTTTTCTTAACCAAGAATGTTCCAAATGACGATATTTTTACTATTCCATCCTTTACCAAGCTTGTCTTTATTTCGTCCAATATATCATCTATTATCGAAACATAGTCTTCCTTTGATAATCCTATTTCTTGGTTTATATCTCCAGCTATCGTTGCCTTAGTTACTGTTGTGTCTTTTGTTGTAACGTGATCCATTATTGATAAATATTACAATACGTAAATATAATATAGCAATCGACTCGAGATTCAGCTACTTTATTTTTTAGAGTATGTCTCTTTTGTTGCATAATTTAAAATACCGGCAACTATCAATATCGCAAATATTGCAAAAAGTTCCATTTTATGATCTGTAAAAAGTGCTAACATTGACACTATAACTCCACTGCCAATAAACATAAATCCATTGATAATGGATGATGATGTGCTGATGTATTTTCGTTTCACAATCTCGCTGCCGACAGTAAAATTAAGCATATGTCCTCCCGCAAAAAACCCGAACATTAACATACAAAAGTACACAACGTGGACTGTTAAATGGCTGTATAGTAAAATAATAATTGAGACGCCTTGCAATAAAGCAAAAGCAGAAATTACATGTTTCCTATTTTTAAATAAGTTTGAGATTCGATCTGCAATTGGAGCACCAACTGCAAGACCAAGCCATAGTATTGCAGTTGCTATACCTGACTCCATTGCATTGAGTTCTGAGTTGCCCAGTAACCTTGGAGCCCACAAGGTATTAAGTGCTAAAAATGTTCCAAAAGTAATAGCACCCACCACTGAAGTTATCCAGATATCTCTTAATTTTAGCACTGTTAATATAGAGCACATTACTGTCTTCATAGAGCTTTTTATTGTGCGCTTTTCTGAGCTGCTTTCTGGAAGTGTGTTTGGACAAAAAAGCGTAAGTACAAATATCAACACACCAAATAGTATTATGCATACAATCAGATTTTTCCAATATGCATCTTCGGCAAGCAAGTTAGAGAACAGTATTTGAATTACCAAAGCAGAAAGGCTTGAAATTGTCTGCACTAGTGAAAACATTAGTCCAAATTGGGCAGCGGAAAAACATATGCTACTTGTGTGAGCAGCACCAATAAAACCAAATGATGCTCCAGTTGCAATCAACACTTGAGACAAAATCAAATGGGAGAAATTGTCACTATTAATAAGGACAAAAAACCCCAAGATCATAGTTGATAACGAGAAAAAATAAATTTTTTTACTGGAAAAAACATTAAACGTTGCTCCACTAAAAAATTGTAAGATGGCGAAAGTCCAAGTATATGCTGAATTAGCCAGTGCAACTTGCGCGATTGTAAGTCCAAGTTCCTTTTCGAGATTTACACTTATAAAGGTATAAATTATCTGCATGTTGCTGAATATAACAACCAAGTTACTAATCAGCCAAATGAACCAAGCCTTAGCTCTGCTTTCCATAAGATTTATTTTTATAAGTAATCTATTAGAAATTTAACACTAAGTCTCTTTTTAAGCTATTGTTTCCTGACTACTGTTATAGCTAACCCAAAAAACGGTTTCCCTACGTCATGCCGCCGCGGTATCTCTTAGCCGCTAACAAGCAGCGGGATGACGATTGTCAGGGTGTCATCCCAGCGCCCCTATGATGTCATCCGAGTAGCCAACACTGGTTTCCATCCAAGACGGTGTCATTCCAGTGCTTGACACTGGAATCCAGACTTTAATTGTTATACTTGTAAATAATCTGGTGAAAATAAACGTTCATCTCAAAATGCAGTATTTTTGTTGAAATAGCTCAACTGGATCCCAGTGTCTGGGCACTGGGATGACACCATAGGAGGCTACTTGGATGACAAAAAAAGGAGCACTGGGATGACAGCAGTCCTACGTCATACCGCCGCGGTATCTCTAGATCCCGCTAACAAGCAGCGGGATGACGAGCTTATCGTCACGCCGCCACGAACCGTCATACCGCGATTCATTCGCGGTATCTCAGCCGCTAACAAGTAGCTGGATGACGGTTGTCAGGGTGTCATGAAAGTAGCTGACACTGGAATCCAGAAAAAAAGAAATATGTATCAGCTACTTTCATTTGCTGCGCCTCGAAAATAAACGTTCATGTAGCTAAGCCATAAATCCAGTATAAAGACCTTTAATCATTGGCTTCGTAGTACTTCTCAACCAACTTATTAAGTAACCTTACACCAAAACCTACTGCTCCTCTTGGACAAATGTCAGTACCTTTCTCGTGCCAAGCAGTGCCTGCGATATCTAAATGTGCCCAGCAAGTTTCATTCACAAAACGCTGTAAAAACTGTGCAGCCATTATGCTATCTCCACCAGAGCCTGCAGGAGCGATGTTTTGAACATCAGCAATCGGTGAATCAATAATTTTGTCATAAGTTTCATTCATAGGAAAACGCCATAACTTCTCATTTACTTCATTTCCTGCATCAATCAGACGGTTTGCTAATTCATCATTATTTGAAAAAAGACCAGCATATTCGTTATTTCCAAGTGCAACCACTATAGCACCAGTTAAAGTTGCAAGATCAATCATAAATTTTGGTGAGAATCTATCTTGCGTATACCATAAAGCATCTGCAAGTATGAGCCTTCCTTCTGCATCGGTGTTCAACACTTCTATTGTTTGTCCAGACATTGAAGTTACTACATCACTTGGTCTTTGAGCATTACCACCCACTGCATTTTCTGCAAGTGCGACCATACCGATCGCATTTACTTTTGCTTTTCGTCCTGCTAAAGCATGCATCACCCCAACCACAGTAGCAGAGCCTGCCATGTCATATTTCATTGACTCCATACCACGTGAAGGTTTGAGTGATACTCCACCAGTGTCAAACGTTATACCTTTACCAACAAAAGCTATAGGCTTTTGTTCTTTAGAAGCTCCATTCCATTTTATCACTACTAATTTTGGTTCTTTACTACTTCCTTGTGCAACTCCAAGCAAGGCTCCCATTTTTTTCTCTTCCATCTGCTTTTTATCAAGCACCTCGATTTCAAGGCCAAGCTTAGTAAGTTCTTTTTTTATATGATCAGCATAGGATTCTGGATATAGAATGTTAGGAGGCTCTGTTATAAAAGAGCGCGCAAGGAATATACTCTCACCTTCTTGCCTTAAGTGCTCAAATGATCTTTCAGCATTACTTAATTGTTCATCTTTTACTAATACGGTAATCTCCTCTACCTCTGTAATTTTCTCATCCTTTTTAGTTTTATACTTATCAAACTTAAAACTACGCAGAAACGCACCATATGCAACATTTGCTGCACTACCTTCGATTAAAACCGCTGCTTTTTTAATTTTTAATCTGCTTAGCTCACAATATATTTTACCACCAATATTTAATTCTTTATTTTCATTCCATTCATCCTTCTTACCCAGTCCAACAACTATAACATTTTTTTCTTCTGGCAAAGCAGTAGAGAAAAATTCACCAAAACTTCCATTGAAATCGCTAAATTGCTTTATATTATCTATGACCTGTTTTCCTTGCAAAACTCCGCCATCATTTACGGTTTCGTTGTCTTCAAATAAACCCATTACTATTGTTTTAAAATCGGGCGAAATTTTAGAAATTGTTATTTTCATTGCTGGTATCTCCGTTGCAAATAATTGTAAACTGTACATAAAACATAGCAAAAACATCAGTAAGATATTTTTCATATACATCCTAAGTACAATAACACTTAAGTTTACTATGGACTCCCTTACATGCAAGGTTTTTTATCTTTTATTAGAGAACTTATTATATCCGCCCAAGGTAATGTTAAACGTATAGGTTTTTATGACCTGATCACTGTAAGTAAATGGTGTTATGAGAAGGCTTGCAAGCCCATTACTAACAAAATCTTCAAGAACAGGATCAGCGCAATTATCGCAATTATGGTCAGCAAAAAACATTTGCGTTGTGAATTCTGGAAAATCCGGATGTTGAACTAGAAAGTTGATATGTGGAGCTCTATCACCAATTTTACCAGGTGCTATCGTAATAAAATTATAATAGCCAAGATTATTCACTACAAACCTTCCTGATCCAGCAAAATTCAGATCATCCTCTATATTCTTATCGTAATGGTTCACGCCGCGTGAATTCGCGTGCCATATAGAAACTACAGCATTTTGTATTGGTAAGCAGTTTATATCAGTAATTCTACCCACTATGTGTATTAATTCCCCTATTGCACTATTTGGAGAACCAGGTTTCCTTCTTAAATTGTTTGAAGAGCTAAAATTTTTTGGCCTTGCATCAAGGTCATATATTTCCGGAGTTTTAATGCAGTTGAGCAAAACAGGATCAGCTGCAAATAGCGGCAAACTGAATATCATTTGTACTAAAAGTGCTAACAAGATATTTTTCACATTCATTTCATTTATAATAGACTTCTTGCATAACCATATAACAAACTTTTATTGGAAATAGAAACGAAAAAACTTGCTTGACACCCTTCGCCAGCCCCCTTATCATGAAACTGAAGGTATTCAGTTATCTTCATCTGTGCAGATTAAACAGCAAGAAAACAACGTAGTTGGCGTCTTATTTTTAATTTTTTGCACTATGTGCACCTTATGTCTTCACAATATTTCTAGGTTTTTACCTACACAAGCTGAAACGCGCTATTTAAAACATTAAAAAACGCCAACTTAAAAAATGGATAGTGAATAACTAGCTACCCTAGGGTTTCTTTTGCCTTTTTTTCTGTTTAGTAAATTGTATCCGTTCAGCGGAGTGGTAGAATAAGGTAGACAAAGCAAGATAATAAAGATAATCATAGAGCAAAAGTGAGGTAATGTGGTAAACCTTTGAGAACTTTGCAAAAAAATTTACAGCAAAAATAGAAAAACTGAAAGCAGAGATAGAAAACTTAAAAGCAGAAAATAAAGCTTTAAAGATAGAGAACGCTGAATTAAAGGAAAGGCTCGGTTTAAATTCAAAAACTCATCCCTGCCCAGCTCAAAAGAGCTATACAAAATAAAAAAGGACAAGCCAAAAAGCGAAAGGAATGTTGGCGATCAGGTTGGGCATAAAGGAAATTTTCATGCCACAATGGAAGCGGATAAAGTAGTAAAAATAGAGTTGCCTAATATTTGCGAATGCGGAGGAGAGCTTGTAATATGCGAAAAACCTTATGTTCACCAAAAAGTTGATCTTCCGGAAATTAGGCCTTATGTAGTAATTGGAACATGGTCGTTGTTGGAGATGCAGAAAAAGAAAAAGTAGCAAGTTACCAGAAGGTGTTACGCCAGATACATTTGGTCCAAGGGTTAAGTCTATAATTGCAGCACTCAGCGGATTTTACAAAAACTCAAAGCGTGAAGTGGCTAGTATCATAAATGACATTTTTAATTTGAACATAAGTGTTGGCAGCATATCAAATCTTACTATTACCCACAAATATAAATGTACTTATAAATAAAGTATTACAATATTAAAGTTTGCAAATATTGAGGGTATAAAAATGGCAAACGAGAGTAATGAATGGGCTAAAAATGAATTTGGAGATGCTGTACTTGGAGATAAAAGATTAACTGACCGATTAGTAAAGATTGCTGATAGTTTGATAAGTTTACCTGAAAGCTCAATTAATGAGGCATGCGGAAGTTGGTCAGAAGCAAAAGCAGCATAACGTTTTTTTCAAAATGAGAACGTAAAAGAAGTCGATATTCTAGCTTCACACATTGATAAAACAGTTGAAAGAACAAAAGCTCATAAAAGAATTCTTGTGATTCAAGATACAACTTATATTTCATACTCAAGCCATAAGCGGATTGGGAACTATTGCTGGAAAAGGAGCAGTAATGCATACAGCCCTTGCTGTTAGTACGGAAGCTGGGAATACTGGATCAAAAGATTTACTCGAGGCAACTCATTTCTGAAGAAGAAAAAAGACTAAAGAGCCATCGTAACAACGTTCATATTGAGGATAAAGAAAGTATGAAATGGCTAGAAAGTTTAAAGAAAACAAATAATATTATAGATCTGGCCCAAACCGAAGCTATAACTGTATGTGACAGAGAAGCAGATATGCATGATTTTTTTGAACTTGCACATAATCTTAACTCAGCAATTTTAGTAAGAGCTCGCCACAACAGAAATGTAAATAAAAAATTCATGCATACCAGGAACAAGCAAAAATTATGGTCATTTATCCAAGGCCTCCCTTGCGCTGGAAAAGTAGAAGTTGAAATCCCTGCTAGAGATAACAAGCAAAAAAGGACAGCGTTTTTAGAAATTAGATTCGGAAAATTTATCACATGAAGGCCATATAAAATGTAAAGAAGGTCACATAAAATATAAACCGACAGAGTCTACAACTTCACGCAATTCATGTTGTTGAAAAAAACTCTCCTCCCGAAGCAAGTCCTCTAGAGTGGATGCTTTTTTCCGGTCAGTACTTTTGAAGAAGCTGTTGAAAAAGTTAGTTGGTATTGTTTGAGATGGAAAATAGAGATATTGCATAAGATTTTAAAATCTGGTCTCAAAGTTGAGGAATGTAGACTTGGAACAGCAGAAAGATTAATGAGGTATTTAACAGTCATGAGCATTATTGCTTGGAGAATTTTCTTTATTACATCAATTGCAAGAACTAACCCAACATTACTATGTACTGCCTTATTAGCTGAGGAAGAATGGAAAGTTTTATATGTTAAAATACACAGGAAACCATGTCCAAATATAGCCCCTACTATAAAAGAAGCCGTTTCGTGAACTTGGAGGTCATTTAGCAAGAAAAAGCGACCCAAAACCAGGACCAATTACTCTTTGGAAAGGGTGGAGACGTCTCTTTGATCTAGCAGAAGGATGGAGGCTTGCTCATGAACCTCATATTTGTGGGTAATAGTAAGGTTTCTAAGGGAGGGAGTAGTAGTAATACTGCTTCCTTACCTGATCAGTTTGCTCGTGATAAAGGTTTTGAGAAACGAGCTCAACTATATGCTGCTAAGGCTTACTCAAGGCAAGCTGATAAATCTGGTAAGTACATTGATTTAAAGAAGGTTTTCTTTATTGCTATCTCTAATTGTAATTTATTTCCTGATAAGCTTGATTATATATCCAGCCACACTATAAGAGATGAGAAAACCTATGAGCATGACTTAAAAGATTTTCAATTTGTATTTATTGAACTACCTAAATTTCCTAAGAATAAGGAAGAACAGCTAGAAAGCATAGTGGATCGTTGGTTATTTTTCTTCAGTGCGACCCGGAAAGCCGTGGTTTTGTGATGGTTAAATTCCATCTTCCCTAGACATCGGGGATAATGTATGTCTCACATTTCAAAGGATGGCAACCTTTGGGATGCAAGCATGAGATAAAAGTAGGTAACACTAAACCTCATGGTGAATCCCTGCAAACAGAGTTAGATATGATTACGAGAGGAACCTATGTTTGAATTGTCGTCAAAGCATAGTATGCGAAAAGAGGTTGAACTACGCATAGACCAAAATGGTACGAAGCAAAAGGGGAACTAAAGATTGAAGACTTTAGTTATTGATGTTCCCAGCTTCCGGCAAATAGTAGGAATCTAAGTTTAACGTGAAACGAAGCTATGGAACGGAGTAACCACATAAAAGCTCTTATATTCATTAAATATAAGTAGGTAGCCAACCACAAGCCGCTATGTGGAAGGATTATTTAAGAAGCTAATGCCCAAAGTAATATCTGGGATATGCAGACGTAAACACTTTAATTTGGAAGGTAAAGTGGTGAATAGTAGTGAATATGTTATGGACTAGCAAAAAGCTAGGTATGAATGGAATGGAATTCCTTGGCGAAAGCTGAAGAAATCTTCATTTAAGCTACAAAAACGAATTTACCAAGCCTCTAAATGTAATGATATCAAAAAGATGCACAACCTTCAGAGATTATTACTCAAATCAACAAGTGCAAGAACGATCGCAGTTAGAAGGGTAACTCAGGACAACAGAGGGAAAAAAACTGCAGGTATTGATGGAAAAGCTAACCTTAGTCAAAAAGAAAGATTGCAATTGGCAAACTCCTTAGATATAAGAGAGAAAGCAAAGCCATCAAGACGTGTCTGGATCCCAAAACCTGGTAAGCCATCGGAATATCGCCCGCTTGGTATACCAACTATATCGTGTCGAGCAAAACAAACACTTGTAAAAATGGTGTTGGAACCAGAATGGGAGGCAAAACTTGAGCCAAACACTTATGGTTTTAGACCTGGTAGATCATGTCATGATGCAATTGAAGCCATATTTAATGTGCTAAAACAGAAAACAGCATATGTATTAGATGCTGATATTTCTGGATGCTTTGACAATATTAACCATAATAAACTGCTTGAAAACCACACCAGCGTTAAAGAAAATCATAAGAGGATGGTTAGAAGCGGGTGTTATGGAAGGTGGAAAGCTTCAATCCACAAAACGTGGTACAATTCAAGGAGGCACCGTTGCTAGCTTGTGTTGCATTACACGGATTAGAGCAACATGTCAAAAAAGCACTAACAAACGAACTCTTTCAATGCATGAAAAGAAAATATGGTAGGATATCGCATAAAAACGCGCAAAAGTCTATTAGTGTAATTTTCTACTGTGATGATTTTGTCATCATACATGAAAACGAAGAGATTATTCTTAAAGCAAAAATTTTAGTTGAAGAATGGTTAGAAACCATTGGACTAAAATTAAAGCCCTCTAAAACAAGAATTTCTCATACATTAAGAACCATTGACGAAACAAAACCAGGATTTGATTTTCTTGGATTTTCAATAAGAGGTTGTTCGGAAACTAGTAAATTCAAGCATATTCCCTCTTTAACATAACCCTACTCATAGCTAGGTATATGAAATTCTCAGTGGATGTTGTGAGTAAATCATACTCCTTCGATAGCCTTCTATTCCTATTAACCCAAGCAAAAGTCCTTTCTACAACCCATCTTCTTGGCTGTACTTTTAAACCCTTGTTCTCTTGTTGGTAGTAGCTCAGGTGGCGTATCTTTGTGCACCCAAAATCTACATGGAGGCCTTTTAACAATTTCAATATCTATGTCATATTCTTCCTTTATGTGATTCTTTAAATTTCTTCCTTGGTATCCCATGTCAGCCCACATTTTTTTAACTTTAGTATATTTTGTTCTCATATTGTTTAATGCTATTTTAATACCATCTCTATCATTTTCGTTAGCAGCGCCTACGTAACAACCTAGTATAAAACCCTGAGTGTCTGTAATTATATGCCTTTTTCTACCCTTTACTTTTTACTTCCATCATAGCTTTGATCCCCCTTTTCTGTAGTCTTTACAGATTGACTATCTACTATACAGGCACTCGGCTGCTCATTCTTTCCTATTTTTCTTCTACTATATTTTGTAATTTCATAATTCATTTTCTCAAAAATTCCCTGCTTCTTCCATTGCCTGAACTGCTCATACACAGTCTTCCATAGCGGAAAATCATTTGGTAAATACCGCCATTGACACCCTGTACGCAATACATAGAAAATTGCTTCTAATATTTTTTTTTGCTATACTTTGGCAGCCTTCCTCTTTCTTGTATGATACTCTGAAGTGTTTTTCTATTCTTGCCCATTCCCTTTCGCTTAGATCTGTTGGATACTTTTTTCTCATCTTTACCCCGTACTAAAATTTCAGATATTATAGCCTTTTACTTGTTTCCGGACAACCTCTAAGACAATATCCAACAAAAGAAAGTAAAAAAGGTTACACATTATTAATAAAACCAAGTCGTAATTCTATAAAGCAGCATACATTTGCTATTAAACATAAACTTAGAGAAATGCGTGGGGCGCCACAGGAAGTAATAATAAGGAATCTCAATCCAATAAACAGAGGATGGAGTCAATATTACTCTTCGGTAGTTTCATGTAAAATCTTTAGCTCATTGGATAATACTATACATAGAAAGCTCTGGAAGTGGGCAGTCTTTAGGTACCCAAACAAAGGGAAATGCTGGATAAAAAGAAAATACTTTAAAAAGTATAATAACGATAACTGGCGTTTTATGACAAGTAACAAGATACATTTTATTATACACAGCGATCATGTTATTAAACGACATATCAAAGTGCAAAAAACCAGATCTCCATATGATGGTGATTGGGTTTATTGGGGTAAACGTCTGAGAAAAATACCAGATAAGCCATTAAGAGTAATAAAACTATTGAAGTTACAATAAAGTAAATGTGATAATTGTAGACTATGGTTTAAAAGTGATGATACAATAGAAATACATCACAAAGACCGGAATAGACGAAACAACATGATCAAAAACTTATCTTTGTTACATGGACATTGTCACGATGAATTACACAGGAGGTGTGCATGAAAAGCTCCAAATTGGAGAGAAGCCGTATGAGGCGCAAAGTCTCACGTACGGTTTTGAAGTCGAGTGAGGAGGGGCGACCTTCTTCACTTAGACAACAATATGCAGATGAAACTGCGGAAGAAGACTTAAGGAAAATAGCAGAAAAAGCACCAATAATAAAGTTAGCCTACGATGAATTAGACAGGTTTAGCTGGAATGAAAAAGATTTAGTAGCATATGAAGAAAGAATAATGGATCTGCGGAAAGAAGAAGCCATTCTTGAATACAAACTTGAGGAAGGTATAGAGAAAGGAAAAATCGAAGTTGCAAAAAATTTACTTAAAGCTGGTGTATCTGTTAATTTAATAGCTGAATCCACTGGCCTTTCTCAAGCTGAAATTGTACAGCTTAAGCAAGAAGTGGCCTAAGTATCACGTTTTTCAGGGCTTTTTTAGCTCGGCAGTGGTCTAAAAAGTCCATTTTTCACTTTATAAAATGTTTATATTTTACCACCTACTTTATTTGAATAAGTTCTTCTGCCACACTCTGAACGGATACTTGAATCAGGCTCAAGTTGACAAGTAGATGTTATCTTGTTATAATAAATATTTATTAATTTAACCTTAACTTAAGGGGGTATTGATGGTAGCAAGTAATAGTGTTTTAAAAAGGTATGCGTTAGCCTATATAAAGAAATTAGGTGATAATAATATTGAAGGGTTTCTAGAGTATTGTAATAATACACCGAATTTAACTTGGAGCAAGGAGAATTTTAAAAATGTGTATGAAGAATTTACACATCCAAGTTCAAGCAATAGGCACGATACAGGAAGCAGAAATGATCAATATAACGCAGGGAATAACGCACAACCTACAGGCTCTCAGATTACACATATACATGTACACAATAGAGGTTTAGATTTTTGGGATTATTTGCTATTACAATGCTGGATGGATTCTTTATTCGGTGGACGTGGTCACACTACGGTTAATAATATAACGAATATTAACAATGGTAATACCACTCATCAAGGGAGAAAAGAGAATAAAAAAGAATCAGAAGACAGTAGAAAGCTATTAGCTTTGGGTATAGTAGCTGCAGTTGTGTGTGTTGCTTTCCATGCTGGTATGTGTTTTTGGTATAACAGCAGCAGAAAAGTGGCTAGAAAAGAAGAAAAAATAGATTACCTGGATAGTAAATTTAAAACGTTCAGAAATATAGAATTTGCGGTTGGCGTTGTTTCTTTGGCAGCTTTGGTAGCTTGTGCTGTTTACCCAGTCTTACCAGTGTGGGGTTTAGCTATCCTTGGCGTTAATTCTCTCGTATGTTTTGCTGGTGGTTTAGCTTTTCATATGAAGCATGAGGAAGAATTAGAAAATATCGAGAAAGCTAAAGGAGCGGTAGATAGCTATCTTAGACAAGGGCATGGTTATGGAGATTCTCCTCGTTATGATGCACCACCTTCTTACGATCCTAATACTACTCCAACTACTCCAACTGCTCCAACTGCTCCTCCTCGTAGTGAATTTGATAATTCTAATACGAAATGGCAGCCTGAGAATTATAAGGTTCATGTATGATAGAAATCAATAGTTTTATTTTTAGCCAAATTAATTGAATCAAGCTACAAAACCTGCTAAAGTTAACTTTGTGAAAGCACCCTTAGCTCAGTTGGATTAGAGCATTTGACTACGGATCAAAAGGTCGGGCGTTCAAGTCGCTCAGGGTGCACCACATTTTATAGGAAACAGAAGTCACACTTGAAATTAATATATGTAATACCTATCTTTAAAGGTTAAGCACTAAACTATTATATATGAGCAAAAAAGACTACTATGATCTGCTGGAAGTAGGCAGAAATGCCAGTGTTGATGAGATAAAAAAAGCGTATAAAAAATTAGCATTAAAATATCATCCTGATAGAAATCCTGGCAATCAAGAAGCAGAGGAAAAATTTAAAGAAGTAACAGCTGCATATGAAGTTCTGTCTGACTCTGAGAAAAGGGCAGGCTATGACCGTTATGGCCACGAAGGTGCTTCTGGTGGATTTCAAGGCTTTAGCTCTGCAGGAGATTTTAGCGACATATTCAATGACTTCTTTGGTGGAGGATTCGGTGGTGGTGCAAGTAGATCGAGAGCAAAAAGAAGTACAACAGGAGTATCTGGAGCAGACCTACGTTATGATCTTGAAATTACCTTAGAAGATGCATTTAAAGGAATACAAGCGCCTATACATTATGTGACAAATGTAAAATGTGATACATGCCAAGGCACAGGTGGCGAAGGAGCAATTAAACCAGTTCAGTGCCACACATGCCAGGGAAGCGGTAGGATTAGAACTCAACAAGGCTTTTTTACCATCGAAAGAACATGTACTACATGCTATGGGGAAGGAGAAATAATACAAAACAAATGTAAGAAATGTGATGGAAGTGGACGTAGAAGAGATGAAGTAAATATATCCGTTTCAATTCCAAAAGGCATAGAAGAAGGAGCTAAGGTAAGGATAAGTGGTAAAGGAGAAGCTGGAACAAAAGGTGGAAAAAGTGGAGATTTATACGTATACGTGAAAATAATTTTCCATAAAATCTTTGCTAGAAATAAAGCAGATTTACACTGTAAAGTGCCTATAAGAATGACACTAGCAGTGCTTGGTGGTGAAATCGATATTCAATCAATTGATGGAGCTAAAATAAAAGTAAAGGTCCCTGAAGGCACTCAAACTGGTACCAAACTACGTTGTAGGGAAAAGGGTATGCCATATATGAACTCACATGCTCGTGGTGATTTATACGTACAGGTAATAGTTGAGACTTTAAATCCAAAAAATTTAACTAAAAAGCAAATTGAACTATTAAAAGCGCTTGAAGAAGAGGAAAATGCAAGTGTACAACAGCAATCTGAAGGGTTTTTTAGTAAAGTAAAAAAAAAATAAGAAATCTGCTAAATGACATTAAAGGGGTAACTGTTTACGGGTTTTCATTTAATCCTGCAATTCTTTGACCTTATTAATGGAAAACTTAACAATAGTGTTATTATTAGCCAACAGAAACTTCTTAGTTCCTTAAAACTATGTAAAAGCAATAAATTTCTTTATTTAAGGTCGAAGTTTTGCTATTCTCAGGTTTTAATAATTTAAATTTAATGAATATAAACAAAAATGAGTTTTTATTTCTTCCGCTTGGGGGAGTAGGAAGAATCGGGATGAATGTTAGCCTATATCATTACCAAGGTAAGTGGATTATGATCGACCTTGGTGTTGGTTTTGCAGATGAAACTATGCCAGGTGTTGAGCTGCTCATTGCTGATATAGATTTTATTGCTCAAAGAAAAAAAGATTTACTTGGAATAATAATTACACATGCACATGAGGACCACTGCGGTGCAGTGCCCCGCTTGTGGGAAGAGTTGCAGTGCCCCATATATACAACAAAGTTTACGGTTAATTTTCTTAAAGAGAAACTAAAAGAATTTCGATTGGAAGGTATAGTGCCTGTGAAAGAGGTAGACATAAATGGCAGCATAAATTTGGGTCCTTTTACCGTCGAGTTTATAAATGTAACTCATTCAATTCCTGAGGCAAATTCAATATTAATTAGCACTGAAATGGGTAGTGCACTCCATACCGGAGACTGGAAATTTGATCCAAAACCTGTTGTTGGATTAACTTCTAATATGGAGCGTCTAAAAGAAATTGGCGATAAAGGTGACCTGCTTGCAGCAATTTGCGATTCAACCAATATATTAAGCAAGCATCACCCTGAGTCAGAAGGTGAAATTTATAATAATATTTATAACATAATAAAGCGGTCTAAAAAATTAGTTGCTGTTTCGCTATTCGCTTCAAATGTGGCACGAATTGAAACGATAAGCCAAGCTGCAAAAGCACTAAATAGAAAAGTAGTTTTACTTGGTAGATCTTTATGGAGAATAGTGAAAGTTGCGCAAGATAGTGGTTATTTAACTGATTCTCCTCAGTTTCTTGAAGCAAAGGAAGCAGTAAATTTTCCAAGGGAAGAACTGGTGCTACTTTGCACAGGTTGTCAAGGTGAGCCACTGGCAGCTACCGCAAGACTTGCTGCTAAGAGTCATCAAGCATTTAAAATGCAGCAAGGTGATACCATGATCTTTTCGTCAAAAATCATTCCTGGAAATGAAACTCGTGCGCACAACATGCTCAATGCCTTTATTGAGATGGGGGTAGAAGTTATTACTGAAAAAACAGAGCATGTTCATGCTTCTGGGCATCCAACAAGAGAAGAGCTAAAGGAAATGTATTCTTTAATAAAACCGAAGATGTCTATTCCAGTTCACGGCGAATATATTCACACGCATGCACATGTAAAATTTGCTAAAGAGTGCGGTGTGGCAAAAGCAATAATGATTGCACCAGGTGATATTGTTAATTTGGAGAACGGAGGAAAGGTTGATTCAATTGATGTTGACTACTTTGGTATTGATGGTATGTTGCTACGTCATCCGGAGAGCAGTGTTATAAAAATGCGTAAAAGAATGAGAGATGCCGGAGTTATTGTGGTAACAGCAGTTGTAAACAAGAAAAATAAATTGCTTGCTAAACCAAAAGTATTTGTACCTGGTGTTTTTGAAGTGCTAGAAGATGCAGCTACCATACAGAAAATTGTCAAGAAAGTTGAGTCGTTGTTTAGTTTGCAGCCAACAAAAAAAATTCAAAATAAGATTGAAAGTTCAATATTGAGTATCTTAAAGGAATATTTACTAAAAAGGCCTATAATTGAGGTTCAGATAGAACAGGTATGAAATGAATGAAGCTATTCGTTCATCTGGTGTTATTTATTTCGTTATTTATTCCTTATTTTACAAAAGCTGCTTTATATGTTGATATAAAAAAAAGCAGTGTTGGTAACATTGGTCTTGTTGTATCTAAATGTACATGTAAAACAGCGTTGGAAAGCGAATTAAGCGAAAATATTGCAAAGGTAATAGGAACAAATTTATCTAATTGTGGCTTATTTAATGTAAAACGTGGCGCGGAAGCTGAATCTAAATCTTGGAAAAGCGATACTGTAGTCACAGTAAGTTTAAGCGAAATATCTGGTAGTGCATTAGAGCTATCATTTCGTTTATTTGACGCTTTTACAAAAAGAGAATTACTTACTCAGTCAGTTGTTTTTCCAGCAAAAGACTGGAGAAAAATTGGTCACCTCGTTTCGGATGTGATACATGATAGATTAATTGGTGAGAAAGGGCACTTCAACACAAAAATCACGTATATCGCTGAAGAAAAAGATAGCAACTACAAATCTGTGCGTAAAATTGCTGTGATGAATCAAGATGGAAGTAATATAAAATACTTAACAAATGGCGATAGATTTGTGTCAACACCGAGATTCTCACCAAATGGAAAGGGTATTGTTTATATCTCGTACGCAAATGGTAAAAGTTATATAATATTAAAAAATTTAAAAGATAACACTGAATCAATAATCAGCGCATTTGAAGGAGTTGTTTCTGCACCAAGATTTTCTCCCGATGGTAAATCTCTTTTAATTTCCCACTCATTGGGTGGTGAAACGAATATATTATCTTTGGATTTAAGTAGTAAACGAACAAAAAAAATTACTAAAGGTTCAGCTATAAGCACTTCTCCCTCTTTTTCTCCAGATCAAAAGTATATGGCTTTTAGTTCTGATATAAGTGGGAGTCAGCAACTGTACGTTATCGATTTTACTAACAAAAGTAAAAAACCTAAAAGAATTAGTTTTGGAAGTGGAAGATATGCTACGCCTGTTTGGTCGCCAAAAGGAGATCTGATAGCTTTTACAAAGATTCAGTCAGGAAAATTTTACATAGGAGTTATGAAGCCAGATGGCAAAGAAGAACGTCTGCTTTCAGAGGGGCATAAAATTGAATCCCCGGCATGGTTACCAAATGGTAGAGAAATCATTTTTACAAGAACAGAATCACCAAGCAACTCTAAACTATATTTAGTAGACTTAGTAAAGAAAGATCAAAAAATGGTTTCCACTCCCACAAATGCTTCTTTACCGGATTGGTCTTATTTTTGAAAGTAGATCTATTATAGATTTGATATGAGCCTTATTTTACTTTAATTGCTTATAACCTTTGGCACTACGAAATACCCATGCTCAGGTTTTGTATTGGACAATATCTCTTTTTTAATGTTTTGAGAATTTATAACATCATCGCGTACATGAATGTCCTTGTCTATGCTGCCATAACGCATAGGAGAAACACCTTCAGTATTAACTTGCAATAAAGTATCATGTATCCAATCCAGCATTGTCAGTTCTTTGGAGTAGTGATCAATCTCGTCATTTGATAACTTAATCCTTACAAGCTGTGCAATTTTAAGCATTTCTTCTTTGGTAATTGTTATTTTTCTCTTATTTGCAAATTCTATTAGTGAAGTAATAACGTCTTCTGTTGACTTAGCTGGCATCTTTACCTCCTTGGATAAAGTGAGTTAAAATATCTACGACCGAAACAACTTCTATTTTACCAGTTTTTTCAAATTTGTGAAGTATGGTATCCGTAATCACTAATTTATCTAAAGAAGAGGAAGAAATTTTCTCAACTGCACTTCCTGAAAGCACGCCATGTGTGATGCATGAAATTACGGACTTTGCTCCGTGGCCTTTTAAAGCAAGAGCTGCATTACACAATGTTCCACCAGAGTCAACTATATCATCAACAATGACACAATTTTTATTTGCAACTTCTCCTATTATGTTCATTACTTGAGATGTGCCTGCTTTCTCCCTATATTTATCTACTACAATAATCTTATCATTTAACCCTATCTTGTACTTTTCCTCTAAAGTCGTTGCAAAAGCACGTGCTCTGCCAATTGCTCCAACATCAGGTGCAACAATTGCCAAATTTTCTGTGTGTATAGAGTCAACAAATGCTTCAAAGCAGTTCAAATTAGTTATCGGTACATCAAAGAATCCTTCAATTTGACTTGAGTGCAAATCAATAACTGCAACGCTACTTGCACCTGCAGTTTGAATAAGATTTGCAACTAATTTGGCACTTAAAGCAGACTGCACATTATTGTTCTTGATAATTCTATCTTGCCTGCTATATCCATAATAAGGGATAATTACTACTATCCTTTTGGCTCCTAATCTATTTACTGCATCAATTATAAGCAGAAGCTCCATAAGATTATCATTCACAGGGGGAGAAAGAGATTGTATTATATATACTTCTTGATTATATAGATCATTTGCTACTTCTACATTTACCTCACCATCGGTAAACTTTGATATCCAAGCAGAGGATGGTTGAACATCTAGCCGGTTAACTACTGATTCCCCTAATTCCTTACTAGCATTACCTATTATTATCTTCATAACGCACTAATTGAGTTTTTAAGATTATACAGAAATTGTGAAATAATTGAAATGTAAGTGTCTTTATCTAGCATTCTTGTCGGTGAATTAGATACCTCTTGTACAATGACCTGTCATTTTCACGCGTTGTTTCAATATATAGACCCAAATTGAAACAACTATACAAAATCCTGCTTATGTTTCAAGATAAATGACTTTAATGAAATATAATTTATCTAGTCATTTGTATCTGCTAACATACTACACTTCCCATTGTAGAGCCTCTGCAACTTACTGAAATTTATAATCGCTTTATAAAAAGCTTTATACTCTTTGCTTAATTGGAGGCGCTACCTCTGCACTTTCTGCTCTGTCTAGGGTACTACTTGGTTTTTCTGCAGTAATTTTTTGAATGCTACCATCTACCTTATTCTTGATATCTGCTCCATATGATCTTAATACTTCAATAGCTTTCTCGTTTCCACTATTCAGCGCAATATCCAAAGCATCCATTCCATCATTATTTTTGTGGTTGATAAAATTCTCTAACTCAAAGATTTTTATATATTGCTCAATGATGAATTCTACCACTTTTCCAGGGCAATTATTAGCGGCAGGAAAGAGTACTGCATTGTTATTATTGTCTTTCTTTGTTACATCTGCTTTGAGCTTGTCTATCAAATACTTGATAATTTCTATTCTGCTATCATCTTCTGCTTCAGTGCACTGCCTAGCAGCTAAAAACAGAGCTGTTCGCCCATTATTGTCCATATCTTCAATATCTTGTCCCTTATCAATTAAGGCTTGTATTATATTTTTGTTCCCATATAAAGCAGCAAAGTGAAGAGGAGTATACCCTTCGGTACTTTCTCTTTCATTAATCAATGCACCATGGCTAGCTAGTAATTCTATAAATTCTGGCGTATTTGCAAAAACTGCAAAGTGCATTGGTGTTAGATCATCTTTACCATGATTTTGAGTTTTTGCATTAACGTTTGCTCCATTTTTTATCAGCAATTTTGCTATTTCTAATTGTTTGCGTCCGATGGCAATATGCAGTGGCGTACGATTGCGTTCATAATGATCATTGACGTTTGTGCCACATTTTATTAGTAGTTCTGCAGCTTCAATATTACCTTCCTGAATTGCAACGTATAAGGAAGCATATCCATCTTTTGTTTCCTCTGTCATACGAAATTGCAAACATGTTAGTTCATATATTATTAAGGATTATTATTAAGTTTTTATTAATACAATATTAATGTAGCGGGATGACGAGCTTATCGTCATCCCGCCGCGAACCGTCATACCACTGCGAACCGTCATACCGCCGCGGTATCTCTAGATCCCGCTAACAAGCAGCGGGATGACGGTTTTTCAAATTATCGTAAGTCAGTTTAGCTATAGCTACAAGTTTCATTCTTCCCTTACAAATAACTTTACTGCGTCCTTTTTTCGGATTCAGAATTAGCAAGAAACGTTCTTGTAAGGCGGTCTACTAAAATTTTGCTTTATAAAACAATGTCTGAACTATGCAATTAATACATTATCAACACAACTGATTCATAAAAGCAAATATTATAACCACGAAGAGAGAAAATGTTATGCTTAGTTTAATAAGAAAGACCTTGAGAAAAAAAATGACTCATCAGGTAAACGATTCGAAATTGAAAGAGAAAGATGAAAAAAGTATTTTAAAATTAGCATCAAAAATAGAAGGCAAAAAAAGTAGCATTGCTGAAGAACTAGAAAAAATATCTGAAAAGGAAAAACAAAGGATTCTTACTACGGAAGTAAGTAAACATCGGGGTAAAGAATCAGTCTGGTAGAGACTCATGACCTTGAAACCAGCGATTTGGTCTCATAACCATAGTCTCCCCAAAAGAACCGTGCTTGCGGATTTCCCGCACACGGCTCCACAATACAGCGTTCACACTAGTGCTCCTGTGTATAAAGAAACATATACCTTTGGTTTTGGTAATGGATTTACTTTTAAATAGTGTATAAATTGTTCCCAATCCATACTTTTCTTTTGACTACGTCGGTTTATCCACTTAAATGCTAACTTTGTTACCGGTCGATAGAATTGAATCAAACACCGATAATTTCCGCTAACTCCGAAGTAGCTATAGTGTCCTGTTAGTTTGGCTTTAAGTTTCTGCCACCAATCTTTGAAACAGATACGACTTCGTACCATCTTCAACCATTCTTTGATTTCTTTAATCTTTCTGGCTAGGCTTATTTTTGAAGTTTTCTGCTTCATCATAAGTTTACCATTACGACTTTTTCCACAATAATGTGTAAATCCTAGAAAGTTGAAGCTAGCCGTCCTACGTTTCTCTCTTTCTGCTTGATACCATTCTTTCTTACCAAACTTTACTATTTTTGTTTTATTTTCAGCTATTTCCAACCCAAATTTACTTAGTCTTTGTTTCAGTAATTCTAGAAATTCTTTTGCGTCTTCTTCCCTCTCGCAGCCAACTACAAAATCGTCGCAAAACCTTATTAGCTGTAAATATCCTCTGGCTTTTGGCTTAAATTTCTTTTCAAACCATAAGTCCAGCACATAGTGTAAGTATATATTAGCTAATACAGGGCTTACTATACCACCTTGTGGTGTGCCTTGATCGGTTGCTTTATAACATCCAACTTCGACTATTCCTGCCTTTAGAAATCGTTTTATTAACCACAATAAATTTGGGTCAGCTATTCGTTCCCTTAGACAATTCATTAGCCATTTATGTTGAACATTATCAAAGAACTTCTTGATATCCACTTCTACAATATAGTTAATTGGTTTGTGCATAACTGCTTTATCTAGAGCGTTTATCGCCTGATGACAATTTCTTCCTGGTCGAAATCCATACGAGCTGTCCATAAAGTTTGCTTCATAAATATTTTCTAATATCTTCTTTAGCATTACCTGTACCAACTTATCTTCCGTTGATGGTATTCCGAGACCGCGCTTCTCTTTGCTCCCGGCTTTGGGTATGTATACCCTTTTCACTGGTAGCGGTTGATATTGTTTTCTCTTCATACTATCCACTAGTGTTTTAAGTTTCTCTTCTAGATTTTCTCCATAAGCTTCCACTGTCACACGATCTATACTACAAGCCTTGTTGCGTTTTAGTTCCTTATAACACTCTGCAAGATTCTCTTCATTAATCAAATGAACTAATGATGTAAATTTTACTCGCTTATCTTGCTTAGCCCTTACTGCTATCTGGTTTAGTTTTCCTTGCATACTCCTCTAATCTCTGTTGTATTGGTATAGCAATCCCTATACCAGTCACTATATTGCTAACCGCTTCCCCTTGTATGTGGCTTTCCCACACTCCGAGTACTATCAATTAGTCCGACTTCCTTTGCATCTTCCTCCAGTCCTCGCCTTTATTGACTTGTTCCAGAGTACCCTTACAGGAATACAAAGGATCTCCCAAGTTCACGTAAGGTCCATCTCAACACATGACGCGGCCTTCGATCCCGATGAGGTGAGTAATATCTTGCCTTAGCGTTATTACCCATGTTGCCTTCCACCAAATGTAAAGTGTCAGCCCCCATGACGCGTGAATTACGGGACTCAATACCTTCACTTTCGTTGCACCCTATGTTGTCCATTCCATTAGCTTTACTACGCTCGTTACCTTACGCAGCATAATGGTTTGTTCCAGGTTGCCGGCTAAGCTTTACCCGTGTTGGATTTTCACCAACTGTTCCTTACGCACTTCTTGGCGCACACTATTATATCACTTGCTTATGCTATACTACGTAAAGATAGTATAGCTGTTGAGAAAATGTTAAGAGTAGCTAAAGAAAACGGTATTCTGAAAGACATTCTTGACGCAACAACAATTATAAAATATCCAGGTGGTCAGGAAGAAACTTGCACACCACTTACTTATGCCATATTATGTAAAAATAGCAAAACTATTGAAGAAACTTTAAAAGTCTCTAAAGAAAACGGTATTCTGAAAGATATTCTTAACGCAACAACAACTATAAAATATCCAGATGGTCGGAGAGCAACTGTTACACCACTTGCTTATGCTATACTATATGAAGATAGTATAGCTATTGAAGAAATTTTAAAAGTCTCTAAGGAGAACAGTATTCTGAAAGATATTCTTAACGCAACAATAACTATAAAATGTCTAGATGGTCGGAGAGTAACTGTTACACCACTTGCTTATGCTATACTACGTAAAGATAGTATGGCTGTTGAGAAAATGTTAAGAGTAGCTAAAGAAAACGGTATTCTGAAAGACATTCTTGACGCAACAACAACTATAAAATACCCAGATGGTCAGGAAGAAACTTGCACACCACTTGCTTATGCTATACTACGTAAAGATAGTATAGCTGTTGAGAAAATGTTAAGAGTAGCTAAAGAAAACGGTATTCTGAAAGACATTCTTAACACAACAATAACCATAAAAATAATCAAAAAGTAACTGATAAGTTACTTGCCGCATTACATGATCGCAAAGTTATTCAAAAAATTTTAGACATAGCTAGAGAAAATGATATTCTGAAAGACATTCTTAATGCAACAATAACTATAAAATATCCAGATAGTGAAGAAAAAATCTACACACCACTTACTTATACAATATCATGTAAAAGCAACGAAGCTTTTAATACAACAAGAGCTATAATCAAGATGGTCAGGAAAAAACTCACATCCCATTTCCTACCCTTGATAAAAGAGAAACTGAATTAAAATTAAAAGAAAAAAGACAAAGTAGAAGAGATGAGGGATTAAATTTTAACAATGGTAGCAGTGACAAAAATGTTGAAATAAAAGTTAATGGGGATATCTTGTTGCAGCATAGTAGTGGAATTGAAAATGAAATAAATCATACTGCTGTACGTAATGATGTAAGGGGGGTAAAGCCTCTAATAGAAAGTAGAGTAAATGTTAAAGTACAGAATATAAATGCAGTGATTGCAACTTCTGTGACACTTGAGTTGGTAGCTAGTAAAATAACATGTGTACTGTCAAAACCCACCACTAAATTGGAAGAAGTAGCTATAACATATTTTCAAGGTTTAGCACTATATTTGTGAAACTTAATTTATATGTGCTAAACAAGATGCTGATTAGTTTTATAGCTAACCCAAGAAAGGTTTCCCTACGTCATACCGCCGCGGTATCTCTAGATCCCGCTGCGGGATGACGATTGTCGTTTAGCCATAAATATTTAAGAAATTTACCAAACAAAAAAAAGGCAAAAGAAGCCCTGGGGTTATTATCCGCTTTAAAATATTGGCGTTTTTTATGTTTTAAACGCTTGACAAGCGAGATTCAGCCGCTTTTAATTGCAACTAACTTACGCTGCAAATGTTTAAGAAATTTACTAAGCAGAAGAAAAGACAAAGAACCCCCGAGTTAGCTAGTCTTTTACTATCTCTGTCGAGTATTGGCATTTTTTGATGTCTTGTAACGCTTTATAAGCGCGTTCAGCTTATTTAGATAAAAATCTAGATGTAGATGAAGTTTTGTAAAGACATACAGTATCTATATACTGCAAAAAATTGAACATAAGACGCCGATACATTAAGTAATCCTTACCTTTTAATCTGCAGATTGGCGAAAGCAAATACAATAGCTTCAGTTTCATGATAAGGGGGCTGGCGGAGTTTGTCAAGGAAGTTTTTCGTTTCTGTGAACCACCTGCTAACCGACAGCTAACATTAACTACCGATATCGTATCTGAAGAAGCCCCCTGGCCATTCTAAAAAATTTAATGCTGAGTACACCTTACTTTTGGCTTCCTCTATAGTGCTCCCTTCTGCTACTATATTTAGCACTCTTCCGCCACCGGAAACTAAGTTACCACTTTCATCGAATTTAGTACCAGCATGAAACACCAACACACCAGGAATGCTTTCAATCTTATCTAATCCTTTAATTACTTCTCCCTTTTGATAATCACCCGGATAGCCTTTACTTGCAACAACTACACAAACTGTAGATTTGTTGTTAAGTTCCACCATTTTGACATTTAACTTTCCTTCTGCAACTGACAACATCAATTTTAACAAATCGCAATTTGAATCAAATCTAGGTAATATAGATTGCGTTTCTGGATCACCGAATCTAACGTTATACTCGAGAAGTTTTGGGCTATCTTTGCAAATCATTAAACCAGCAAAGAGTACTCCTTTATAAGACGTACCCATGTTAACCAATGCTTGAGCTGTAGGGTATATTATTTTTTGGATAATTTTTTGCTCCATGTCCTTACTTATAATTGAAGGTGATGAGTACGACCCCATACCTCCAGTATTTTGGCTTTCATTACTTTCATCAACTCTCTTATAATCTTTTGCACACCCAAGAGTTACTACTTTCAACCCATCAATAAGAGCAAAAAAACTTACTTCTTCTCCAACTAAAAACTCTTCTATGATTATTTCTTCACCTGATTCACCAAATTTTTTCTCCACTAGCATTGAATTTATTGCTGAAAAAGCTTCGCTTTCTGTATTACATATAACCACCCCTTTTCCTGCTGCAATTCCATTTGCTTTCACTACAAGTGGAAACTTTATTTTATTGCTACGTACAAAATCTTTAGCTAACCCTTCATCAACAAAACACTCGTACTTGGCAGTTGGTATACCATATCGCTTACATAGTCCCTTGGTGAAAGACTTCGATCCCTCAAGTTTTGCAGTTGCTTGACTTGGAGCAAAAACATTTATTCCCTCTGCAACTAAATCATCAGCAAGCCCATCAATTATTGGTTGTTCTGGACCAATAACAACCAACTCTATATTTTCTCTCTTGCAAAATTGTGTAACATCCACTGAATTTTGAATATTTACATCCACAAGAGCCCCAAGATCTTTCATAGCTTGGCGACCAGGAGTTACATATAACTCAGTCAAGATAGGAGATTTTTTTAGAGCCCAAAGTAGAGCGTGCTCACGCCCACCAGAACCTATAACCAGAACCTTCATCTTTATTTCCTCGCTTTTCTATATGTCAAAATTATTATTTGCTTATAACAGTATCATTACTCATGTATTTTTGCAACACGTTTGGTATTGCAATCGACCCGTCAGAATTTTGATAATTCTCCATTATGGCAATAATCGTTCTTCCTATAGCTAAAGCTGAGCCGTTTAAAGTGTGAATATATTTTTTCATCTTTTTATCAGTTTCTGAAGAGTATTTAGCGTTCATCCTTCTTGCTTGAAATGCACCACAATTTGAGCAGCTTGATATTTCTCTATATTTATTTTGCCCAGGTAACCATACCTCTATGTCATAAGTCCTTTGTGCAGCAAAACCCATATCGCCACTGCAAAGCAGCATTACTCTGTATGGCAATTCTAATTTTTTTAATATCTCTTCAGCAACACTCATCATACGCTCAAGCTCATCATTTGATTGGTCTTCAGTTGTGATGCTTACCAACTCCACTTTACCAAATTGGTGTTGCCTTATCATGCCCCTGGTATCGCGACCTGCACTACCTGCTTCTTTACGAAAGCACTCCGAATATGCAGTAAAGCGAATAGGCAGTTCTTTTTCTTCCATTATTTTGTCAGCAACTAAATTTGTTAAAAACACTTCACTTGTGGGAATCAACCTCAATTCGTCGATAGTTAAATACGAATCGTCAGAAAATTTCGGTAGCTGACCAACATTATACATAGCTTCGTTTTTCACCAAAGCCGGGTGGTACACCTCAGTATAGCCAAATTCATTAACATGCATTTCAAGCATACAATTTATTAGCGCTCGTCCAAGCTTAGCTAACTGTCCTTTTAATATCGTAAATCTTGATCCGGAAATTCTCGCCGCTTGTTCGAAGTCCATTAAACCTAATTTTTCTCCGAGTTCATAATGAGATTCTGGTACAAAATCAAACTGTCTTTTTCCTCCATATCTTCTCACCTCTAAATTAGAGTTCTCATCTGCGCCTATTGGCACATCTTGCGCAGGAATATTCGGCAAGTTAGATAAAACATTCACTAACTTATCCTTTTCTGCTTGTTCTTTTAAGCTGATTGCCTCCATCTCATTTGTGATGCTTTTTGACAACTCTATTTGCTCTTCACAGGGGCTCTTGCTCATTTTAAGCTTTTTTATTTCCTCTGTGATTTCATTGCGCTGCCTATTCAAATCCTGCAGTTTAGTGGTTAATGATCTTTTCTCGTGATCGATTTCTAATATCTCTTCCGCAGTAGATTCTCTAATTCCCCTGCTTTTCATTGCCTTTTCAAATCCTTCAGGGTTTTTGCGTATATATTCTATATCGTGCATATATTGTGCTATTACTAACATTGTTACTGTACTCCAAAAGCTCTTAATATTCAATATATTCTCATACTACTAAAATTATTATGGTTGATTTTTTTGTTAGAATTTGTTTAAATTTAATTAACTTAGCGTTCATAGGGTGTAGTATGTTGGGCATTACAAAAAATAATCAGAAAGAGAGCACTTACTTTGCTGGTTAGGAATTCGTTATCTACGCTACTTGTGTATGCCTAGCAGCCACATTCGCTGCTGGCTGTTTAGGGGCGGTAATAGGATCCCCTCTATTGACCTTTCCACTTGCTATGCTCATCTCTAACCCCGTAATTTGGGTTTTAATGGGAACAATTCTTACAGTAGCATACAAAATGGTTGTTGAACCTTTATTTTACTTAGCGAAGGGTTATATTAATGGAAAAAGAGCAAGTCAAGGTGAGCAAAAAACTCCAGATGAGGATAGTGGTATTTTTCCTGGACCAGATAATGAAGATGGGTCAACTGTTTCAGAGAACAGTAGTCGCAGAAGTTCTATTGCTTCAAAAGATAGTGGTTTGGGTGGTAAAGAGTTTCATGAAAATTTGGACACTCTTGTGCATCAGACAAACAGAGGAAATTATGCTTACTGGTTATGTGATGATGACATTACACATATTGCAAGAGTTGTGTATGGGTACTCACAAAGTGAACATAGTAATAATAATGTCTATTTTCTTGCTCCTAGCTATTCTAATGGTTGGGACGAACTCACAAAAGAATTTCTTCAGAATTATAGAGGTGAATTAAAACAAAATTCTAAATTGATATTTACTTCGGTTCTTCATATTAACAACAATCATTGGGTAATTTTGGTTATTAAACCTGATGCAGGTGATAAAAAATTTAGAGCTTATTACTGTGACTCATTTGGTAATCAATTGCCAGATAATGTGCTAAATATTGTTAAAAGAGAACTGCAAAAAGAGGAATGGGTATTAGACATAAGAATTTCCCCAACTAAGCAGCAAAGTGACGGGTATAACTGTGGAATATTTGCGTTAGAAAATGCTCATAAAATTACACAAATGCTTAACGAAGACAAATCATTTGACGAAATTGACAAAAAGTTATCAGAATATAAATTTGATTTGAATGAGAAAAGAGAAGAATTTACAAGAGCGCTTATGGAAGATGAGAAATGTAAGGAAGATCTAAGAAATCGTAAGCGTCCGCCAAGGACGAAAACATCTCAGTCTTCTATTTCAAGGGAGAATGCAAGTTTGTGTTGCATTATGTAATCAATGAAAAATTACCATTGACCTTATGCCCCTCCAAATAGGAAATTTGACAATTGATTCTCCAGTTATTTTAGCTCCAATGTCTGGAGTGACTGATTATCCGTTTAGAAGTATTGTGAAGAAACTTGGTGCAAGTTTGTTAGTTTCAGAGATGATCGCAAGCAGAGCTATGATTATGCAAACTCGCCAGAGTTTGCAAAAAGCAAAAGTCGATGCATTAACTGCTGTGCAGCTTGCTGGGTGTGAGCCAGATGTTATGGCGGAGGCTGCAAAATTAAACGAGGACATGGGAGCAAAAATTATAGACATAAACTTTGGTTGCCCTGTTAAAAAAGTTGTAAACGGTTATGCAGGATCAGCGCTAATGCGTGATGAGAAAAAAGCCGCTGAGATAATTGAAGCTGTGGTCAAAGCAGTGAATATGCCAGTTACGGTGAAAATGCGCACTGGATGGAACGATGAAAATCGCAATGCCCCGAGACTTGCGAAAATTGCCGAAGACTTAGGAGCAAAAATGATCACTGTGCATGGAAGAACAAGAGCGCAGCTTTATAATGGTCAAGCAGATTGGAAATTCGTTAGAAATGTTAAAGAGCAAGTGAAAATTCCAGTTATAGTAAATGGCGATATTAAAAATTTAAATGATATTCAGAATGCTCTCAAAGAATCTGGAGCAGACGGAGTGATGATAGGTCGTGGTGCCTACGGTAAACCTTGGCTGATTAATCAAGCAATGAACTTTCTCAGTGGAAGTGAAACTTCTGAGCCAACAGCTTCAGAGAGATTAAGCATCATACTCGAGCATTACGACAATATTCTTGAGTACTATGGAAATGACACAGGAATAAAGATGGCCCGCAAACACATAGGTTGGTACAGTAGCGGGCTTCAAGGCTCATCTGAATTTCGTGTGAGAGTAAATAACATGACAGATAGCACAGAAGTGAAAGAAAATATTATTGGCTTTTTTGGTCAAGAGACACACTAGCTGTACTCAATTCGACTGATCGTATGCCACTACGCTCTCTTCCTCACCAAAGTGTAAATGACAACCATTATCCATCAACCATTCCTCGTCATAAGTTTCAATATCAAAATATTTTTCATATTTATCCACATTATCACAAAGTGAAAGTGCTCTGATCTTATTCATAATCAAACCTGTACCAGCAGGAATTAATCTTCCTACTATAACATTTTCTTTTAATCCACTTAAAGGATCACTCTTCCCGCAGAATGCTGCTTCTGTAAGTACTTTTGTTGTCTCTTGGAAAGAGGCAGCAGAAATAAAGGAGCTAGTTTCAAGACTTGCCCTAGTAATCCCCTGCAGAATAGGAAGATAATGAGTAGGCCGCTTGCCAGAGTTACTCATAGCATCATTTTCCCTATCAACTTCCAGCTTGTCAATGCTTTCGCCAACCAAGTACATAGTATCACCAGGATCAGTAATTTCCACTTTTTGTAGCATTTGTTTTAAGATCACCTCTAAATGCTTATTGTCTATACGAACACCCTGCAATCTATAAACTTGCTGTATTTCAGAAATCATATAGTGCGCTAAAGCTTCTAACCCAAGCACACGTAAAATATCATGGAGATCAGGGTCACCATCCATCAATAGATCACCTTTACGTACAAAATCACCTTCATTGACTATTACATGCTTACTTCTTGATACCAAATATTCAACTGGAGAAATTTGTTCATCTACAGGTTTAATTAATATACTGCGTTTTCCTCTACGGTCTTTTTCAGAAAACGCTACATAGCCATCTATCTCACTAACAATAGCATGCTCTTTAGGACGACGTGCTTCAAATAACTCTATAACCCTCGGTAAACCACCAGTAATATCACGAGTTTTAACTGACTCTCTTGGTGTTCTTGTAATAACATCACCTGCATGAACCTTCTGGCCATCTTGTACATTGAGCACTGCACCGATTGGTATAAAATAACATGCTTCAACGCCACTTGCGAGTGTCATTACTTTACCATTATCGTCAAGCAGCACAATACGAGGACGTAAATTAGCTCCACCAGAATGCAATTTCCAGTCTTTTACTACTTTGCTTGATATTCCTGTAGATTCATCCATCACTTCAGTGATCGAAATTCCATCTTTTAAGTCCTGATAAGACACTGTACCAGTCTTCTCCGTGATAATAGGCAATGTATAAGGATCCCATTCCGCAACTTTATCGCCAATTTTTACTGACCCACTCTCATCTACATAAAGCTTAGCGCCGTAAGGTACACTGTGCTTCAACTTCTCACTACCAAGGCTATCCATCAACACGACTTCACAGGAACGGCTTATCACAATTTTATTTCCGTTTCTATCTATAATTATATTACTATTGTTTAACTTTATTTTAGCATTAATAGAAGCTATAATATTCGAGGATTCAACGCCTCTAGTCATTACTCCACCTATATGAAAAGTACGCATCGTTAACTGAGTACCTGGCTCTCCAACAGATTGAGCAGCTATAACACCAACTGCTTCACCTATTGAAACAATTTTACCAGTTGCAAGGTCTCTTCCATAACATAAAGAACATACACCAGGACTTATTTCACAAGTTAAAGGCGATCTAATTTTTACAACATCAAGACCTGCAATGCTGATTTGCTTTACTTTATCCTCATCAATTAATTCCCCTGCTTTTACTAATAATTCTTTTGTCACTGGGTTATATATATCATTTGCAGCTGTTCTACCCAGCACAACACTCTCTAGAGATGCAACTATAGTACTTCCTTCAACTGTAGCTCTCACAACAAGACCATTTTTTGTTTTACAGTCATGCTTTGTAACTATGCAATTTTGAGATACATCAACTAAACGACGAGTTAAGTATCCAGAGTTTGCAGTTTTAAGTGCAGTGTCAGCTAAACCTTTACGCGCACCGTGAGTAGAATTAAAGTATTCAAATACGTTCAATCCTTCACGGAAATTAGAAATTATAGGTGTTTCTATAATCTCACCAGAAGGTTTGGTCATGAGCCCTCGCATTCCTGCTAGCTGTTTCATCTGTGAAGTAGAACCCCTTGCACCAGAGTTAACCATCATATACACTGAGTTGTACTTACTATTTCCATCATATATAGATATTGCTTTTAACATATCATTAGCTATCATATCCGTACACTTAGACCATTCATCTATAACCTTGTTATACCTCTCACTTCTAGTTATTAGCCCATCTTGATATTGCATAGAGAATTTCTTAATTTCACCCCTCGCGTGATCAACATGTGTAGCTTTAGTTTCAGGTATAACCATATCACAACGACCAAAAGAGACACCAGAAAATGTGGCATACTCAAAGCCAAGTACCATTAATTTATCAGAAAATGCCACTGTAGCACTTTGACCACAGTTACGATATACCAAATCAACTATACCAGTTATTTCCTTGACTGTTAATATCTGATTTATTAGATCGAAGCCTAGATTCTCATGCTTAGGAAAAATTTGCCATAATATTAAACGGCCAGGAGTTGTACAAACAGTTTTATAGTGAGTTTCACCGCTGCTATTAATATACTCCATCCTATACTTTATACTAGAATGAATATGTAAAGTACCATCACTCAAGAAATGCTCAACTTCACAAAAAGCACCAAAAGATGGTAAATTATCTTCCTTAGGTTCTTGTAAAGTCAGATAATATATACCAAGTACTATATCTTTACTAGGAACTATAATCGGTCTGCCATTAGAAGGACTTAAAACGTTATTAGTGGACATCATCAACACCCTAGCTTCAAGCTGAGCTTCCAATGAAATTGGCACATGCACTGCCATTTGATCACCATCAAAATCAGCATTAAACGCCGTACAGACAAGCGGATGAAGCTGTATTGCTTTGCCTTCAATAAGGATTGGCTCAAAAGCCTGAATACCAAGTCTATGTAGCGTAGGCGCTCTATTCAACAAAACAGGATGCTCTTTTATTACCTCTTCAAGCATATCCCAAACTTCTGGTTTTTCTGCTCTTATCAACTTACTAGCAAACTTAATAGTTGGAGCCATACCATACATCTTAAGCTTTGAGTAAACAAAAGGTTTGAATAGTTCAAGAGCCATTCTTTTTGGTAATCCACACTGATTTAGTTTCAAAGTTGGACCAACAACTATTACAGAACGTCCAGAGTAGTCTACCCTTTTTCCTAAGAGGTTCTGGCGAAAACGACCCTGTTTTCCTTTTAACATATCACTAATGGACTTTTTATATCCAACAGCACCAGCTTTATTTACCAAAGTATTACGACGACTATTATCAAAAAGAGAATCAACTGCTTCTTGTAACATCCTTTTTTCATTACGAATCATAATCTCAGGAGGATTTAAGCTCAACAATTTTCTCAACCTGTTATTTCTATTAATAATAGTCCTATAATGATGATTCAGATCAGAAACTGCAGGACGACCACTCTCAAGCGATACCAAAGGACGCAAATCAGGTGGTAAAATAGGTATAGTTGTAAGTATCATCCACTCAGGCCTATTTCCAGATTTAATGAAGTTTTCAACAATACGCAATCTCTTTATAATTTTCTTTCTTCTTATCTCAGAAGCAACAGATTCTAATTCTAGTCTTAAATCCTTCCTAATTTCATGTAAATCAAGGCGCGTTAGCAACTCTCTTATAGCTTCAACACCTTGCATAGCTACAAAACTATCGATCCCATAGCTATCTTTAGCTTCATTATAAGCTTTTTCACTAATAATCTCACCTTTTTCAAAAGGCGAAACAAGAGGATCTATTACGATATAATTATCGCTATATAAAATATTCTCAATATCTCTGAGAGACATATCCAATAATGCTCCAATTCTTGAAGGAAGCGATTTCAAAAACCATATATGAGCAACAGGAGATGCAAGCTCTATATGACCCATCCTTTCTCTTCTTACTTTAGAAGATGTAACTTCTACTCCGCATTTTTCACATATGCGACCTCTGTGTCTTCTTTTTTTGTATTTTCCACATAAACATTCATCGTCATTGACAGGGCCAAAAACCTTAGGGCAAAATAATCCACCTTTCTCAACTTTGAACGTACGATAATTTGCAGTTGAAACATCTTCTATCTCACCACAAGATATACGCTTAATACTTTCAGGGCTAGCAATCGATATGCTAACCTCATTAAAAGGTTGTGCAATGTTAGTGTGAGATATATCTTCAATCACTACATCATTTTGCTTTAAATCTACATTTAAACATAAAGAACGTAGTTCTTTTATCATCACATTAAAGGATTCAGGAATTCCACATTCAAAATTACTGTCACCTTTTATTACCGATTCATAAATCTTAACTCTACCATTAATATCATCAGACTTCACAGTTAACATTTCCTGCAAAGTATAAGCAGCACCATAGGCTTGTAATGCCCAACATTCCATTTCACCAAAACGCTGACCACCAAAATGAGATTTTCCTCCAAGAGGTTGTTGAGTAACCAAACTATAAGGCCCTACTGAACGCGCATGAATTTTACCATCAACCAAGTGGTGCAACTTAAGCATGTACATGTAACCAACTGTAACCTTGCGGTCGAATTTTTCACCACTGCAACCGTCATATAATACAGCTTGTCCAGAGTTATCTAAACCAGCAAGTTCAAATAATTTTGCTATTTGTTCATCTTTTGGACCCTCAAATACAGGTGCAGCAACAGGAACGCCATCACGTAATTTGCGTGCAAATTCAATGAGATTATTATCACTAATATTACGAATATCATTACAGATAGATACGTTATTGCCATAGCTATAAACCTCAATCAGGAAGTTACGTAAATTGCTGTATGAACTTTTACAAGAGTTCAAATAGTTCTCTACTAACTCATTCAACTCGTCATTTAGTGCATTCTTATTAGGTGTATTTAAAACAGAAGCCGTTATTTCATCATCATCAATATTTTCAATTTTTTTATTATCAAGGTATGCTACTGCAAATTGTGTAAAATTATCATCGTTAAGGGACCTAATTCCCTTGCAAAAAGCACTTTTGATCTTATTGATCTCATCGAGAATATTACTTACCTTTTCCCCTAATTTTCTACAAGCCCAACCTACATGCGTTTCCAGTATTTGCCCTACATTCATTCGTGAAGGAACACCAAGAGGGTTAAGAATAATATCAACAGGAGTACCATCTTCCAAATAAGGCATATCTTCCACTGGCACAACTCGAGAAATCACACCTTTATTTCCATGTCTACCAGCCATTTTATCCCCTGGTTGCAGACTATGTTTCACAGCAATGAAAACTTTTACTGACATCGACACACCTTGAGGCAGGTCATAACCTTCATGTAATTTTTCTACTTTTCGCTTAAACTGTGCTATTGCATGTGATACTTTTTCATCAAAATCTTTTTTTAAGCTCTTAACTTGCTCAGAAATGGATTGGTTTTTTAATCCTATACCCCACCATTGCTCACGTTCAATAGAGTCAAATTTTTCTCGATCTTGAGAACCAGAATTAATAAGAAGTTTCTTCAGTTCATCATAGAAATATTCACTAGTAACATTGATTATATAATCTCGCTCTTCCTCAAAGTCATTTATCTCTTTTTGTTTGATGAGTAATGCCCTTTCATTTTCTTCAACCCCCCTGCGTGTAAAGACTTGTACATCAATTACTGTCCCTTCAACATCTGGAGATGTATATAAAGAGGAATCCGCACAATCGAATGACTTTTCACCAAAAATTGTCATTAATAACTTCGTTTCAGGAAGCAATGAAAGAGAAGGTTTAGGTGTAACTTTACCTACCAGAATATAGCCTGGACCAACTCTTGTACCAATTTTCACTATACCATTATCATCCAAGTGATATAGATTTTCTTCATTAACACCAGGTATAGCACGAGTTATTTTTTCTGATCCTAAAGGGGTATCATGTACAACACAGTCAAATTCTTCTATATGAATAGAAGTAAAGAGATCTTTTTTAACAACTTCACTAGAAATAATAATAGAGTCTTCAAAATTATAACCTTGCCAAGACATAAAAGCGACTAGCAAATTTTTACCAAGCGCCAACTCACCACTGTTAATTGCAGGACCATCAGCTATTACATCACCCTTTTTAACATAATCACCTACGCACACTAGCGGTCTTTGATTAATACAAGTATTATGGTTAGAACGCTGAAATTTCCTTAGATGATAAATATCTACGTCCAAGTAGTTAACCCTTTCTTTATCAAAAGCACGTATAACTATAGAGTTACTATCAGAACTATCAACTATGCCATCGCGTTTTGCTAAAACTACAGCACCAGAGCCAGAAGCTACAAAAGACTCCATACCAGTAGCAACCAGAGGAGCGGTAGGCTTCAATAAAGGTACGGCCTGACGTTGCATATTTGAGCCCATTAATGCTCTATTAGCATCATCATTTTCTAAAAATGGAATCAAGGAAGCTGCAACTGATATTACCTGCTTAGGAGATACGTCAATGTAACTAACTTGGTCGCTACTTACCATGACGAAGCTACCAGCATATCTACAGTATAGCATGTCATCAACAAAGCAATTATTTTCATCAAGCTTTACGCTAGTGTCAGCTATATGATGTGAGCCTTCGTCTATAGCAGAAAGATACTCAATTTGATCAGTAACAACCCTATTGACTACTTTTCTATAAGGGCTTTCAATGAAACCATATTTATTAATACGCGCGTATATAGCTAAGCTGTTGATTAACCCTATATTTTGCCCTTCAGGAGTCTCAATAGGGCAAATTCTTCCATAATGAGTTGGATGAACATCACGCACCTCAAATCCTGCCCGTTCTCTTGTTAAACCGCCAGGACCTAACGCGGATAACCTTCTTTTATGTGTTATTTCAGATAACGGATTAGTCTGATCCATAAATTGAGATAATTGAGAAGAATTGAAGAAATCTCTTAAGACATTAGTTAACACTTTTGGATTAATAAAATCAGATGGAGAAACTTTATCTAAACTAGAAGTGGACATAGAATCAACTATTGCGCGTTCCAATTTCAACAACCCAGTTCTAAATTGATTTTCTATAAACTCTCCAACTGATCTTACTCTTCTGTTTCCTAAATGATCAATATCATCTACAGATCCTTGACCGTCACGTAACAATACTATTTTTTTCACAATTTCAATAATATCTTCATGCGTTAAAACAGTTAAATCCTCATCATAATTTAATCCAAGGTAAGAGTTAAGCTTCAACCTACCAATGTTAGACAAATCATAATATTCCGGACTGAAGAAAAGATTACGGAAAAACTCTTCTACTATCTCTAAAACAGGAACTTCACCAGGACGCAAAACTCTATATATTTCATATAGTGCATCCTGATAAGACATGTTTTCATCTAAGAAAAGCGTATTTAATATATAAGGTCCAACAAACAAATTATCTATGTTCAGCACTGATATTTCATCTACAGATAATAACTCAAGCTTCTTTATGTCTTCCAGCTTTATAGATTCACCAGCAGATAAAATTTTCGTAGAGCTAGCACTATCCATTAAATCTTCTGCGAGGAATAAACCACATATAGAATTAAACGGAACCAGATACTCTTTCAATTCATTATCATATAGCTTTTTAGCTAGTCTTGAGGTAATACGAACGTTAGCTTTAAGCAGCACATTACCTTCAATATCCATTAAGTCGAAAGGCAGCCTCACTCCTTTAAATTTATCAGGAACAAAAGGCACTTTCCAACCATCTTTATGTTTTACATACTTTATTTTCTCATAAAATCTATCGAGTATATCATTATTTGATAGACCCAACGCCTTTAATAAAACTGAAATTGGCAATTTTCTTTTTCTATCAACACGAAAATACAAATGGTCTTTAACATCAAATTCAATATCAAGCCAAGAACCCCTATAAGGAATAATTCTAGCAGAATAGATCAATTTACCAGAATTGTAAGTTTTTCCCTTATCGCTATCAAAAAATACACCAGGAGACCTATGCATTTGTGAGACGATAACTTTTTCCACACCATTAATGATGAAAGTGCCCTTATCAGTCATCATAGGCAACCCACAAAAGTGGACTTTCTGCTCTTCTATAGATTTTACAACGGTTGCAAGTTTAGAATGATCTCCACTCTCTTTAATCGATTTATATTCATCAAGAGAAATACCATCCTGCATAACAACAAGACGTATAGAAGCAATAACCTGAGCAGAAAAAGTTACACCACGCTTTATACACTCAGATTCATCATACTTAGGATCATCTACCCTACAACTTATAAACTCAATAGTAGCCCTACGCAAAGGATCATTTATTGGAAAGATTGTATGAAAGATAACTTCAAGTCTTTCATTACCCTTATTCTTAGGAGTAAAAGAATCATATGATTCTTTTTGAACCTTAACCAAATCCAATAAAGAATCTTTTAAATCAATCGACCTAGAATAAGAAACTCTAGGAACAAAAGCACCAGAAGCGTACATATAAGAAGAATCAACCATTAAAATACCCCAAACTAATTAAAAGAGCTATATCAATATAAAATTAATACATTAAATATTATTCAAGCTCCACTTTAGTTGCTCCTGCTTCAATAAGTTTTTGCTTGATTTTTTCTGCTTCGTCTTTAGGAACATTAGCAGTCAAATCTTTAGGTAAAGATTCAACCAACTCTTTTGCTTCTTTTAAACCCAATGTAGAATTAACCTCTCTCACAGCTTTAATAACTCCTATTTTTTTACTCGCATCAATTTCTTTAATCACAACTTTATACTCAGCTTTTTCTTGAGCAGCAGGAGCAGCAGCATTATCACCAATAGGCGCCCCAGCACCAACAGCTCCACCAAGAAAAGAACCAGCAGGCAACCCTATTTTCTCTTCTAAAACTTTTACAAGTTCAGAAGCCTCTAATAGGCTTAAAGATAATATTTTATCAACCAAATCACTTGTTACATTACTCATAATTACCACCTTACTTAACAACAAATTTATTTTTTAGAACTATAATAATCCAAAACTCTCATAAGCCTCATAGAAGATGAATTAATAGACAACGCTAACCGAGCAGGAATATCATAAGATATTAAACGCATAATTTTAACACGCAATTCATCCAGAGAAGGCAACTTAGCCAGTTTATTAACATCTTCCACTGTTAACAATTCATTTAAATGAGCTGCGCAAATCACAGACATTTTTTCTTTGTTAGCATTAGTAAAATCAACTATTAATTTTGCAGCTTCTACTATGCCACTAGAGTATATAATAGCAACAGGACCGGAAAATTTGCCTGATAAATAAGAGAATTTACCAGTCCTTTCCAAAGCCAAGCGCGCTAGAGTGTTTTTAACTACTAATACCCCACCTGCTATAGACTTCAGACTATTCCTCAGAGTTAATGAATCATTAGCATTTATAGATTTAAAATTTACTAATATCAAGAAATCATTATTTACAAATACGTTTATTGTGCTCTGTATAAATTCATCCTTATCTTTACGCTTCACGGTATCACTCCCTTAAATTATATCTTCCACTTTGCCTATCTTATAAGCTTTACCCATAGTTGAATTTAAAAAAACACCCTTAAAGTAAATTCCTTTCGCAGAAATAGGTTTATTATCTTTAATTACTTTAAGAAAGGCTTTTAAATTTTCTAGCAAGTCATCAATATCAAATTTAATATTTCCTAATTTACCATGAATAACACCATTTTTATCTGTTCTAAATTTTACCTGACCAGACTTAATGGTTTTAATAGCTTCTGCAATGTTAGAAGTCACAGTACCAAATTTAGGGTTAGGCATCAGCCCTTTAGCACCCAATACTTTTGCAATAGGAGTGATTTTTGCCATAAAATCAGGAGTAGTAATGCACCAATCAACATCTAACTTTCTACCTTTTTTTATTTCTTCAACTAAATCCTCTCCTCCTGCAATATCAGCACCAGCTTTTTCAGCTTCTAATAAATGTTTATCTTGAGCGAAAACAGCTACTTTAATATTCTTCCCGATACCTTTAGGCAAAACTACTGTACCACGCACCTGCTCTTCAGATTTACGTGAATCTACGCCTAAATTGACCGCAATATCAACTGATTCATTAAATCTTGCTGAAGCAGACTCAACAATCTTCTTCAAACACTGCTTAGGATTATCATTATATGTATTCATTTACCTAACCTTCCACAACTTCTATACCCATAGATTTTGCAGTGCCTACAACCATTTTCACTGCTGAATCTTCATTATCCACTTTCATATCAACCATCTTGCACTTTGCTACTTTAATTATAGCAGACATAGGTAATTTAGCCACTAATTCTTTACCAGGATTACCAGAACTTTTACTTAATTTAGCCTCCTGCTTAAGTAAATAAGCCACAGGCGGACCGCTGACAGTAAAATCATGAGAGCGATCATCCTTTATGGAAATTCGCACTGTTACTAAATCGCCTACTTTATAATTAGCGTTAGCAGCACTAGTAACTTTATTAAAAGCTTCACAAAACTTAGGAACAGGTATACCACGTGGACCAAGTACTGAAGCAATTTTCGGTCCTGGAACTGCTTTCCCAGCTTCCATAAGTAAGTTAATCTTAGCAACTATAACACTCATAATTAATCCTCTATTTTCTCTACTTGAGCCAGATCAAGCTCTATTATTGTCGGCTTACCTAAAATCGATACTTCCACATTAATAATTTTTTTCTCATCGTCTACCATATTTACCTTACCAGTAAAATTTTGAAAAAGACCATCATTAATTTTCACTTTTTCACCTTTTTCATAACCATAACCTAACTTCTTTGTCTCTTGAGCATTATAAAGTGCATTACACATTGAGTGAATCTCATCATCCAAAATCACCTTTGGAATATTACCGTTTTTCAAAAATCCATAAACCTTAAGAGATTTTGGTATATTATTGATAAAATTCAATACTTCATCGCATAAATTCACGTATAAAAAGACATAACCAGGAAAGCATTTCCTTCGTGTAGCAATTTTCTTAGATTTCAACTCTACTTCACTTAGCTCTTCATATGGAATAAAAACTTCCTTAAAGTAATCATTAACACCCAATCTCATAGAATTTTCCAATATATGTTGGCGCACTTTCTCTTCACAATTGGAAGCAACTCTCAAGATATACCATTTATATCTATTAAATTCTTTACACTTTAAACTTATCTCATCATCTGAAATCATCTCAAAATCACCAGATTCGCCACTGCAGAATCCAGGCGTTTGATTCAAAATATTTTTGCTTTCATCACACAGATGCATATATACATACACTTCACATAATTCTTTTATATCAGACTTTGAATTACATACCGTTTGATAAGGAATAAACACTTCCTTAAAATAAACAGCATTACTTACCAATTCGCGTATGTTTTGCTCATATCCATAATCAACTTTAATGATATACCATTTATATTCACATTCCATAAATAATTCCAAATAAAGCCTTAATTACGTAAAGAGACATAAAATCCACAAAACAGAAGAAAATCGAAAAGCATAATATAACAATCATTACAACAAATAGAGATGACAACACCTCCTGTTTCTTTACCCAAGCAATTCTTCGTATTTCTTGCTTTATATCACAGAAAAAACCACACAAACTTTTTAACATTTCCACCACAACATTAATGCAGGAGCGATAGGAATTGAACCTACAACCTCTGGTTTTGGAGACCAGCGCTCTACCAATTGAGCTACACTCCTATAACTCAAACTCTCACTCCAAAATTTCAGAAACAACACCAGAACCAACAGTTCTACCGCCTTCTCTTATCGCAAAACGCAATCCCTTATCCATTGCTATCGGTACTTGCAATTCTACTTCTACACTCACATTATCTCCTGGCATTACCATCTCCTTCCCATCTAGCAATTTTATGCTCCCAGTTACATCCGTTGTCCTTAAATAAAACTGTGGCTGGTAATTCGCAAAAAAATGGTGTATGCCTTCCTCCTTCCTCTTTCTTTAATATATAAACCTCCGCCTTAAACTTTCTATGCGGTGTTATCGTCCCCGGTTTCGCTAATACTTGCCCTCTCTCCACTTCTTCTCTTTTTGTTCCTCTTAACAATATTCCTACATTGAGTCCTGCACTTCCCTTATCCAGCAACTTCTTAAACATCTCAACACCTGTGCATATCGTCTTTTGCGTCGCTTTCAGACCTATTATCTCTATCTCTTCTCCCGTCTTTATCTCTCCCTTCTCTATTCTTCCTGTTACCACTGTTCCTCGCCCCGATATCGAAAATACATCTTCGATTGGCAATAAAAATGGTAAATCCACAGGCCTTGGTGGAACCGCTACATATTCATCTAACTTTTCCATCAATTTATCTATTGATTTCTTTCCATATTCGCTGCTGTCATCCTCCAGCGCCTTGAGCGCTGAACCAACCACCACAAGCACTTCATCCCCTGGAAATCCGTATTTACTCAGTAATTCCCTCACTTCCATTTCTACTAAATCTATCATATCAGCATCAGCAACATCAGCTTTATTTATATACACCACGATATATCCAACACCTACCTGCTTCGCCAGCAATATATGCTCTCTCGTTTGTGGCATTGGCCCATCAACCCCCGACACTACCAATATCGCCGCATCCATCTGTGCTGCACCTACTATCATGTTCTTTACATAGTCAGCGTGTCCAGGACAATCAACGTGTGCATAATGCCTTTTCTCTGTCTGATACTCAACATGCGCTGTTGCTATCGTTATCCCCCTCTTCCTTTCTTCTGGCGCTTTGTCTATCTGATCGTACGCTACAAAATTTCCATAATGCTTCGTTATCGCCGCTGTTAACGTCGTCTTTCCATGATCCACATGTCCTATTGTTCCCACATTTACATGCGGCTTTCCAAATGCTTCCACTATTGCTGTCATAATTATTACCCTTAATTATACTCTAACTTTAACTCATCAACCACATATTGTGGCACTTGCTCATAACAAGAAAAATGCATACTATACTGCGCCCTTCCCTGAGACATAGAACGCAAAACGTTGATATAACCAAACATATTTGCAAGAGGTACCGAAGCAGTAATTATTTTACTATTATTACCTAAATCGAGCATATCAGCAACATTTCCTCTTCTACTATTTATATCACCCATAACATCACCCATATATTCTTCAGGAGTAATGATTTCAACTTTCATTATAGGCTCCAGCATTTTTGGACCAGCTTTATTTGCCATCTCTTTAAAAGCACCTTTAGCAGCAAGTTCAAAAGCTAAAGGACTAGAATCAACCTCATGAAAAGCACCATCAAGAAGGGTAGCCTTAAAATCAATCAACGGAAATCCCGAAATTATACCACCTTCTTTTATCAACTCCAAGCCATTTTCTACCCCAGGAATATACTCTTTTGGAATAGCACCACCTACAATTTTACTTTCAAATTGAAACCCAGAACCAGGCTCAAGAGGTTCAAATTTTATTTTAACCTTAGCAAACTGACCAGCTCCACCAGATTGTTTTTTATGAGTGTAATCAATTTCAACAGATTTAGTGATAGTTTCACGATATGCAACCTGAGGAGCACCGACATTAGCCTCAATGTTAAATTCGCGCTTCATTCTATCAACAATAATCTCAAGATGGAGCTCACCCATGCCTTTCAATATAGTCTGGCCACTTTCCGCATTTACTGACATTCTCAAAGAAGGATCTTCTGCAACCAACCTATTTAGAGCAATACCTAATTTTTCCTGATCTGAAGTGGTTTTAGGTTCTACAGCAATTTCAATAACAGGCTCAGGAAATTCCATACGCTCCAATAATATAGGAAAATCAACAGAACATAAAGTATCTCCGGTGGTTGTTTTCTTTAGCCCAACTAAAGCAACTATATCTCCAGCCCTAGCCTCAGTTATATCTTCTCGGTTATTTGCATGCATAAGTAACATTCTGCCAATCCCTTCAGTTTCGTTTTTTAACGCATTTGAAATGGTAGATTTAGACTTTAATTTACCAGAATAAATACGGATAAACGTCAAGCTGCCTACAAATTTATCCGTCATCACTTTAAATGCAAGAGCAACAAATTTCTCTTTTTCTGAAGGTTTGACCTCAATTTTCTTTTCTGAATCTTTAGGATCAATTCCAACAATTACATCAACATCAATAGGAGAAGGTAAAAAGTCAATCACACCATCTAAAAGTGGTTGTACGCCTTTATTTTTAAAAGCTGATCCACATAACACAGGAACAAATTTTCCTTTAATGGTCCCATTTCTCACGCATTTTTTCAGTAAATCCACTGGCAGATCATTAGACTCAAAGTAAGTATTCATCGCTTCATCATCCATCTCAGCTGCAGCATCTAATAAAAGATTTCGATATTCTTGAGCCTTATCAAGCAAATCAGAAGGAATATCTTCATAAGAAAATTTAGCGCCCAACGTTTCTTCTTGCCATATAATGGCTTTCATAGAAATAAGGTCAATTATACCTTTGAAATCTTTCTCACTCCCTATTGGTAAATGAATAACTAAAGGTGCTGCACCAAGCTTCGTCTTTATCATATCAACACATCGATAAAAATTTGCCCCTATTCTATCCATCTTATTAACAAAGCAGATACGAGGAACGCTATATTTATCAGCTTGACGCCACACTGTCTCAGATTGAGGTTCAACTCCAGCAACTCCATCAAATACAGCAACTGCACCATCCAAAACCCTTAAAGATCTCTCAACTTCAATAGTGAAATCAACGTGACCAGGAGTGTCTATTATATTGACCCTATGATCATTCCAAAAACATGTTGTTGCAGCAGATGTGATTGTAATACCACGCTCTTTTTCCTGCTCCATCCAATCCATAGAAGCTGCACCATCGTGCACTTCACCAATTCTATTTTGCTTACCAGTATAAAATAAAATACGCTCTGTTGTGGTAGTCTTACCAGCATCTATGTGAGCCATTATCCCTATATTTCTGTATTTAGATATTCCAATTTCCATATCACAATTAATTAGCTAACATTAAAAACGAAGATGAGAAAATGCCTTATTAGCTTCAGCCATTTTATATTTTTCTTCGCACATCTTAAACGCACCACCGCGTTTATTATAAGCATCCAGTATTTCAGATTGCAAACAATCAACAGTGGTTTTTCCACTCTTTTTTCGAGCAGCAGAAGTTGCTTTAGCAATCCACCTTAACGCTAAAGAAACCGCTCTATCTTGTCGAACTTCAACAGGTACTTGATAAGTTGCACCACCAATGCGTCGAGAACGCACTTCTATAGAAGGAGTAACATTTCCTACTGCTGTCTCAAAAATTGATAACCCACCTTCGCCTATTTTCTTTTCAGCTAAAGACAAAGCGTCATAGATAATCTTTTCTGCAGTAGATTTTTTACCACATTTCATGATTGTATTAATGAAACGCATCAGCAAAACACTGCCGTAACGCGAATCAGGACTTATTTCTCTTTTTTTTGCTTTATTCCGACGAGCCATAAACTTTAACCAGATTTCTTTACACCATATTTTGAACGAGCTTTCTTTCGATTTTGCACACCACGCAGATCAAGGGCACCTCTTATTATGTGATAACGCACACCTGGCAAATCTTTAACCCGCCCACCACGTATCAAAACAACAGAGTGTTCTTGTAAATTATGACCTTCACCAGGTATATAAGCCGTCACTTCACCATACCCACTAATTTTTACTCTGGCTACTTTACGGAGTGCTGAGTTAGGCTTTCTAGGAGTTGTAGTATACACCTTAGTGCAAACACCTCTCCTTTGAGGGTTGCTTTCTCCCAAAGCTGGTACCTTTTTCTTATGGGTCAATCCTAATCTACCCTTACGTATTAATTGATTTATCGTAGGCATATGTTATAAACTCAAGCTCATTAAAATAACTAAGTTTTTAGTTATAAAATAATAAACCTCAATAGTCAATATAAAAATAAACATTACTACTCTAATAATTAAGCTCAACTGCCTTGAAAGCCATCAGTAGACTTCTTGCACTACCTCCCAAGCCACAACTGTCATTCAGTAGAAACGAAAAAACTTACTTGACACCCTTCGCCAGCCCCATTATCATGGTACTGAAGGTATTCATTTATCTTCAATCTGTGCAGATTAAATGACAACAGTATTACGTAATTGGCGTCTTATTTTTAATTTTTTGCACTATGCACACTTTACTTCTTCACAACATTTCTGGGTTTTTACCTATATAAGCTGAAACGCGCTTATAAAGCGTTTAAGACAGTATAGTACGCCAATTTGCAAGATTAGAGAGTGACAACTAGCTAATACGGGATATCTTTTGCCTTTTTTTTGCTTAGTAAATTTCTTAAACATTTAAACTAAGGTGAGTTGCATTTAAAAGCAGCTAAATTGCAGTGTTTAAGACTTAAAAAACGCCAATACTGAAAATAGACAATGACTAGGGCTTCTTTTGCCTTTTTTTTGCTTGGTAAATTTCTTAATATTTATGGCAACATGAACTGGGCAGGAAGGTGTCATTCCAGTGCTTGACACTGGAATCCAGTTTTCCATATAATCTCATCGAAAATGTTGTAACCACTTTCTGTGCTAGTTTGCTTGCTTACAAGCAAACTTTTCTGGATCTCAGTGTCTGGGCACTGGGATGACAGGGGAGGGAGGCTACTTGGATGACACCATTCTTTTTCCTGGATCCAAGTAGTCAGGGCACTGGGATGACAGGAGAAGGTACTAGGATGACACCCTGACCTCGTCGTCCCGCTACGTGTTAGCGGAATCTAGAGATACCGTGACGGTATGACGTAAAGCTCGCATTAGCTATACTTTTATGCTCACCAACTTAGCTGGATCCAAGTAGTCAAGCTACTTGGATCTGCAAATTGCAATGTTCGTACAGCTGCGTGCTTGACACTGGGATTTAGTGCAGCTACCCTAAACTGGAAGCTCATCTTGCTATTTTTGGCTGAAAGAAACATATTTTTAGAATAATGAAAACAATCAGCACTTTAATTCAAGAAGGATCGGAGTTATTATCGTCACATAAAGTTGAATCACCACATTTAGATTGTGAAATCATCATGCAGCACGTACTTGGAGTGGAAAGATCATTTATAATTGTGAACCATGCTGATCAAGTGCCGATGGAGAAAGAACTTTTATTTTGGAAATTAACAAAAAAAAGAGCGGAAAGATATCCAATATCGCAAATAATAGGTAATCGTGAATTCTGGAGTAAAAATTTTATAGTTAACCAGCATGTTTTAGATCCAAGGCCAGATAGTGAAACAATAATCCTAGCAGTGTTAAAATATTACCCAAACAAAAAACAGAAACTAAAAATTGCAGATTTTGGTACAGGCACAGGTTGTTTATTGATATCCGTACTTAGTGAGTATGAATATGCTGTTGGCGTCGGTTTTGAAAAAAGCTTGGAAGCATATAAAGTTGCCTATCAGAACACAAAAAAACATGATCTTCTCAGCAGAGCCAAAATATTTCCAAGTTCGTGGACAGAGTGCAGAGGTTCATTCGATCTTATAATCAGTAATCCTCCATATATTAAAAGAAGCAAATTGAAAGACTTGCAAGCTGAAGTGCAAAAGGAACCAAGAATTGCCCTTGATGGTGGTATTGATGGTTTGAGCTGTTACTTGAGCATTTTTCCAATATTGAGAAAGTGCCTTAAAAAAAATGGGTTTGCGATATTGGAGATAGGTGAAGATCAAAGCAATATTGACAAAATAATCCCCTCATACGAATTAGCTTTTCAGGAATATGTATATGACTTAGCGGGAATGAAGAGATGCATTGTTGTGAAAAGAACATAGCTAATGTTTTTTTGCCTTCATCCCATATTATCCTATATCATCCCAGTACCCTCTACCTAGTCATCCAAGTAGCGTGACTACTTGGATCTATATTTCACTAGATCCTATGGTCAAGCCATAGGACGACAGGAACGGTTTTATGCATTTTTTAAAGGGCAACATGTTTAAGCTTTGCTGGCAAAATGGAAAGTAAGACCAGCCTCTATACCGTGTGTGTGAAATAGTTGATTACCTATATTTATTTCCTCAGTTACTTTGCTACCTGAGCTAGGATTAAGCTTCTTTTTTTTATTATTATTAAAGTCGTCTACCACTTGTCCTAACCTTTTTGCTGTAAGCTTAATATCGCTACCAATAGCACCAAAACCTCTATATCCGATATGCATATTTACATCTTCGTTTATGCGATAGTCAAAGCCAGCTTTTAATTGACCTGCGGGTCTTATTGACGGTTTTTCAAACATCGTCATTCTTGTTGCACCGATCCCAATACCAACGTAAGGAGAAAAAGAGAAACGGTCACTTTTCCAATGATGATAAACATTTGCCATTACAGATATGTTCTCAATTTGGTCATGACTAACTGCAGCACCATAGAGATAAGTTTTTTTATCAGAATCCTCATCAGTCTCCTTTAGGTATGAAACAGTTATTTGGCTACTTGTTAAACCAATATTATCCACTTTTACAGAAGAATACATCCCTTCCAATTCAGCCCTATAGCTGTTGTTACCCAATTCCCCTGTGTAACCAAATGCCACATTTGCAGCAAAAGGTGGATTATAATCTCCTTTATACTCACTTAGTGACTGACCTTCTGTGTTCTGAGCACCCCTGTCATTTATAGACAAATTTTTGATACCTGTAGTGCTTGTTTTTAGTACGCTTGTGTTATTTAAATATTGACCGTAATACCCACTACCAAAGTAAAACCCTTCTGTTTCACTTGCAAAAGATTGTTGTGACAACAATAAAGCAAATGCTGTAACCGCTAATGTTTTTTTACTAATCATTACTACTCCCCTAGTTAAAATAGCTAATCTAATACTAATTAATTAAAAATGGCTTAATATGAAAAACCTAATTATTTGCATAACTTGCACTTTTCTGAGCTAAAAATAGGCAAAGTTAACCTTACTTCTCGTCATTTTTTAATTTATCCTCATCTTCAAATTCATCCTCCTCTTCTTCGTCATCAAACCCATCATCGCTCCTATCCTCATCTTCCTCGTCATCATCTTCAAACTTATCGTCGATATCTTCATCATCAATATCTTCGTCTGCAAATTCATCTGATTCATCATATACTGCATCTTCGGTTTTAGTTTCAGCAGGATAATCAACTGAATTAGGTCCCTCAAGAACATTATTCCCCTCGTTATTAACCTTATCTTTGCTCGCAGCGGCAGAAAGAACTTTGTTTGGGTCATATGGTTCTTGTGTAGGCACACGAGTTTGTTTGAGCAGCCTTCTTGTGAAGGTGGTATCACTGTAGTACAAAATTTTCTTTGATTTAATTGGGTAAGTCGACTCTATTAAAATTATCTGATCGTCACGTGGCAACATAATAACTTCTTGAGGCAATAGCAATGCTCTCTGTATTTCAGAGATATGTAATGACCTTGAAGCAGGATTTAAATCTAAAAATTTAGGCTTATTCAACGATTCTTGTTGTACAGTTTTGTTTCCTATAAGTTGCGATATTAAATTAGCTGTTTCAATATTATTGGCTGCAAAAGTTATTCTGTAAGTCGAGTTTGACAAAAAGGAGTTCATCCCTGCTTCTTCGTATATTCCTTTGAGCTGCTCAGTATCTTGAACAATTAAGAATAACCTAACTCGATAACCACGAAAATATGCAATACCTGTTTGAAATTGCTCCATTTTTCCAAGTGTAGGAAACTCATCCATTAAAAACAATACGCCATAAGGCTCGTCATCCGATGGCAATTTTCTACATAAAAACTCAGTTGCCTGTTGGTAAAAAACCTGCATTAAAGGCCTGAGCCTAGTCAAGTTGTCAGGAGTTAAACCAACATAAACTGTAATTTTCTTCTTTTTAAAATCTAGAATATTAAAATCACTTGACGCAGTTGCAGTATCAATCAATGGGTTTACCCACAATTCAAGTGATGAGTTCATGGTTGATACAACACCTGACCTTTCTTTATCAGCTTTTTGTAAAAAAGCTGCAATATTCATATATGCTACAGGGTGTAGTATTTTACCCATTGTATCAAGAGCAACAGCAAGATTATAAACCACGTCATCACTACGCATCGTACGCACAACTTCACCAAAAGATTTAACTTTCTCTGGTGCAGCAAGTAAGTATAATACCACTCCAACAAATAAGCTTCTTGCTTCATTCTGCCAAAAGTCTTGTTCAGGCATGATTAGGTTAGCTATTTTCTGCACATCGTCAACCATCTGCCCAGGTTTTTCACTAATCCATTGTAATGGATTGTAACAGTGACTTATTCCATCTGGCTGCGCTGGATTCCATACGTATACTTTTTGTCCTTGTCGTTCTCGCCAACCACTTGTTATTTCATAGTTTTCTAATTTTATGTCGTGTACAATTACCGAGTCAGTCCAAAATAATAAATTAGGAATTACAAAGCCAACACCCTTACCAGAACCTGTAGGTGCAAATAACAATGCATGCTGAAACCTATCAGAAATGAAGTATCCTCTTTTATCTTTACCAAGCAATAATCCCTTTTTGCTTCTTAATCCTGCTTTTCGTATGTCTTTCTCTGATGCCCACTGCGAATCTCCATGAAGTGATTCCTTCTTTTTAAATGGTCGCCACTCAATTATCCTTTCTCTTAAATTCCATAAGATAATCATTAAAACAATGATAGGCAGTGCAGAAGATATAATTAATGTGATTTTGAGCTCAAGGCTATATAACTCTGGATGATGCCAACAATATTGTATATGATCAAAAATCGTTGGCCAAAGAGCTTGAGGGAAAGGCGTCAAACTAGGATTAATTGCCTTAAAATCCACAGCATCCGGACCATCAGCAAACAGAACAAACAATATACCAGATAGATAGAAGCAAAACTCAAGTACGCTAAAAGCTACTACACCTCCTATGAGAATATTACGTAGGTGATTTCTATTACTCATAAACTACTCTTCCTTAACTTATGTATAAATTTAAGCATTTTCGCTCGCAGATCTAGTAAATAATATCTCAGAAATGCTTCTTTTGCCCCCACCGGTTCTTTTTAGCTGAATAACAATATCAATCACATTTCTAATGTATGGTATAATTTGGTCTGGAGGAATGCCAAGGTTTGCTTGCATAACCATCAGTTTTATTTGCTCAAGGGCCATTGTTGGACTATCCGCATGAAGGGTTGATATTGATCCAGGGTGACCAGTATTTATCGCCCTAAGAAAACTAAAAGCTTCCGCTCCACGGAGCTCACCAACTATTATTCTGTCTGGCCTTAAACGTAAGCACGCTTCTATCAAATCTTGAGTGGTTACTTTTGCTCTGCCCTGCCCTCCTTTAGAGGCAATTAGATGGACTTTATTGGGATGATCGTTCAAAACGATTTCCCTTGCATCCTCAACAGTAATAATTCTTTCCTCATCTGGAATAGCACGCAAAGTAGCATTAGTAAAAGTAGTCTTACCAGTGGAAGTTCCACCACTAATTATAATATTTTTCTTACTTATTACAGCGTATTCTAAAAACTCTTTTATTTTTTTTTGCCTTAACAATAAATCCAAATGACGGTCAACTGGATTATCAGTTGCTTCTGTAACAGTTTCAGAAAAAGCCCCCATTTTTTCGTAATCATCGAGTGCTAACTGCATGCTAGAAGGCTTACGAATCGACATGACTACTTTATCAGGTTCACATGCTGGCGGAAATACTATCTGTATACGATAACCATTTGGTAATGTTGCCGAAAGTAACGGCGCTTCTTCGCTAAGTTTTTGTTCTGTAGCTTGAGCAATCAGTCTGCCAAGAGATTTCAAATGGTTAAGATCGAATACTTCTAATTTTTCACACCTTATTTCACCGCGATTTTCAATCCATACTTCCTTTGGCTTATTTATTGATATTTCATTTACGCCTTCTTCTTGAAATATGCCTTGTAATGGCTCCAAATATGTATCAAGTGCAGCATAGTTCATTTCATTGATTTAATATTGCCTGTGGAGGAAATACTATATCTTGGTTAACAAATACTTTCAATGCAGTGCCTTGATCAACATAAATAGTTGGTTTTTTATCTGTATATCTGCCCACTACATCCCGCATATCTTTAGAAAAATCCTCGATTGATTTCCCGATTGCTTCATCATAAACAGACTTGCTTTTTCTTTGAATTTGTTCTAACAGTTGATTTACAATTTCCAGGCTTATATTTACCTCGTCTTCTTCAATTCCTAGTGCTTTTGCTATTTCCTCTTTCATTATTTTTAGTAAATCTTGTCTGCTTTTGGCACTCCGAATTCTTCCGATAGCCCCAAGGCCTAATTTCCATTTGTCACTAGATATCTTCTTTTCTGGGTCAATAATGAGTTGGAGAGAAGAAAAATCTATTTCGGTTGCAGTGATAGACTTTACTGCATCTCTGACAGTTAGCGTATCAACAAGATTAGAAGCCTTTTGCCCTATAACAGCAGAACCAATCGAAACACCAGCAAGTGTCACCGAAGAGAATAACGCACTTACTATTTTGTTATCAACTATTCCTGCTATTCCTGCTCTACCAAGCTCGTCAGTACTAAGTGATGAGATTGCAATATCTATTCCATGTGGCAGAATCACTCTATTCCAGTTTATATTTACACGAGATTTAGCAACATTCGAGTCAAATGAATAACTGCCTATCAATCTTGAGCCTTTAGGTATTAAAACTGTATCACCAGTTTCTGCATAAACATCTCTACTCACCATAGCACGCAGCATTCCTTGCAGATCAGAGTTTATTGCAGTTTCAAGAACAGCATCAATAATTTTACCTTGAGTAATCATTAAACCAAGCTTTCCTACTCTGGTAGCTTTGCTCGATTGTGCTGAAGTGTCGGATAAAATAGCATCAGCAGCCTTGTTCTCTCCACTACCACCTGAAATTGTCAACATCTGTGCACTACGTCTGTCTCTAGGATAACCGCCACCCCCTATTGTAGGAAACGAGGTAGGTAAATTGCCCATAACATTACTAGAAGGAAAATTTTGCTTTGGCAAAATAGGTATATTTGACACAGGAGTTTCTTTTGGTTTCTCTTCTTCTTTTTTCATCACTTCTTCTTTTCTAATTTGTTTTATTTCTGGTATGATTAGTGGTGTAGGAAGAGGAGGTAAGGGTGGTAAGGGATCAGTTATTATTCTTTCAGGAACCATTACATTATCTGGAACTTGTTCCAACTTTCCTTTCAATTCTTGAACGTTTTGCTTTGTTTCCTCTTTTTTAATAACTTCTGAACCCTCTTTAGGAGAAGGACTAAAATAGAGATAATACACTCCACCAGCCAGAAGCACTAAAATAATGACCATCAATGCCCTATGACCTTGATTAGAGCCAACTGTTACTACCTTATTCTCTATTTCTGATTCATCTTCTGAATTGTTACGCCTTTCTTTATTCATATTGCATGTACCACAGCTAAAGTGACCTATTTATAATTTCAACTTCACCATCTTCATAACGCATAAATAGCTTTTTATGTACTCCTTTTATTATAACATAATCATCAAATAACAGCCTTTTACAAGGTTTATCCTCCCCTTCTACAAAAACCTGAGGTATTTTATTATTATTTCTAAATTTTAAATAGGTTAAATAACCATCATCAAATAACTCGATCGGAACTATATCCGCATTACCACCTTCATCAATATATGTATAATTGTACTTCGTATCATTTTCTTGTATTATTTTTTCTAGCTTGTCTGTAGTATATTGCATTTGAGTAGGTAAAGAAACCTCATCTAAATCAACATCAAATTCACCTTCTTCTTGAGGATAATAAAAACGTACTACGTAAGATATATCCTTTTCAGCAGAATAATCGTGATCTACTTTCTTAGCATCAGTATCCGGGTATTTATCGTAGTTTGGCCTTGAGATTAAATCAAAAATGTAATTTCTTTTTTTAGTTGTCGTAATAATCATGTTAGTGCGACTACTAACTTCAAATGGCATGATAAGCAATTTATTGTCATAAGGATTAATTTTCCAACTTGATGCATCACCAACAGCGATATTTTTAACTTTTTCTCCTTCCGCAAATTCAATATAAGAATAGTAACCCTGACTAAAAACCACCGTAAATACTTCATTAGGGCTATACACAAAAGTCTTTATTCTACTATCTATAGAAATAGGCTCATTATAATTAATGGATGCGTTTAAATTGCCACTTACAAGTAAAGCTAAAACTAATAATATCCTATACATATTCATCATCTACTCTATATGAAATAACTTGAAATCCTAATGGGTTAATATATCTTTGCTGATCATCCATTTCAAGCGATGCATATCTATATGACATAATAACTATCTTATTTTTTCTCGTAGAACTTCTATCTTTCCGTGTAAATTCCACAAAAAATCTCACCTGAAGAGCATCGTTACCCAACTTTTGAATTGAGCGAATTTTAAATTCACTTTTGGTATCTGAATATAAATTAAAAAGATCATCCATATTCTGCGATCCTACATAATTTCTAAATTCATTATACACATCAGGTGAGGAAAACAACCTCACCTTTGTATAATAGTTATAATTATAATGATATGGATCAAAAACCTCCCTTGCTTTTATATACTCTGAAATAAAATAATCGTTTAGCGCTTCATCTGCAGAATACTGTTTTACTGTGACAGGATCAACCAATTGCACTATTCCTGATTTCTTGTCAATTTCTATAACAAATGGCTCAATAGTGCTACTTGTGCTAATTTTAAATATGACTAATATGCTGATAGAGATCGTTGCTAATAATATTAATGCAAATAAAAGTAGAATATTCCTTTGAGCAATAACTGTGCTGTAGCGGTTTGAATTCCAATTTATATCCTTATCTAAGGATTCAGTATTTTTTTCTCGCTTAAAAAATCTTAGCATTTTAGTATTCCTAAAAATCTTAACTTATGTTAATAAACATAGCAAATTAACAAAGTAGTTACAGCAAAAAAGCTAAAAAACTCTTAATCTATGGCCTAATTTACCAAACTTTGTCTCCATATATGAATCGTTATATTTATTACGTTCCACAATAAGTGGTAGACACTTTGTAACTCCTATACCACTACTTTCCAATTCTGACAATTTCCTATCATTGTTTGTAAGTAATTGGATTTTGTTAATGTTCAATTTCTTAAGCATTTTAGCTGCAACAGCAAAACTCCTTTCATCATCTTCAAAACCCAATATTCTATTTGCATCAACAGTATCAAGATTATGTCCTCTTTGCATACTGTACGCTCTTAACTTATTAGTTAAACCAATGCCTCTTCCATCTTGCATCAAATACAATATAATACCACTTCCAGAGTCAGCTATCATTTGAATTGCTTGATGTAACTGACTTCTGCAATCGCATGACAAGCTATCTAACAAGTCACCCGTATAGCACGAAGAATGAATTCTCACTAATGGTTCGTCATCTTTATCTGGATTGCCAATGATAATTGCATGATGTTCTCTTCCACCACTTTCGGTTCTATAAGATATGATATTTACTTCTTGAGTCTGTTTTAAAAATAATGATGTTTTGCACACTTCATATACATCCTGATTTTCTTGAAAATTATTTATGAATGACGTGTCCAGTGCAATAACGTCATTTTTCTCGCACCAATTTCGCATTTCATGGTTATTCTCAAAAGTCATATCAGCCACTAACGCGTATGGCAATAATTCTGAGAACTTAAGCAAGGCAATAGCACATTCATCTATTGTCTTTGAGCATTGCAACTCTTTTATGCAATCTTCCTTTGAACAGTTTATTAAATAGAGCAGTTCATCAAAATTATTCACCAACAGACGTTTGCTGTTATGTTCTTTATTCTGAGATATGTATTTTACCTTACTTGAAGTTAAAGTAACATATACATTACTTGATGTAAGCTTGTATTGATTAAATAAATCTCTTTCTAAAGCCTCAGCAGCAGCAAACAATAGGTAATTACTTTCATCATATATTACAATTGGCCGACCGCGCCTGATTTCGCTGATAGCTCTTTCTACCTTATTGCTACTCTGATTTCCTATAAACATTTTTACCCATATTAAACAGCGATAAAAACTGGTGCGGCCGAGAAGACTTGAACTTCCAAGGCCTTATGAGCCACAGCGACCTCAACGCTGCGTGTCTACCAATTCCACCACGGCCGCACTATATTCTAGTTTTTATATAATTATTTTAAATTACTTAATCATTTTAGAATTTTTCATCTAGAGTGTCAATCTGATACTAGAATAATTTAGAAATTGTTTGTATAATTTGATTATGAATTTTGTGATTATAAATTTTAATCATTTAAGATAACCTTACTACTAATTTTTAACTTAGGTTTTTATACAAATGAATATAGCTAATATCTTTATTTTTTTAGCTCTCTCTCTTATAACTAGCTTTCATTTCGTCCATGCACAAATATTATACACATGGTCTCAAGTTATCCCAGAAAATAAACTAAGCATACGCGCAATTACGGACAATGACATGTGTCCCATTGTTTATGTTGATGGCAAGGAAACAGAAATGCTGAATCGCAGCTTAATTAACAATGGTGGTCATAACGAAACAGTTTGTGAACTGACAGTACAAACAAGTGCCAAAAACATTAGTATTGAGGATCTACGGGTTCCTATATTACCAAAAAAGGTTAATAAAATTGCTTTCATTGGTGACACGGGCTGTAGAATAAATATGTTATTTCAGCAGGAATGTAATTCGGTAGATAGCTGGCCTTTAAAAAAAAATTTAGATTCAATCGCCCTTCATAAACCAGATTTAATTATCCATGTTGGTGATTATCATTATAGACAAACAAAATGTAGAAATACAAAAAAGTGTGGCGATATTTATGGATATAATAAAGAAGTTTGGTACGCTGATTGGTTTGAGCCTGCAAAGGATATTTTATCACAATCCCCTTTCCTTTTTGTTCGTGGAAACCATGAGAGTTGTGATAGAGCTTATGAAGGATGGTTCAGGTATCTAGATTCATACCCCTTTTCGTCTGAAAAATGTGGAAACTTCGTTTCTAGTTGGTCCTTAGATGCTGGACCGATGAAATTTTTTATCTTCGACTCTTCATCCGGTGAGGATATTTTTACAACCCAAAGCACAATTGATGCTTTTGAGAGGCAATTTGATAAATTGATACAAAATAGTTCTGACAAGCCCATGTGGTTTTTAACTCATAAACCGCTTTGGAGATCTCCAAAAAAAGAATTTTTGACATTAAAAAGCCATGGTAATCTTACACAAATCGAAGCTTTTGGAGATAAATTTCCAAGCAATGTTACTACCATAGTTTCTGGCCACATTCATATAGCCCAGATTTTATTAATGGATAATGTTCCAGACCAAATTATAGTTGGAAACGGTGGTGCATCATTACACGCTCAAGATCAAGAATCTGTTTATCAAAATGTAGAATTTGACTATTCAAATGGTAAAAACTACTTAGCACACGAGGTTAGAAACTTTTTTGGCTTTGGCTTTGCAATACTAAATTTAGATGATCACGAATTTACCTTCTATAATCAACACAATAAGGAAATGTATTCTGCGAAGCTAACAGAAGATTTTAAACTTAAACGGATTAAAACTATAGTCGATTCATTTTAGGATTTGTTATTAGCTATTTTAAAAACGCTACTTAAACATTTTTTTTAATCGATTGATTTCATCAGCAAATTTTGAGTCGGTCTTTATAAAATTTTCTACTTGTTTTACTGCATGTATAACAGTAGCATGGTCTCTGCCACCAAAGTTTCTCCCAATATCTGGTAGGCTTTTTTGCGTAAATTTTTTGGCAAAATACATAGCTATTTGTCTTGGCCTTGCAAGACTGCGAAGCCTTCTATTGGATTGCATATCTGCAACCTTTATATTGAAAAATTCAGCTACTTTCTTTTGTATTTCTTCTATTGTGACTGACCTATGATTTGACCTAAGAAGATCGATTAGGGTTTCACTAGCTGATTCTACCGTCATACTTCTTCCAATTAATGAGGTATGGGTAACCTTATTTAATGCTCCTTCTAATTCTCTTATATTAGATTTTATGTTCCTTGCTAAAAACTCTAGGACATCTTTCGGAACATACATATTCATCTGCTCCACTTTTGCCTGCAATATACCAAGCCTTAATTCAAAAGTTGTTTCATTAATATCTGCCACCAACCCCCAACCGAGTCGTGATTTTATTCTTTCTTCCACTCCATCAAGATCACTAGGAGACCTATCAGCTGATATAACCAATTGTTTATTTTGGTCTATCAATGCATTGAAAGTGTGAAAAAATTCTTCTTGTGTACTATCTTTACCACTGATAAATTGCACATCATCTACCATCAATACATCTACTGATCTAAATTGCTCTTTAAATAACATAATATCTTTGCTTCGCAGCGCTGTAATATATTGGTACATGAATTTCTCTGCTGATAAATACACCACTTTTCTTTTTGCTGATGGGGAATTGACTATGTGCCAAGCTATAGCATGCATTAGATGTGTTTTACCAAGTCCCACTCCACCATATAGAAACAAAGGATTGCTGCCTAATATTGGATCTATAGATTCTGCCACACGCTTTGCCGCCGTAAATGCTAATTCATTTGGCTTTCCCACTACAAAATTATCAAAGGTGAACCTTGGATCCAGCGGCGAACCAAGATTATGATTACTTTCCTCTCTGTTTTTTAGTATAACATTAAAATTTGAATTCCTCTCCTCAATTACTTGAATATCAATAGAACGTATACTTTTATCTTCGCTTTGCCATAATGATAATATTTTTTTCATGTAATGAACTGTAATCCACTCTTTTATAAACCTTGTTGACACGGATAAAAGAACTTCCCCATTTCTGCTACTGACAAATTTTAGTGAACTCAGCCAGCTATTATATGTTGCTTCTCCATAAAGATTATAAAGACAATTTTGGATTTTTTCCCAAGTAACATTGTGATCCGTTACTGTAATAATCTGATCAAAAAACATAGTAGAAACCTTAGGGCTAGTTAAGTTCAT